>CAZDMI010000010.1:0-23341 GCA_964506635.1 uncultured Thermotogae bacterium
AGGACGATTGGCAGGCCGCTGGATTCTTTCATTGATTCGGTAAATATTTTTGCCCTTTCCGGGCAAATCTCAGGGGTTACGTCCAGTAAACTATCTCTCAATTTTTTTGTTCTTTTTTTATTCATGGGAATGTTTGTTAATGTAAACATTTACATTTTAAACAAATAACTAAGACATGTGCGTTTCAAATAAAGTTTTATACTTGATAAAAGCATAATATGACCAAAACACCGTCAAATTTTGGACAAAACCCCTATTAAACTACTTGTTTGAAACTTTTTCCTAACTTTTCCCGTCCAGCGGTTATGTAAGCATTTTCATTAAGATTATTATAAAAATTTTACTGGTCCTGTCAAGCTACGGATTTCTTTTTGAAATCGTTGTGCTAATCTGCTTATAGCGTTTTTTCGCTAAAGTTCTCTATTGACGGCTTCCTCGGGAAAGTGGTAAATCCACCCTTCTTCCCTTATACGGTCCGTCAATTGAGGGGGGCCAACCATAGGCGGTAAAAAAGAAAAATCATTTGAAGCTTTGTAAGCAAGGGCCATGGTTGAACAGAGTGCAGCGTCGTAATAGTGAGTGCCGGGTTCGAAATCCCATGATAAAAGCTTGGATAAGGGGGGATAAGCAGGTGAATGTTTGTCGGGCTTCAGGAGACCGGGGTAGACCTCAATTACATTTCCCTTATTCCTTTCTCCTGAAGATGGTTCTCTATTAAAACCATATTTTTGTGACCACTTTCTCACGTGGGTTATGGCAACTGTGGCGTTGGTCCCGAGCCGATCAAAGGTGGCCGACAGGGGCTTTTTGCCAAGTTTTTCGTATATATGCCTATCTGTTTCCCGGTACGCAAGTTCGTTGTATATTTCTTTTTCCGGGCAATTATAATTGCTTTCCCCGTGAACTAGAAAATTTTTAAACTCCTGAGGGAACCCTAAAGGTGCATCTACACCTATTATTAACCGGTCCGGGTCAACTTCAAAATCTTTATTACCGGTGATTTCACTAACTATCTTTTTTAAATTAAAACTCGAACCTCTCGGTATCTCCAGTTCTACCGGTTCTCCGGGCCAATGGATAGTATTGTCCTTGTTGACAATTCCCGCAAGGGAAAAACCATGGTTGTTTCCCATCCATCCACCGACGTCCCAGCCCAGCCCCAGTAGGTCGTAATCGTCCAAATTGTGTGCTTCGTTCACCGCGAACTACCCCGGCGCCGCAATTCACGCCAGAGACTGCTTCTATTCGCTTCCATAATGTTCTCCTAGCGCTTCCGGCGGTCGAGACTTGATGACTGCTCCGGCCAGAACCGCTATGGTTATTACGTACGGAATCATCTGAATCAGTTCATTCCCGACGCCGAGGTTTATGCTTTGCAGTCTGATCTGGACAGCTTCGCTGAACGAAAACAGGAAACTGGCGCCAAGTCCACCCAGCGGGTTCCATTGACCAAAAATGTTTGCGGCAAGAGCCATGTAACCCCGGCCAGCGGACATGTTCATGCTGAACCAGTTAAGGTGACCCAGGGAAAGGTAAGCCCCGCCGAGTCCGGATAATACACCGCTAAGGATTACGCTGAAGTACTTGGTTCGCCTGACGTTTATACCCAGCGTATCAGCTGCTTCCGGGCGTTCGCCCGTCATTCTTATTCTCAAACCGTAGGGGGTTTTGAAGAGGAATATCCAGCCGGCAATTATCAGTAGAAACATAAGGTAAACGATTGGGGACTGGTTGGCGAACAATTTGTCGATGACCGGTATCCTGTTCAAAACCGGAATAGTCACTCTGGGAAGCCCGTTTACGTTTGGCGAAGTGCCGCGGGTTCCCCAAAGAACCTGCATCAACCAGGTGGTAAGCCCTAAGGCGAATATATTTAAACCAACTCCGGCTACCACGTGGTTTGCCTTGAATTTTACGGTAAATACCGCAAAGACCGCGGCAAGTAGTCCGCCGGCGAACAGTGCAAGCAGCAGACCAACCCAGGGACTTCCGGTATAAAAGGAACCGGCGACTCCCGCAAATGCCCCGGTCAGTATCATTCCTTCGAGGCCGATATTTATTACTCCGGACCTTTCCGAAAACGTTCCACCCATTGCAGCGAGCGCAATGGGCGTGGCCATCCTGATTGCAGCGGATAGAGTGTTAAGACTAAATATTGCGGCGAGAACTTTATTCATTGGCAAACAGCCCCTTTCCTCGTCCCAGCAGGGAGGAGAACAACCTAATAAACGAAGGTGCGGCAACGAAGAGTATGACCAATCCCTGGACCACGGTGAGTAAATCGCCTGGAATTTCCGTAAATAACTGCATCGATACCTTTCCGGCCTCAAGGGCTCCAAAGAGTAATGCCGCGAGTAAAACTCCAATTGGCCTGTTTCGGCCTAGAACTGCGACGGCAATTCCAGTGAACCCGTAACCCGGGGAAAAGTTGGTAATGAATCGGCTTAAAACGCCCAGGACGATGGTACTGCCTGCAAGCCCTGCAACTGCCCCACTTATCGCCATGGTAAGAACCATTACGTTACTGGCAGGAATCCCCCCGTACTCGGCAGCAGAGAGGTTCGAACCGACTGCTTTCAGGTCATAACCGAGAGAAGTACTGGAGAGGAGAAATCTTGTGGCTAGAACAACCACGATTCCCAGGATCAGTGCCCAGGTCAATCGAGTATCCGGGATGAGTTTTGGTAACCTGGCCTGTGTGGGTATGGTTTTCGTCTGGTCGACCGGTCCCTGAGTTTTAAAGAAATTTTTGACGAGAAACGTAGTCCCGAGAGTGGCGATATAATTTAACATTATCGTGGTTATTACTTCGTGCGCTCCGGTACGAGATTTCAGGTAGCCCGGTATTGCGGCCCAGCTTGCCCCCGCCAGGCTACCCCCTATCAAAGCAAGGGGTACAAGCAAGAATCCCGACAGTCCAGGAAGAGAGATTGCAATTATCGCTGATATAAACCCTCCCCAGTAAAGCTGACCCTCGGCCCCTATGTTGAAAAGACCGCTCTGGAAACCAATGGCAACTGCAAGTCCGGTAAATATCAGTGGTATGGATTTTAACAGGGTCTGCGCGATGTTGTAAGTACTGCCGAAAGCTCCGTTAAAAAGGTGATAGTACGCCCCAACCGCGTCGTGACCGGAAAGGTAAATCAGTATTGCCCCGACAAACAGGGCAAATATTATTGCCAACAACGAATAAAAGAGTTCAGAGAGGCCGGATAGGTTCTTGAGGCGGCGCCAAATTTTCTTTAACTGCATTATTAGCGCTTACCTCCTTTCCCTGCCATCAGAAGCCCCAGATCTTCCTCGCTGAATTCTTCGGCGTCACCTCTTGCAACTATCTCACCCTCGTATAGGACTATCATTCTATCACTCAGTGTTTTTAGCTCCTCCAGTTCGGCGGAAATCAACAGAATAGCCCTCCCTTCGTCTCGCATGGACAGAAGTTTTTTGTGGATATATTCAATCGCCCCTACGTCGACCCCCCTGGTTGGTTGGGCAGCCAGAATTAGGTCAGGGTTTCTGGTTAATTCGCGACCAAGAATCAATTTCTGTTGATTGCCTCCGGAGAGACTGCCGGCAGTTACCTCGCCTTCAGTACCTCTAATATCGAACTGTTCCACCACGTCCCGAGTATAGGCTTCAATTTCCTTCCGTTTTAAGAAACCGTTTCTGGAAAATTGCTCCGACCACTCCGAACCGAGTATCATGTTCCAGTCGAGACCAAATTCCGTTACCAGTCCTCGTCTTAACCTGTCCGAAGGTATGTGCGCTATACCCTCGTCCCTCCTTTCCCTGGTGGTGTACTCGCTGATATTACTATTATTAAGTCGAATGGATCCCCCGTTTAGTTCCCTTAGCCCCATGATTCCTTCTTCGAGCTCAAGCTGTCCGTTCCCTTCAACACCGGCAACACCGAGTATTTCTCCAGCCCCGATTTCGAAGGAAAGGTCTTCCAGGGTCAAATTATTTTCCGGGTTGTGGAGTTTCATGTCCTCAACTTCCAGCACGGAATTACCTGTTTCCTTTTCCTTCTTTTCGACATTGAGCACCACGTCTCTGCCAACCATCATCTGTGCTAGCTCTTCCGGGCTAGTTTCTTCGGTAGGAACGGTTCCCACGTTTTTACCGTCTCGAAGAATGGTTATCCGGTCAGTTATCGACATGGTTTCCTTCAGCTTGTGTGTGATGAAAACAAGGGTTTTACCGTCATCCCGTAACTCCCGCATGATCTCAAAGAGCTCTTCCACTTCCTGGGGCGTCAGGACGGCAGTAGGTTCGTCGAGGATCAGGATTTCTGCTTCCCGGTAAAGTGCTTTAAGTATCTCGACCCGCTGCTGGTCGCCGACAGAAATATTTTCAACCTTTGCCGTTGGGTCGACTTGAAGTTCGTATCGAGCGGCTATTTCTTCTACCTCTTTTTTGGCCTTTTTTTCGTCAAGCACCCCTCGTCTGGAAGGTTCTGCTCCCGCCATAATGTTTTCCGTTACGGTCAATCGGTCCACCAGCATGAAGTTTTGATGAATCATACCTATGCCTAGGTCAATTGCCTCGCTGGGTTCTCCGATATCTACTTCTCTACCCTTAATAGAGATCTTACCTTGGTCGTGACCGTAGAGACCAAACAGGACGTTCATTAAGGTTGTTTTGCCAGCACCGTTTTCCCCGAGAATGCAGTGTATTTCGCCCCGCTGTACCGAAAGATTCACGGAATCGTTTGCAACGGTTTCCCCAAACTTTTTCGTTATGTTTACCATATCTACTGCATTTTCTGTCATATGAAATGGCACCATTCAGGTAAGTTGGCGACCGTGGCCGTACTCAGGGAACCACGGTCGCCGTAAAAGAAGAGAATTTTTATTTATCTTGCGTTCTCGATTTTTTCGGGTATCTCTATTTCACCGGCTACAATTTTTTCCTTGACGGTTTCCAGTTCTCCCACTACTGCTCCGGGGAGCAGACTTTCTGTATAGCCAAGACCTTTTTCCGCCACCCCAAGAACGTTCGTTCCCATATTCAAATTATCGTTCAGAACACCCTGGATGGCCTGATAAACTGTATTATTGACAAACTTCATTCCATTCGTCAGGACGTGTTCCGGGGCGAGGTAGCCTTGATCGGAGTCCGCACCAATAGCATAAACATCGTTTTCTTTTGCGGCATTGATCACGCCGAGGCCGGATCTACCCGCGGCTTGCCATACGACGTCCACGCCGTTTTCTATCATAGAAACGGCGAGTTCCTTGCCCTTACCAGGATCGGCCCAGCTGCCTACGTAGGAATGTTGTACCTTGATATCGGGATCGACGTACTTCGCTCCCGCAATATAGCCTGCAATATTTCCATCTATGAGCGGTATCTTCATTCCGCCGACGACGCCAACTTTTTTCTGGGAGTTAATTAACGGATCGTCCGTCATCGTGGTCATCATTCCGGCAGCTACCCCCATCAGAAAGCCGCGTTCCTTCTCAGCATAAACGAAGGAAGCTACGTTTGGTTGGTCCACGACTGAATCGACGATGGCGAATTTCTGGTTAGGATTCTGGCCGGCAACTGTATTCAAGGCATCGGCCTGATCGAAGCCAATTGAAATGATCAGATCGTACTTCCCCATCGATGCGAACCGGTTTAGAAAAGTTTCATATTCCGCAACAGCAGACGGTTCGGCATAGTCAAAGCTGATACCGAGATCTTCCTCCGCACGTTTTAAACCTTCAAAGGCAGCATCATTAAAGGATTTGTCGCCCAAACCTCCGGTGGCGAATACAACTGCTACGTTACCTTCAGCTCCCCTGACTGAAACAGCGGTAAAACCAGCCAGCGCTGTAAAAGCGAACAGTACGCTTAAAACGACTGCGAGACGTTTTTTCATTTTTACCCCCTAATTAAATTTGAGTTGTAGGTTAAAGATAAAGAGCTTTGAATTTTGGTTTAACCGGCCGTATTAAGATTTTACCCTGCCAAGGTTCTAACCGCGAGGTCTATTGCTTTGTTGATCCCTTCACTGACGATATCGCGATGCGGATTGTAATTACCCGCGTCGAATTCAACTGCCATCCCGTCGATTGCCATTACTCCACCTGCTTGGACCCCGTTTAGGGAGGCAATTAAAAACAGAATGCTGGCTTCCATTTCTACGGCGACTGCGTCCGTGCGGCTATAATAATCGCTGGGCAGATCTTCCAGTTCCGGATAAAACGCCCCCACTGTCAGTACTATTCCGGTTCGGGGTTCGTAGCCCAGTTCTTCGGCAGTGTCGGTCAGTGAATCGACCAGGCGGTAATCGGCTATGGCCGGGTAAGCTCCAGAAACCAGCTGGGAACTAACCCCGTCCTCACGTATGGCTCCCGTCGCAATTACAACGTCCCCGTCCGTTATCTCGGGGTCCAGCGAACCCGCGGTACCGACTCTAACTATCTTCTTTGCCCCGCCCTTTATCAACTCCTCGAAACATACCGCGGCTCCAGACGCACCAACTCCGTGAGATGCGACCGTAATTTCTCGACCGTCGAGTTTCCCGTTAATTAACCTGTATTCCCTGTTGTAACTAACTTCTCGTGGTTGGTTGAGTCTATCCGCAATTTTTCCGGCCCTTTCCGGATCACCGCACACTGCGACTTTTGGGCGTATTTGCTCCGGAGAAACCTTAAGAATCGGCAGGAAATCTTCTTCCGTCATTATTCCGAAGCCTCGAATTCAGCCAGGGATTCTTCAAACGGGGAGCGTGCAATTCCTTCTTCGGTTATGATTCCAGTGATGTTCTCTCTGGGCGTTACGTCAAAAGCGGGGTTGTAAACGTCGATCCCTTCTGGAGCGATATCCTTTCCGTTTATCTTCCTTACTTCTTCGGGGTTCCTTTCCTCGATGTCAATTTTTTCTCCCGATTCGACCTCAAAATCTATCGTAGAGGTGGGAGCAACGACGAAAAACGGTACGCCATGAACCCGTGCCAGTTCCGACAGGTTGTACGTCCCGATCTTGTTTGCAACGTCTCCGTTAGCAGCCACTCTATCGGCTCCAACGAGGATTATATCGACCTTACCGTCTCGTATGAGCGTAGCTGCAACGCTGTCGACGATCAGTGTAGCGGGTATATTCTCTTCGATCAGTTCGAAGGTGGTGAGGCGAGCACCCTGCAGCCTTGGTCTCGTCTCGTCAGCATAAACTTCTATGTTCTTACCGGAGTTATGCGCTTCCCTGATTACGCCAAGGGCCGTTCCGTACCCAGCAGTGGCAAGTGCCCCCGTGTTGCAATGAGTTAGTATCGTCGCGCCTTCAGGAACTACTTCGTTACCGTGTCTCGCCATCTTCTTATTGATTTCTACGTCCTCGCGCGCAATTTTCTCCGCTTCTTTTTTCATCATTTCTACCAGTTCTTCAACGGGAGCATCACGGTTGGTCTCCAGCAAATTATTCATACGCCTGATCGCCCAGGTCAGGTTTACTGCCGTCGGTCTTGCTTCACTGAGATCTTCACCTGCTTCCCGAACTAAACTAAGGAACTTTTCCTTTGCCTCTCCTTCGTACTCCCTGCCCGCCAAATAAAATCCGTAAGCGCCGGTTGCGCCAATGGCCGGTGCGCCTCGAACGACCATATCGGCAATAGCGAATTCTACTTCGCGAAAATCATCTGCCTTGAAATATTCTACAGTGGTGGGTAATTTGCGCTGGTCCAGAAGGTATAGCGCATCGTCCTGGAATTTTATCGTTTCATGCTTCATGGCTAGCACCTCATTTTGGTTGAATTCTAGAATGAGGCCACTTATCCGTTATCCGCAATTATCGATTGTAGCTACAAAATTCTAAATCTAATCTTACGTATGATATAACTTTTCCTTGGTGACCTCAACAGCTTTAGAGTTGAGTTGATCGAGTTTCGAACATATTCCCCAGCAAATACTTTTATAAGACAAGCTCCTGGATACTGAATGGATCGGTTTACGCTATAAAAGGTACGGAAAAATAAGAAGTGTGATCCTCTCAACCCAGAAAGAGTTTGTGGTTGGTATAATATACTCGGGACTGGCTAAATTCCTCAGGATAAAGGGGGTTTAAATCTTTTTCTTGTCCTTTGTGGCCATTAGGAAGAACTGTTTCTCGAGCTCCCTGGATTTTATCGTTTCATAGGCCGCTTCGGTTAACATTCCCTCTACATTATCCCTTGAATAATAGGATTCGGGTATCCCCGTTGATGCCCCTTCTTTCCAGTCTGCTATGATAATTGTTCCGGAAGGCTTCAAGCTCGCAGTTACGTGTTTAAAGAAGAGGCCGGCATCGCCGAAATGATGCAAACTATTGATGCTGTAAATTACATCGAAGTCTTTTTTTAGCTCGTTCACGTTTTCGGCCCGCAGACTGTTACATTCAGTCTCCGACCTACCGCCAATCGAAGCTGAGGGGTCTATTCCTATCCCCTCTACCTCGAAGCCACTGACTATTCGTTCAAGGAAGGAGCCGTCCCCGCAGCCTACGTCCAATACTATGTCGTCGGGCTCCATAAACACCTCCAGCTCTTCGAAAACCAACCTGTGACCAGCTGATTTAAAGTCCAATATAACCCTCCGGTAGCAGTTATTTCTCTACCTCCATCAATCTGGCGAAACCACGGAAGTATTCGTGACTCTCGAGGAAGGTAAAGCCGAAGTTCTCCAGGATTTCTTGCCAGTCCCTTTCAAGGTAGTCATAAGCGTACTTGCATTCTGCTATTTTGAAAGGTATTCGCAGGTAAAAAGGAAGTTCGGAAATGGCAAAATCACCGTAATCCAGTACAAAAAACTTGCCGCCGGGCTTTAAGGCCTTTTCTACGTTTTCCAGGGTTCTTTCTCGTGAAGGATGAGGTAGACCGTGGATTACAAAGGAGGTGAAAACCTTGTCGAATTCGGATTCGTAAGGCAGGGGCTTGTCAATTCTCTTTTTTTCTATTTTTACGTTAGAACTATCCGCAAATTTTTGTCGAAACCGGGAGATTCCATCCTCGCTTATGTCTAGTCCGACGATCTCTCCTTTTCTTCCAAGGTATTTCTTCATGAAGCTGGCGTTATAACCGCCACCCGCCCCGAGATCCAGTATTTTATCTCCCGGCTCGATATTCATATCCGAAACCGCATCGGCGATGAACTTACGATATTGTCCAAGCGTTCCTATGTTGAGAAAGTATTCGTAGTACCTTGCAAGAATTCCATTGATCTCCACGTGTGAGTCCGGATAGAGCTTTGCCAAATCAATTCACCGCCCTAATAACTTGACTTAAATTTCTTTTGCCGCTTCGTATCCCGATTTTATTGCGTTCTCTACCAAAACTTGCCGAGAGTGCCCTCCAGCACTATCTGGTATCACTGTTCTTCAAAGTTAGTCAATCTTCCGGCGAAAGTCATTTGTTAAACCTATCAACTAATTTAAAATTATGAATTATTATTTCAATTACTTTTTTTGCTCTCAAGTTTTTTCGATCAAAAGAAAAGTTAAAACTTTTTTTGAAAAAAAACTATTCTTCCAAAATTACCGACTTGAATTCCCCTACGACTTTCGAAAAGGACTCCGCGGCGTCCGACTCCGGATAGGCGTTTACGAAAGGAACTCCTTCGTCAGCCGTCTGGACGATTCTTTGGTCCAGAGGTATGCTCCCGAGGAAGTTTGCCCCGAGTTCCTCGGCCGCTTTTTCTCCCCCGCCCGATTTGAATATTTCGGTCTGTTCGCCACAGTGCGGGCAGACGAAACCGCTCATATTTTCTACTATACCCAGCACGGGAATATCCAGCTTTCCGGAAAAGTTATACGCCTTCCTGGAATCAAGCAAAGAGAGGTCCTGAGGCGTCGTGACCACTAAAGATCCATCAAGATTCTCCAGCACCTGTGCGATCGATAAGGGTTCGTCTCCGGTACCCGGGGGTAAGTCGATAATAAGGTAATCCAGCTCTCCCCAGTTTACGTCACCGAGGAACTGTTTGATTGCCTTCATCTTCAGAGGACCTCGCCAGACAACCGGGGAATCATCGGATGGTAACGTGAAGCCGATTGACATTATTTTGAGGTTATCGAGCTTCGCGGGTTCGATGCTTTCCTCGGAGCCCCCTAGCCTTTCTCCTTCAACTCCCATGATTTTGGGGATATCAGGACCGTGCAGATCGGCATCTAGAAGACCGACGTTTGCTTCGGTTTCTTCGGCGAGCGAAGTTGCCAGATTGGCCGATACCGTACTTTTACCGACGCCACCTTTTCCGCTCATTACCACTAACGAGTGATCTACTCCTTCGAGCTCGATACTTTCAACGCCGCTTTTTGCTCCCTGTTGTTTTCTTTGCTCGTTCATTTTTCCTCCATTAAGTTTAAGTTCCGGTCGTGTTTTGGCATGACTAGCCAAATAACTATAAATAACTTTTAAAATTATCTAATTTGAGATAAAAAAATAATAGTTGCTGTTAAGCCATTTAAACTTACGTATACTGAGTAATTTTATCTTATGCACAATTTGAATCAACCTTTTCCATAATTCACCAAAACTTACCAAAAAAGTCCCAGGGTTTGGCCTGGGGAGGAAACGGCTGGTTTTAAACTCAACAAATAAGACCCGAGTTATTGGTAAATAGAGGTAAAAAAACCGGATAAAACCTTAAATGGTTTAAGGGTTTCTATTCCTCTCCTCCTTCTTCCTCCCGTCTCCATTCGTAACCAGGTTCTTCCTCCAGTACCTGTCCCCCCCTTTCCTCTTTGACGGGGTATATTCCAATTAGAGCCAATAAGACTACGAGCACGAGAAAGCTCACCATAAAAAAGACTACGGCAATCCCCGGGACGAAACCAATCCGTGCCCTTTTTACCGTCGCTATTACTGACTTGACCTGAGTCGGGTGGAGTGTCAGCTTCATAAACCAGCCAAAAATGATTGTAGTATAGATCCAGAGGTATATCCTTCTCAGCCGAAGGGAAAGCGCCGTGAAGAAGGAAACTTTGAATTCGGGCTCTCTCAGATCCTGAGAAAGCACCTTCATCCATTCGCTCCTCGGAAGAGACGTATCGGGGTCCAGCAAGTTGGCGAAGAAGTTTTCTTCCAGTAACCTCATTCGCGACCGCCAGACCTCGTGCATTTGATAGCGGTTTGCTTCAAGCATCAGAAGCCCTGAAGTCAGGGGTATCGTGACGAGAATCAGTGCGGGCGACCTGGCAGGGGCGGAAAAAGCCCAGGAAATCATACCGGCAACCATTACAAGTGACCAGTAAGGAGTACGATCGAGCCGGTTGCGCCAGGTATTTACTCGCTGCACTTCCCCCCTATAGAGGTGGATTAGGGCCGTTTCAATCTCATCGTCCGAAATCTCCGGCTTTTCGTCAGTCATTATCTTTAATTTAGAGTTTATTATATACGGGACGGAGGCGCAAAATTAGTTGCCCGACCAATTCCGTTTCCAGTTAAACTGATGAACCAGGTTTACCACCGCTCCTGCAAGCATGACCCCCGAGACGAATAAAAACGCGAATTTAAAGGAGAAAAACTCGATTAGCCCTCCAGCGAGAAAAGGTAGTGGAGCGGTTAATGCTATCGTTGTGCCCCGAATTCCCGAATACGTTGGTCTTTTATCCTCGGGAGCAAGTTCAAGTAGCTGGGTATTGAACCCGACCATTCGGGCATTTATGGCTGAGCCGGCGAGGACAAATACGACCGAGTAGTATAAAGGCCCGAAACTCGTTATACCCAGTGCAATTAGGGGAGTAACCCCGGCGACCAGCAAGCACAGTAGAATAACTTTCTCCGAGGCTCCTTCCGCAACCTTGCCCCAGAGGAAATTGGATACTGCACCGCCAAAAACTCTCGCCATCAAATAGATACCGATAAAGCTTTCAGCTACGCCGGCAACCTCCTTAAAGTAAACGACGTAATAAGGAATAATCATGATATGAAAACCGGCCAGTACTCGAGTCAATAGAAATATTCTGAACTCGCTATCGTTTTTGAGGATTGTAAAAACGTCGGAAAAGTAACTGGTTAGTTGTTTTCTGTTTCCGGTTTCACCGGCCGGTTCCTTTATTATCCAGAAGCCGGCAAAACCTATCAGGAGGGCTACTCCGGAGAGAAGGAAAAGAATTCCGTAATTCTGCGGGAAATCAAAATAAAAACCTTCACCGAGTACGTACCGCACCAGGAACCCGGTGGCAAAAGCGAGTATGCTCCCCGTTATCTGTCTGGCAGCGTAAAACCTGGCTCGACTTCCCCTTGAGATCGCCTTACCAATTATATCCGTAAGGGCGACGCCTCCAAGAGAACCCGCCAACGAATACACTAACAGGAAAGTAAAGAGGAGGGAAAGAACCAGTGCCGGATTGGATATCCCCCTCCAGGTTACGAGGAATCCGAATAAAAACCACATGAAGGCCCTGGTAAGTATTGCTACGTAGAGAAAAGGTTTTTTTCTTGCTTTTGGTTCGACGAAATTGGAAAAGAGAATCTGCGGCAAACGGCCGGTGCTAAAGTAAATTGACGGTAGCAGCGCGATCAAGAACTTGGAACCCGTAATTGAGCTAACGAACGCGGGCAGAATTAAGTCTATATCTGCAAGGCGTGCACTGGACCTGAGAAAAGTCCCGTGGATTACGCCACCAATAAAGTTTCTCTCTTCGGATTCTTGTTTTTGTTTCATCACAATAAAATTAAATGGTCGAATTAATTGAAACAAGTTGAAATATTTAAAATTACGGATTTAGAGGAATGATCCAAAATATCTGAGATCGGTCTTGAAGGTAAAGTGTGCATATGATAATATAGGGTTGAGATAAAAATCCTAATCATGAGGTGATTTTTCATGCCATACGGCGATAGAACAGGACCAAGAGGAGAAGGACCGAGAACAGGAAGAGGGATGGGCTTTTGCTCCGGCTTTAACTCCCCCGGTTATACGAAAGGAGCCCCACGCGGGGGCGGAGGATTTGGAAGAGGTGCCGGTTTTGGCCGCGGACCCGGTAGGGGTTTTGGATCTGGCAGAGGTTTCGCAAGAGGAGCTAACGCTGCTGGGTACAGGAACCAGACGAATTACGGTCGAGAAACTCAGTCCGAAGAGGAAGCCAGGCAATCCGAGAAGGAGTACCTTGCCAACGAAATAGATGCCCTCCAAGAGGAACTGCAGGCAATGAAGAGCCGCATGAGGGAACTCGACGAGAAAGGCGAAAATAGAGGAGGTAATTAGATGAAGCTGGCCGTTACCGCAAAAGGAGACTCGCTCGATTCAGAAGTAGATCCTAAGTTCGGTCGCTGCTCTTACTTCATAATTGTGGATACGGAAACGATGGATTACGAATCGATCAAGAATTCGAGCAAAAGTGCTAGAGGGGGAGCCGGCGTTCAGGCAGCCGAAACCCTTTCGGGAAATGACGTCGACGCACTTGCAACCGGAAACGTCGGGCCGAATGCTTATAATGCACTAAGTTCGGCCGGAATTGACTCCTACACCGGTGCTTCTGGAACGATAGAAGACGCCGTGGAGTCTTGCGAATCCGGTGAACTAGCAAAAGCGAACGAACCAACCACTTCTGGTGGATCCCATAAATAATTAAAAAACGGATGGTGAAACGATGAAGGTCTGTTTTCCCACGGAAGGCAATGGTGGAATCGAAGGAAAAGTTGGAGAACATTTCGGACGGGTACCAACTTACACGATCGTAGATAGTGATACCGAGAACGCGGAAGTAATACCGAACGAAAGTTCTCACAAAGGCGGAAGAGGGCTCCCGGCCGACCTGCTTGCTCAGGAAGGAGTTGACGTCATGGTATGTTCCGGCCTCGGGAGAAAGGCAATCAATCTTTTTGAGGATCACGGTATCGACGTTTACGTCGGAGCGGGAGGGCGAGTCAAGGAAGCACTAGAAGAATGGAAAAGTGACGAACTGTTATCAGCTTCCGAATCCGACGCCTGCGAACGCCACGAGTTCCGTGGCAGCCATGACCATGATCACCATCACGGTTAATTCCGTTAATTTTCTCCCAGTTTAAAATATCGAGGAGGTTAAATGGAGATAACAGTCTCGGCGGGCAAGGGCGGAACCGGTAAGACGACGGTGGCAACGAACTTAGCCCTTGCCCTGAAGGACGAATACGATGTGGAATTTTTCGACTGTGACGTAGAGGAGCCAGATGCAGGTATCTTCCTCAATCCGGATAAATCCGAAGACGAATCTGTCAACATTCGGATACCTGAAGTAAACGAAAATACCTGTACTCATTGCGGTAAGTGCTCTGACGCCTGTGAGTTCAACGCGATAGCGACCTTCGGCGAAAATACCATGGTGTATCCGGAACTATGCCACGGCTGTGGCCTCTGCTCTCTCGTCTGTCCCGTGGATGCCATAACGGAAAAGGATAAAAAAATTGGGGTAATCCGAAAAGGCCAGGCCGGCGAGATAAGGTATTATGAGGGCGACCTGTCAATTGGGGAACCGATGGCCACACCGATAATTCGAGAGTTAAAGAAGAATACCAACGACGATGCACTATCGATACTGGATTCACCTCCCGGAACTGCCTGCCCTGTGATAGAGAGTCTGCACGGCAGTGATTTTGCTCTGCTGGTTACCGAACCAACCCCGTTTGGACTCCATGACTTAAAACTGTCGATCGACGTGGCTAGAGAAATAGATGTCCCGGTAGGAGTTGTTATCAACCGATACGGGATTGGAAACGAAGACGTCGAGCAATACTGTGAAGAAGAAGGGGTACCCGTTTTGATGAAAATTCCTGATGACAGAGAGATTGCCGAGTATTACTCTAACGGAGTTCCTTTTTCGGAACATCTGGCCGGCTGGAAGGGTGAGTTCCTAAAGCTTTATGAAAAAATTGAAAACCTTGTTGAAAGCCCTGAGGAAGAGGCAATAGGGACCGGTTCTGCGGGTACAGGGGGCAGGGATTAAGCGATGAAGCAGCTACTCGTAATAAGTGGGAAAGGGGGCACAGGAAAAACTAGTCTGGTTTCTGCCTTTTCCAGCTTAGCGGACCAAAAGGTTGTTTCTGACTGTGACGTAGACGCGGCGGATTTACATCTGGTGCTTGACCCGGAGGTAGAATCGGGGGAAGAGTTTTACGGGGATAAAGAAGCGGTAAAAGACGACGAAAAATGTACCGATTGTGGAATCTGTCGGGAATACTGCAGGTTTGATGCCATAGACGAGGATTACGATATCGATCCTTACCGCTGTGAGGGCTGCGGCGTCTGTGCCCACGTCTGTCCCGAGGACGCTATCCGAATGGAAGAGACGCTTTCGGGTTATTCCTACGAGTCGACGACGGAGTACGGCAAAATGGTTCACGGGGAGTTGCGGGCAGGAGAGGAAACCTCTGGCAAGCTGGTTACTGAAATCAAGGAAAAAGCCGTGGGGGTAGCAGAAAAGGAAGGTGAGGATCTCATTATAATTGATGGCTCACCGGGTACCGGGTGTCCGGTAATTGCTTCGCTGGCAGATGTAGACCTGGCTCTTATCGTCACGGAGCCCACCCTTTCCGGTTTAAACGATCTCAAACGAGTTATTCAGCTGTCGGAAAATTTTGAGATAGAGCCGGCAGTCGTAATCAACAAGTACGATTTAAACAAAGAAATGGTCGAGAAAATTGAATCCTATGCCCGGGATAACGGGATTCCGGTCATGGGTAAAATACCGTACGACCCAAATGTTACCAGGGCAATGGTCCAGGGTACAAGCATAGTTGAATACGATGATGGCGCGGCAGCGGCTGCAATAGTTGAAGTATGGCAAAAAGTCCGGGAAAAGTTCGACGCCATTCCCCTCTAAGCCACTGGCGTCAGGAGGCGGATTAATGAGCGAAGTAAGGCTAATCGATATCTACGATAACGTGAGCTTAAGACAGGGTGTTACCCCTGGATGGGGCTTCTCGGCACTTCTTTCCAGTCCCGGTTTCGAGTTGCTTTTCGATACGGGGGCCGACGTAAAAATACTCAAGGACAACATGGAGCTACTGGAAGTATCTCCTGAGAACCTGGACGGTATATTTCTATCTCACCCTCACTGTGATCACGTCGGTGGCCTATCGTCGGTTTTGCGGGAAAGTACTGACCTGAAAGTATATATAACCAGTTCTTTTCCCCGAGGAATAAAGGACAAAATCAGGAATTACGGGGCGGAACTTGCGGAACTTCACGAACCAGAAAGAATTTTTCCAGGTTTAAGTTCCACGGGTGAAATGAAGGGAAACTACCGGGGCAACCATTTACCCGAGCAGAGCCTGATTCTGGATACCGAAGAAGGTCCCGTGGTAGTCTCTGGCTGTGCCCATCCGGGTATCAGCAAAATAGTGAGAAAAGCCAAAGAAATCTCCGGCGAGGCCCCACATCTCGTTGCAGGAGGCTTCCACCTTGGCTCCAGTAGCGAGAAGAAAATACGGCGTGTGATTAAGGACTTTGAAAGTTGCTCCGTGGAGAAGATTGCCCCCACACATTGTACCGGGAAAAAGGCAACTCGAATGATGAAAGATGCGTACGGTGACGATTGCCTTGAGTTCGGAGCGGGAAGAATTTTAGAAGTATAGGCTATTTTGCTTGCCTTTATTTTCTCTAGTTTGAAAGACGAAGGGGCAGCCACTAGAATAGGGCAGAAGAGGTGGAAGTCATGGAAAGAGTTCGTGTAAAAGCTTTACTGGTTGATACTTCAAATAACGCACCAGTAGTCCTGCTCGAGGGCGAGGAGGACAACAAGGTGATGCCAATCTGGATAGGTCAAAACGAAGCTCTGGCAATTTCCCTGAAACTTCAGGAAAAAGAATTCGAAAGACCGCTAACGCACGACCTGTTGAAGTCAGTGCTAGATAAATTGAATCGTGAGCTCGAGCGGGTAGTAATAGACGATTTGAGCAACAAGACTTATTATGCTACTCTCGTGCTTAAAGGACCCGAGGAAGAAGAAATGAAAGTGGATTCACGCCCTTCGGATTCCATCGCTCTTGCCCTTCGGACAAATAGCCCCATTTTCGTTGACGAGGAGATATTCGAAGACGTGGCCATGGAATCACCGTTTGACGAGGAAATAGAAGACGAAGAGGCCGGTGAAGAATTCGAGGACTTCCTCGATCAACAGATGGAACTCAGGAAATTTAAAGAATTTACCGACGATAATTAACTTACCTCTAACCTCACCAGGAAATTATGTCAGACAAAGAACGGCTGGACGTGCTGCTACGAGAAAAGGAAATCTGTAAGAGCAGGGAAAAAGCAAAAAGGGAAATTATGGCTGGCAACGTTTACGTTGGGGGCCAGCTCAAAGATAAACCTGGTAGACAGGTGCCAAAAGACGCCGATATAACGGTTAAAGGGAGAGACCAGCGGTACGTGAGCCGGGGTGGAAAAAAACTTGAAGGAGCCCTTGCGGAATTCGAGATCGACGTCGAAAAGTTTAAGGTCCTTGATATCGGGGCTTCTACAGGAGGATTTACGGATTGCCTGCTCCAGAACGGGGCGCGAAATGTCTGGGCTCTGGACGTTGGCAAGGGACAGCTGGACTGGAACCTCAGGCAGGACGATAGAGTGACTCCAATAGAAGACAAGAACGCTCGTTACCTAAAACCGGAAGAAATCGGCACCAGAGTCGATTTAGTAACTATAGACGTTTCTTTTATTTCCCTGGAATTAATTCTTCCCCCTGCAAAAAAGGTTCTCAAGCAGGACGGGGAAATGGTGACTCTGGTGAAACCCCAGTTTGAAGCAGGTCCGGAAAGCGTTGAAAAGGGCGGCGTGGTAACTGATCCAGACATCCACGAAGAAGTACTCGAAAACGTCCGCGGTTTTGCAGAAGACAACGGTCTGAAAGTTATGAATTGTACTCATTCTCAAATTCAGGGGAAATCCAGCAAGAACATCGAGTACCTGCTCTACCTTTCAGGAGCCAAAAACGAGGGAAATCCGCCTGAATTCCGTGAAGTCGTCAATTCGGCACACGATGATTTCCAGAAGAATTAATGATTAAAGTTGCCTTAACTGGCGGCATTGCCTCCGGTAAGACCGTCTTTCTTGACGCAGTTAAAGATATTTCCGGCGTAAAGACGCTACAGGCAGACGAACTGGCAAAAGAGATCTACGACCCGGACAACCCTCATTTCGACGACGCGGTAAAAATTCTAGGTAAGGACGTTTTAACTGAAGCTGGAACGGTCGCCCTCTCCAAAGTTTCAAATAAAGTTTTTCAGAATGAAGAGTTGCGGCAAAGAATTGAAAATATCTCACACCCTTACGTAAAAGAGAGAATAGACGAATTATCCGACCAGTTTGCAAAAGAAGGAGCTTCCCTTCTGGTCGTTGAAATACCGCTTCTCTTTCAGTCTGCGAAAGTTGATCAGAAAGAATTTGACTATATTGTCCTACTTTCACTGGATCACGATACGCAGGTGGAACGGTTGATAGAGAGGGACGGGGTGAGTCGTTCCAGGGCACAAGATAGAATTAAAGCTCAATCACTGCCGGAGAATGCAAGCGAGAAGGCAGATTTCGTAATCAGATCGGACTCCGGCGTGGAAGAAACTAAAAAAGAGGCCAGAATGGTCATCAAGGAAATTCTAAATTAAACCCTTTCCTCGACAAAGTTTCTCCAGGTACTCCATGTCGTTGTACTCTATCCATTCTTCGCCAACTACCTGATACCTTTCATGACCTTTTCCTGCCACTAACAGGGTTTCTCCTGAATTAAGCTGTTCAACTGCTTTCTCAATTGCCTTTTTTCGGTTCGGAATAATCGAGTAGAGCGAGCTGTTTTCAATTCCGCCAGCTATTTCACCCAGAATCTCCTCCCGATTCTCCTTTTTGGGGTTATCGTCAGTAATGTATACCTTATCGGCGTACTTTCCAGCAACCCTCCCCATTTCCGGTCTCTTCCCCCTGTCGCTTTCGCCCCCGCAACCGAATACCACGGATACTGTATCGTACAGTTGCTTTAACCCCGAGAGGGCTTTTTCCAGAGCCCCCGAATTGTGGGCAAAATCGACGTAAATGTCCGCTCCGTTTGAAAGTTCCAGTTTTTGCATTCTACCCGGAAGCGGACCTACCTCGGCCAGTTTCTCCGAAATATCTGATAGCTCGAGCCCTTTTACCAAACCCACTGTAATAGCAGCCAGTGAATTGTAAACATTGTATTTTCCGAAAAGGTTCAAATCCACTTCGGTTTTTCCCCAGGGAGACCTAACTTCAAAAGATATCCCCAAGGTATTCATCCGTAAGTTCACGGCAACAACGTCGGAACTACTCTCCAGTCCGTACCTGACGGTCCTAGCCTCCGTGGTACTCTCTAGTTCTTCTGAAAACTCCTGATCTCCGTTCAGTACCGCAGTATCGTCAGGGCTAAGGTAAGAAAAAAGTAAGCTTTTTTTGCTTTTATATTCTTCCATTGAATCGTGATAATCCAGATGGTCCCTTGTAATATTTGTAAATATCCCCACGTCGAAATCCACTTTCGATACGCGACCCATGGCTAGTCCGTGAGAACTAACCTCAAGGACGAAATTGTCTTTATCCTTGGATCGAGCCCGGTCGGCTGCTTCATGGATTTGGGGTGCTTCCGGCGTAGTTACCGGTTCAGGCCTTCCAGGGACTTCCCGGTTGGTAATTGTGCTGATCGTTTCAGTCACCCTGCTATCAAGCGCCTCTTTGACCAGGTGAGTTGTCGTAGTTTTACCATTTGTCCCCGTTACTCCCACTGTAAAGAGATCAGAAGTTGGCTTATCGTAAAACTCCCGACTGATACGTGAGAGAGCTTTTCTGCTATCGTTTACTTTAACGTAGGGAGCGGAACTCAAATTCACGGAGTCGTAGACCTTTTCACCAACGACCGCAACTGCTCCTGCTTTAGCCGCGTTTTTGGCGTAGCCGTGTCCGTCAAAATTCTCGCCTTCGAGGGCGAAGAATAGGTCGCCGTTTTCCACGTCTCTGGAATCATGAGATATACCCGTCACGATCAAGTTTACTTCGCCGTAAACTTTTTCGTAATCCAATACTTCGAGTAAACTAGTTAGCTTCTTTTTCACCTTTTCCAACCTCGTAAAGGTAGATTGGATATCCTTGCTCGTTGACTTCTTTTTCCAGCGGTTTCCAGCCAGGGAGCTCGTGGTAGTATGACACGATTCGGGTACCTTTGTCCAGCTCCTGAAGGAATTTTGGGGCAAGTTTTTCGTTTGCATCACCGGATAAAAATATTAGAACGCCGTCTGCACCGGATATATTTTGTTTATACATATCGCCGGGTGAAACCTTGGCCCGGGGATATTTTCCCGATATAATTAGCCGGAACCAGGCAAAAGCAACTCGAAGTGGGTCTATCTCGATTCCGGTTGCACGTAAGTCAAAATCCGCTACTGCGGTCGTGAGAGTCCTCCCGTCCCCACAACCCAGATCGAATACCAAATCTCCGGCCTCGAGATCGAGCAATTCTAACATCCTGTCGATAGTTTCACGATCAGTGGGCTGCCACCATGCGTCTAGCGTAAGGTTCCAGCTGATCCAAACGAGAGACAGAATTAAACCTGTGGTTAGGCCTATAGAAAGGGGAGATATTTTGATTACCTCCAGGGAAAGTCCTTGGACAATTTTTGATACCTTTGTCGTTAAATCAGTTGATTGATAGCTGGCGGAGGGGGTGGGATTCGAACCCACGGAGCCAGGATAGGCTCTCCGGTTTTCAAGACCGGCGGTTTTGTCCACTCGCCCACCCCTCCGAGAAAGTTAGGAAAGTTTAAGCCCTATCTAGTTTTCTGGCAAGGGTCTAAGATTCTTCTTCCGTGCCTTCAGGCAGAGCTTCTTCCGGCATTTCCTCCTCTTCAACCTGTAGTTTCTGCACGTAAATATCAACGTGGTTGACTTTTAGACCGGTTTTTTCCTGTATGTCTTCTTTTATTTTTTTCTGCGTTTTTTTGGCCACTTCGTGCACGGGGTAGCCTTGCTTGACGGCAATTTTCAGCGTTATTGAGACTTCGTCTCCGTCGAAGTCAATCGTCACCCCTCTACGCTGACTGCCAAATATTCGACCAATATCCTCTGTTACGGAGGATTTTTTCTGGCCCAGTCCTTCTATTTGTGAAGCTCCACCAGCTACGATTGCCGTGACTACCTTTTCGGATACCGTAATAGTACCTTTATCGTTTACCAATCCGCCATCTATTTTCTGCCCTTCTAACTTTTCATCTTCCGCCATATTCTTCACCTCACCATTATTATAGTCATAAAGTGGATCGGTTCACACTTTCAAGATGGACGTAATCTCCTAATTTCGACCTACTCCACGTTTTTCGATAAAAAGGTGCAATTGTGTCCGAAATTCCCCATAAATCTATACCTGGACAGTATCTGAAGAATTAAAGGATGAAATTTTGTGAACGGTTAGTTTTAGTCGCTCCACTGAAAAACTTTCGCCTCCAGTGATAGAAATAACAATTTCCAGCTATTAAAATACTTTTCAGCCTTCTCCATTAACCAAAAACCTAAAATATACAAGCGATAACCTAAAGTTTCTATTCATTGGAAAACGGGAGTGAGCGTTAAATGAACATAGGGGTTGGCAGCACCAATCCGGTGAAATTCGAAGCCACTGCGGAAGGGTTTGAACTGGTTGGAGTTAATCCCGATATAGTAGAAATCGACGTCGATTCCGGTGTTTCCGAACAACCGACGTCCGACCGGGAGGCAATTACTGGGGCTAAAAACAGGGCGGAAAGGGTAAAGGCGGTCAGGAACTTCGATTTCAGTGTCGGCCTCGAGGGTTCAGTTAGCGATACCGAGTTCGGTATGTTCCTTACCGGCTGGTCTTATCTTATCGACGAAAAAGGTGAAAAGTACATCGGCGGTGGAGGTAGGCTCGAATTACCGATATCTGTTGCGAATAGAATTAGAAAAGGGGAGGAGCTTGGGCCAATCATGGACGAAATTACGGATCGAGACGAAGTAAAAAAAGGCCCCGGAGCAATCGGGATATTCACCGATGGTATAATTACCAGGAAGGGCGCCTATCGAGACGCCCTTATTTTCGCACTGGCGAAGTTCTTGAACCCGGAATTTTATAGTTAATTGAGAAATACTACGGGCCCGGGGACTTATTCCCGTTCGCCGTAAAGTTCCGTGAGTTTGTGGAGAAATTCCTTGGTCCGGCTATGCTCAGGGTTATTGAAGAACTGTGTAGGAGTACCCTGCTCAATAATCTTGCCGCCTTCCATGAAGATTATTTCGTCGGAAACTGAATTTGCAAAACCCATCTCGTGGGTTACTACGAGCATGGTAAGGCCCGACTCGGCCAGGTCCTTCATCACTTCTAAAACCTCACCTATCAATTCCGGATCGAGAGCCGAGGTAGGTTCGTCAAAAAGTATTATCTTTGGTTCCATGGCCAGCGCCCTGGCGATTCCCACGCGCTGTTTTTGCCCGCCGGATAGCTGGGCAGGGTAAGATTCTGCTTGATCGGACAAACCTACTCTTTCAAGCTCCATTTGACCGATATCCTTCGCCTTTTCTTTGTTGTACCCCTTTACCTTTCGTAGCCCGAGAGTCACGTTCCCGAGAGCGGTTAAGTGTTCAAATAGGTTAAAGTGCTGAAAGACCATACCTATATTCTGTCGAAACTTGTTTATATCCTTGGGGCTATTGGTAACTTCTTCGCCCTCAAGCCACACCTGACCCTGATCCGGCTCCGTCAATTGATTGATGCAGCGGAGCAAGGTACTCTTGCCCGTACCGGAAGGACCAATTATAACTTTTGTCTCCGCCTGATCCATGTCAAAGGAGACGCCTTTTAATACTTCTTCGTCTCCATACCTTTTATACACGTTTTCTACCGTTAGCAGATTTTCTTTGGCCATCTTTTCCTCCCAGGATGAGTTGTGAAATACCTCATAAATATAAGAAATTTTATTGAAAATGCCAATAGTCATTTCGCTCCAATCCAGGAATGTCAAGTGATGACGGCTAAATAGTGGAAGTTTTGGACAATTCATATCTTATTTACAACACACCAGTAATTTTATATAGGAGCTAAATAAGTTCTTAGTTACTTTTTTTGAAAAAATTTAAGATCAGTCAAGAACCCCACCCAAAGGGACGTGGCACCTAGAAAAACAGATTTGACTACGGACTTTGTTCTTTTACAAAAGAAGACCCAGCACTCAAATGAGGAAAGCTGCTTGGGCCAGGAAATCGTTAATTGTACCTATTCGCTGGACAATCTTGTAATTAATCTAAAGTACTTGAGCCAAGCTGCATATCTCATTTGAGTGCTGGACAAAAATCAGCCGATTCCTCCCCACAGCAAGCTGTGGGGTTTCCTCGGCTAATTTTGGTGAAAATTTAATCGTTAATAGCAATGGCGAAGAGTATCTTGGGACGACTCCTGG
>CAZDMI010000011.1:0-23265 GCA_964506635.1 uncultured Thermotogae bacterium
AGGTGGTCGTTTGATGGAAGAAAAAATCAAGATGGAAGAAGCGTTTGACGAAACTGATGTTAGAACCTACAGCCGCGGCGACACGATAGCTGGGAGCGTCGTTCAGGTAGAAGACAAGGATATTCTGGTCGATATAGGCTATAAGTCAGAGGGCATTCTCCCTAAAACGGAACTCTCTCCTTTCCGAGAAAGGGAAGAAATCGAGCCGGGAGAAGAGGTCGAAGTACTCGTTACCTACATAGACGAGGAAAAGGGCACGGTATACGTTTCGGAAAAACAGGCCGCTTACGAAAGGAAGATCGGCGAACTGGAAGAAGCATTCAAAAAAGACGAAACGATAACCGGGACCATAACTGAAGAAGTCAAGAGCGCCGGTTACCACGTAAACGTGGACGGAATCCAGGCTTTCCTGCCGGGATCCCATCTCGGTTCGGACATGCCAAGCGTTATTTCCGAACTCAAAGGGGAAGATCTCAAGTTCAAGATCCTGGAACTGAGCCGAAAGAACCGGAACATCGTCGTCTCTCGCCGGGAATTCCTGAGTGAGGAAAGGGAAAAGCAAATAGACGAAATATTCGACGAACTGGAAGTTGGAGACACCGTCGAAGGGGAAATAAAGTCGAAAGTGGACTTTGGCCTGTTCGTGGATATCGGAGGCTTTGAAGGTCTCGTTCACCGGTCCGAAATTAGCTGGAAGGATCTACCCGCACCCCCGGACGAGTACGAAGAAGGGGACACGGTAGAGGTAAAAGTCATTGACATGGACCGTGACGACGAGAAGATATCCCTTTCGATAAAACGCCTGACACCGAATCCGTGGGAAGGAGTATCTGAACGTTACCCCGTAGGAAAGACGGTCGAAGGAGAAGTCGTTTCGATCACTGACTTCGGTGCCTTCGTCGAACTGGAAGAGGACGTCGAAGGACTCATCCACATTTCCGAACTTTCCTGGGGTTACCCAGAAGACCCTCATGAGGTCATAGAAGTCGGGGAGACCGTCAAGGCAGAAGTTCTGGAAGTAGATGAAGAGGAACAGAGGATAAGCCTTTCCGCCAGAAAAGCACAAAAAGACCCCTGGGAGAAGATCGAGGAAGAATACGAACCCGGTACTGAGGTCAGCGGTAAGGTAACCAAGGTGACGGACTTTGGCGCGTTTGTCCAGCTTGAGGAAGGCGTCGAAGGCCTGGTTCACGTCTCCGAACTATCCTGGGACCACGTAAACCATCCGAGCGACATGCTCTCGGAGGGAGACAAGGTAAACACACAGGTACTGGAAGTTGACAAAGGAGACAGAAGGATTAGTCTGAGCATCAAACAGGCACAAAAGGACCCGTGGCACGAATTCCAGGACCTCTACTCCGTGGGCTCAAAAGTCAAGGGAGAGATTTCGGAAATCAAGGAATTTGGAGCCTTCATCAAAATTACCAGTGACGTGGAAGGATTGATTCACGTCTCGGAGCTCTCCAAGGAAAAGGTCTCTGACCCTGAAGACGTCGTGGAAGTCGGTGAAGAAGTAGAAGCAAAGATAATTGGAATAAACGACGAGAAAAGACAGGTCCGCCTTTCGATAAGAATCCTCCAGGAGGAAGAATCCGGAGAATCCCAGGACGGCGGTTCCGAAGACGAAGGAAGCGGTCACGAGACGATCTCGATGCGGGAGCACCTGGAAGACAAGGGCTTTTAAACCCTGAATGTCCGGTACTTTAGCTTTATTCCCATTAATTGCCCTGGCATCCTACCTGATAGGAGCGGTACCTTTCAGTTACATTATTCCCAGGGTGTTACTGGGTACCGACATTAGACAACACGGCTCCGGCAACCCCGGAGCCTCAAATGTCTCGCGGGTTTGCGGGAAGGGTTACGGTGGGCTTGCACTCCTTCTAGACGTGGGAAAGGGAACTCTGGCAGCTCTTCTCGCTCAACAAACCGGGTTACCAGTTTCTCTGGGCTTCCTTGCGGTTCTCGGACACATTTTCAACCCTTTCCTCGGGTTTTCCGGAGGGAAAGGAGTGGCGACTTCCCTGGGCGTGATCAGTTTTGTATCCTGGCCTTCCGGTTTGGTATTCGTCATCATCTGGATTACCTTGTTCTCACTACGGAGTATAGCAGGCCTTAGTTCACTCGCCGGTATTTCTTCCGTTCCTGTAGTCCTCTACTTTACCATGGGGAAAAGTGTTTTGCTCTGGGTAAGTATCGGACTAGCAGGTTTAATTTACTTTACTCATCGCGGGAATATTGTAAGACTGCTAAGGGGCGAGGAACGAAAGGTCTAAAAAACAAGGTTAGAGGGAACTAGTTTCCGAGATTATCACCATTGCAAGAGCGTAGGATCTCTCGTGGGTTATGGAAAGATGAACCTGGCTCTGAATCGTCCCTGATTCCTGATTCAGTCTTAGCGCCGGTTCACCGCTTTCTCGAGAAATCACCTCAATTGCTTTCCAGGGCAATTTTCCGCCAGCCGCTTTTATAAATGACTCCTTGGCGGCAAATCTGCCGGCCAGGTGTTCGTACTTCCTCCTCTTCGGTAGACAGTAATCAAGTTCTTTGTCGGTGTATACTCTGGTTAAAAACTTCTCTCCCCATTCCTCGACCATCTGTTCAATCCTCTCCACGGCAACGATGTCAATGCCAGTTCCTTTAATTCCCACCTAGGACCCCCTTCTTAAACCTTCAGCCTTTCCGCTTTGACTACTGATCCAAGAAGAGAGAGCGTCTCGTCCAGATCTTCGTTAACCACCAGGTAGTCAAATTCCCTGATTCGATTGATTTCCTCCTCGGCCACGCGCAATCTTTTTCTGATCGTTTCCGAGCTCTCCGCCCCCCGACCCGTGATTCTCCTTTTCAGCTCTTCCAGAGACGGAGGAGCTAGGAAAATAAACACGGCCTCCAGCTCGGGGTCATTTCTTAACTGCGCGGCTCCCTGAACGTCAATGT
The DNA here is from genome assembly GCA_964506635.1 of uncultured Thermotogae bacterium. Lineage (GTDB taxonomy): Bacteria > Bipolaricaulota > Bipolaricaulia > M55B111 > M55B111 > JAGXLP01. Next base: position 2,935 of record CAZDMI010000011.1, read on the forward strand.
CAAGGAATGGGTCAAGCCCTTTCTTTCTGATTTTCGCAACTTCTTGCCTCGAAGTCCCGTAGTAATCACCGTAAATTTCGGCCCACTCCAGAAACCCATCCTTTTCTTGCAAATTCTCAAACTCGGACTCTCCGACGAAGTAGTAATCTTCCCCATGGGTCTCGTCGGGCCTGGCTTCCCTTGTAGTATGAGAAATCGAATAAGTCAACCGGTCGTCCCCCTCGAGCAACCTCTCCATAACGGTCGTTTTGCCCACACCAGAAGGACCGGTAACGACGAAAAAGATACTCTCGCTTCTATATTCCTCGTAACGTGAGTTGGCATCCATTAAACTAAAAACTCCTTTCAGATTTTTGGAGCCATAAATTGAGGAAAGCTGGAGCGTAAGATCAGGCCAGATTTCGCGACTGTTCTTTGAACTTTTCCAGGGCTAACTTCATCTCTATTACTTCTGCCTGAATGCCTCCGTCCTTGGACTTTGCTCCGAGCGTATTTATCTCCCGCTGGAGTTCCTGTGTGATGAACTTGAGTTTTTTACCAATAATCCCACCCTCTTTCAGGGTCTCCCTGGCCGATTCAACGTGCGTTCTTGCTCGGGATATTTCTTCATTGATGTCTATCTTGTCCGCAAACTTTGCAACTTCTTTTTCGAGTTCGCGTTTTTCCAGCTCAATGCCTTCAGCCATCAAGTCGTCGATCCTATCACGGAGGTCGTGTTTGTATTGTTTGACTACCTCGGGTACCTCCTCTTCCGCCCTGCCAAGGCGCTTACCGATATCATTCAGGTAACCTAGTAGGTCCTCCCTGATCGCGTCACCTTCCTTGATCTGGGCTGACAGTACCTCTTCCGCGGCCTGACGTAAAGCCTTCTTTACGGTGGGCCAGGAATTACGATAAGGAGTTTCCTGCTTCAATAAGTCGAGCTCTATCAGCTCTTCCAGACCCGGTCGTTCACTTAACCCAAGCTCGTCCGCCAGGCCGGCAAGGCTATTAAAACTCTCTTTGATCGCCTTTAAGTCAAGCTCTTCTACCGAAAGGCCGCTACTTTCCTCGGTCTTTACCTTAACTTCTATCCTGCCCCGGGAGAAGTAATCGTTCAAGAACCCTTCCACTTTGTGGGCTATTGACTGAGCCTCGTTCAAACCACGAACTTTTATCGAGGTTCCATCGTGATTAAACGTCCTGATAATTACTTCAACGTCCCTGCCGTCCAGATCGGCTTTTCCTTCACCGTACCCCGTCATCGATTGTACGGCGTTATCATCACTCGAATCCGATGGCACTGTACCCTACTACCTCCTCGCCGTAGCCGGACACCTCGCCCGACGTGGCGTACTTTAGCTCTTCCGGGGTTAGCTCGCGACTGGCGGCAAAATCCATAAGAGCGGAAATTGCTCCGTATCCGCAGATCGAAATACCGTACTCGGATATTCGCGTGTAAAACCCCTCAATATCCATATCCATGATGGCTTCAATAGCTTTATTGTCCTTGTCCCTGGCTACTTCTTCGGGCTCGTAGTGAGAAAAGTCCGTGCTGGCAATCACGAGAGTTCCCGGAGAAGCAGCTTCCTCTATGGCTCCACCCACTTCCTCAGCAGTCTCCCTTCCCTGATCCTTAATGCAGATTGGGACAAAGGAAAAATCCGAGCCCCAGAGATCCTGGAGGAAGGGCAACTGAACTTCCAGAGAATGCTCCCGGGAAAACGGAGTCGTCAGGTTCTTAATTTCCGAACTCCTCCTGGATATTTCATTTGCCAGTTTTTCATTTATTTCGACGCCGCCAAGAGGGGTAACCCATTTGCCTTTTTTTGCTATTGCCGCCGGTGGTCCGAACCCGGAATGGTTAGTACCAACAATTATTACCTCCGAGGGCTTTCCAAACTGAGCCAGCCAGCTGTAAGCATGAGCTGCAACCGGACCGGAAAATTCGTAACCGGCATGGGGAACAACGATTCCCAGGCCTCCCTCGAGCTCCCCTCCAGCTGGAGAAGCAACTTCTCCAGGTCCGTGGGGGCTAGAATAACAGTTCTCGATGGATTCCAGAAGCTTCTCCCGCTCTTTTGGATAGAACTTGCCCGCTACGACGGGTCCAAACTGTTTACTCATTTTTTTACAACCCTCTTTTGACTGTGCTGGAAACAAATTATAGCCAAAAAAACCCCACGTGGCAAAAATAAAACCGGTAACTCATCAATTGGCCTTTAAGTATCCCTACTTATCGGCGAAATTTTTTCTCCGCCCGAGACGATTTTCGGTACCCGGAACGACCAAAACATTGAATGGGAAAATCTCTAGCGTCGGGTCCATCTACCGGCCTTACTTTTTCGAAACTTTTCTATTGATCTACTAAAGTATCTTCGTATAATTACCTGCACTTTAATGGGAGATCGTCTAATGGTAGGACGGCGGGTTCTGGACCCGTTAGTGGAGGTTCGAATCCTCCTCTCCCAGCCAAGACTCGGTCCCGTCGTCTAGCGGCCCAGGATATCGGGTTCTCATCCCGGCGACAGGGGTTCGAATCCCCTCGGGACTGCCATAGTTTACCGTCAGATTGGTTTAAAGCCTTCCACCGAAGAAAAAAATATTAGTCGATTGGCTCTTCTTTTATCCAGTGCTCATGAATCACAGAGCGTTTAGCAAACTTGAGAATAATCAGTCCCTATCGTAAAATTCCTGAGTTAAGAGGTGAGTTTAATTGAACGAGGATAACGATTTTGATAATGATGACTTCAACAGAAAGGAAAGAGGCCCCGACCGCGACGAAGAAGATAAAGGTGATGGGGGGCAATTTAACTTCCCGAATAACAACAATAACTTCCGCAATATAGCTCTCATAGTTGGAGCTATTATTCTATCCCTCATATTATTCCAGACTCTTTTTAATTCTCCTTCGGCACAGGACGAAATAAGTTACACGGAGTTCCTCCGCCAGGTAGAAAACCAAAGAATCAGGGAAGTCACCATAAAAGGTGGAATGATCAACGGTACGTACAAGAGCGGTGGAACTTTCGTAACCAGAGGACCGACCGAAACCACTGATTACCTGGAGAAGTTGAGGTCGCAGGGCGTAAATATCACTTTCAAGGAAGCCTCGGATAGCAACTGGTTCTTTTCCCTGTTGATTTCTCTCCTTCCGGTATTGCTGATAATCGGCCTCTGGGTGTTTATGATGCGGAGGATGCAGGGCAATAACGCACTCAACTTCGGGGAAAGCAAGGCTGATTTAGTAAATAAGGAGTTTTCCGACGTATCATTTGACGATTTTGCGGGGGTTGAAGAGGTAAGAGAAGAAGTAGAAGAAATAGTAGAATATTTAAAGAATCCCGAGCGGTTCAAGAAGCTTGGGGCCGAAGTTCCAAAAGGAATGATTCTTGTCGGTGCTCCCGGTACGGGTAAAACACTCCTTTCACGAGCGATTGCCGGGGAAGCCGATGTTCCCTTTTACCAGACCAGCGGATCAAATTTCGTAGAAATGTTCGTCGGAGTTGGCGCCTCAAGGGTCAGGAACATGTTTGAAAAAGCCAAGGAAAACGCCCCGGCCATTATCTTCATCGACGAACTCGACGCTATTGGTCGAAAGAGAGGAGCAGGGGTGGGCGGAGGTCACGACGAAAGAGAGCAGACACTAAACGAGCTGCTTTCGGAGATGGACGGATTCGACCCCAACGAAGGCGTCATAATCCTTGCCGCCACAAATAGACCGGACGTCCTCGACCCGGCACTTTTGCGGCCGGGAAGATTTGACCGGAAGATTACAGTTCCGTCACCCGATATAGAGGGCAGAAAGGACATCCTTGCTTTGCATACAAAGGATAAAGAAATAGCCGACGACGTGGACCTGGAAGTACTGTCACGCCGTACGCCTGGTTTTGTCGGTGCTGATCTCGAAAACCTTGCAAACGAAGCCGCATTGCTGGCCGGCAGGAAAGGAAAGGAGAAGGTCGAAATGACCGACTTCGAACAATCCATAGATCGGGTCATAGCCGGCGTCCAGCGAAAGGGAATGGCAATTAGCGACGAGGAAAAGAAAAAGATAGCCTATCACGAATCCGGTCACGCCTTGATTGGCAAGCTCCTACCGAACGCCGATCCGGTTCACAAAATATCGATTATTCCCAGGAGTAACGGCGCGCTCGGTTTCACGCTTCAACTACCACTTGAGGAAAAGTTCCTGGTTTCAAAGTCCGAGTTACTGGACAAGTTAACCACTCTACTTGGTGGTCGAACGGCCGAGGAGCTAGTTTACGAAGAGGTGACCACCGGGGCCCAGGACGACTTTAAGAAAGCTACGGATATAGCGAAAAAAATGGTGGTGGAATACGGGATGAGCGATAAGATTGGCCCGATAAATCTTGGCCAGGATAACGGAAACGTTTTTCTCGGTGAAGAAATCGTAAAAAGCAATGAACACTCCGAGGAAGTTTCGTCCCTCGTGGACAAGGAAATACGAAGTATAGTTGAAAACTGCCATGGAAAAGCACAAAAGATTCTCGGGAACAACGAGGAAGTTCTCAACGAACTCGCGGAAAAATTGATAGAAATCGAGGAACTTGAGGGGGACGAACTGGAAGAGATTCTGGACAAGTCGGCCCTCCCGGCGAACGTATCATAGGAATTCATCATGACTGAGGATATCGTAGTTCTTGGGTCCACCGGTTCCATCGGCACTCAGACCTTAGAAGTCATACATCACCTCAACAGGACGGAACAAAATCATTTTAATATAAAGGGCTTGGCCTGTGGAACGAGCACTGAGCTATTGCTGGAGCAAATTGAGAAGTTCCAGCCAGAGGTGGTTTCCGTCAGCGGTGAGAACGAAAGGCAAGAAATTTTGGATGGAACCTCGGGAGAACTGGACGTCAAAACCGGAACTGACGGACTAAATTACCTTGCTGAATTTTCCGAAGGTATCACCCTGGTAAACTCCCTCGTGGGTTTTTTGGGCTTGGAGCCGACACTTATTGCCGCCGGAAGAGCGGAAAAGATCTTACTGGCCAACAAAGAATCACTCGTCGTCGGGGGAGAGCTGGTGGATCAAAAGCTTGAATCCAGCGATACTTCCCTGATACCAATAGACAGCGAACACAACGCCATTTTTCAGGCGCTTGAATCGGGAGAGGAATCGGAAGTAGAGAGGTTGGTGATTACCGCCTCGGGCGGTCCATTTCTCCACACCCCCCTGGAAGAGATAGCCGATGCAACTCCGGAAGAGGCCCTTGATCACCCAAACTGGGACATGGGAAGCAGAATAACCTGTGATTCCGCCTCAATGGTTAACAAGGGCCTGGAAGTAATAGAAGCCCACTGGTTGTTCGGACTGCCTTACGAAAGCATTGACCCGGTAATTCATCCGCAGTCCGTGGTTCATTCCCTCGTTCAGTTCAGGGACGGTTCAATGGTTGGGGAACTCGGTGAACCCGATATGAAAGTTCCAATTCAGTACGCATTAACGTACCCGCGTCGCAGAAAAAACAATTACGAAAGGACGGATCTAACCGAACTGGAAAAACTCGAATTCAGGGAACTAGATAGCGAACGGTACCCGGCCTTTGAAGTCGTAGTTAATGCCGGTAAAGAAGGAGGAAACAGGCCTGCAGCGATTAACGGTGCGGACGAAAGCCTCATCGAAGAATTTCTTGAGGAAAGGATAAAATTTGGAGATATAGCCCGGGGATTGAACCTGGTACTGGACGAGTTAGATGCTATCGAAGAACCAGATTTGCACCAGTTAAAAAGTACTGACAAATGGGCCAGGCGGAAGGTTAAAGAGCTCGTCAAAGATGGCAAAATAGGAGTGAAATAACCAATGTCCGAAAAATGCGTCTATTGCGGAAAAAGAAAGGGCGAGCGGGAATGCCCGGCGCTCGGAGGCATGATTTGCAGCGTCTGTTGCGGCGAGCACAGAGCGGTTGATATCAGCTGCCCTCCGGATTGTCGTTACTTTAAAAAGAACGAGGAATTTCAACAGTCGAAACAGGCAGATCCATACAGGGACGCCTGGGTGGAGGAAAACGAGGATATACTGGAAGACCAGAACAGGGAATTAGTCGAGGCAATCGGAATACTGGAGACCCTGATTTATTACCGCTTCCAGGATGATACGACCCTTACGGACAGGAGAATACTGAATGGACTCGAGGGCTTGACCAACCAGTTAAAAACAATAGAGTTGCCCGGGGCTACGTCGGAATTTACAGACTATGCAATGGAACAGCTGGAGCCCCTGATTGAGAAGGGTCAAGTTTCTCGTGACGCAATGAAAAACGCGACCTCCAGGTTAAAAGCGATAGGCGAAGATTTCACCGACGATTCGCGGCGCCTGGTACAGGGTCTCGTTGGACGAACCAAAGAGGATTACGATTTACCCGAGGACGAATCGAAAGCGCCCCGGCAAAAGCTAGAATCGCTCATTTCTACACCGGGCGAAATAAATAGAAAGGAGTAAATAAACATTTCGGAAAACTGGTTTCCGGAGGAGCTCGTTAAAACCTAATCGCCCATCTCCAGCAATTCTTCCATGAAAGTCTCTCGGAGACCAAAAACAAAACCCGCCGCGAAGTAACTTCCTGCACCAGTAATTACACCCGCGGGAACGAGGAAGAAGTTATTCCCCCACGGCAGCCACTCACGCACGAGGTAAACAACCACTCCCATGAGGATAACGGACATCAAAACCTGGAACAAAAACTTCCAGTTTGGGAGAAAACCGACCACTCCGGTTTTCCAGCCGAAGACAACCAGGAGCAAGCCACCGTTTACTATACCGCTTACACCGGTAGCAAGCGCTAACCCTCCCACTTCCATCGGCCCCACCAGGGCGAGATCAAGTCCTACGTTTACCCCCACGGCGAGGAGGCTAACCAGAACCGGAGTAACGGTATCCTGGACGGAGTAAAAGGCGCGGGAAAACAGCGTAACGAAACTATAGCCAACCAAACCCACGAGATAAAAGTTGAGCACGTGAACGGTTCTTGCAGTATCCGAAGCCACGAAGCTCCTGTGTTCGAAAAGTAGTTCAACTATCGGTTCGCCCAATAAGAACAATCCGACAGCTGCGGGAACTACAATGAGTAACGAAAACTTTACCCCCCGGTTCAACATTTCCGCAAAGTCCGATTCCGAACCCGAAGCCCAGAGGCCGGATAACCTCGGCAAAATTGCCGTTGATATGGCGATAGCGAAGAGGCCAAGCGGTAACTGATACAGCCGTGTCGCGTACTGAAGTGAGGAAACGGAGCCGGGAACCAGGTGGGAAGCAAGTTTGTTATCAACCATTACGTTGACTTGCATTGCTATTAAACCTATGACTACGGGCGCCATTAACCTGAGAGCCTTCTTCAAACCGGGGTGAACGGGAAAGAAGTTACCTGACCAGCTAAATCCGTTTTTCTTCAGGTAGGGAATCTGAAACACCAGCTGGCCGAGTCCTCCCAATAGCACACCTACAGCAAGACCAAATATTGGGCGGGAAAAGAAATTCCCCAGGAAAAGGGCGCCGAGAATTACACCTACGTTGAAAAAAACGGGGGCAAAAGCGGGGGGGAAGAAGTCCTTTTTCGACTTCAATATCCCCATAACCAGCGCTGCCATACCAATTATTCCGATGAATGGAAATATCACCCTGGTCAATTCCACCGTCAACTCCTGCTGAGAAGGGGAGAATCCCGACGCTAAAAACGGAATATAGTAGGGAGCAAGAAAGATTCCGACCGCAATTACAATCGGAAATGCGATCATCGAAAGGTTGATCGCATTTGAGGCCATTTTCCTTGCCTCAACCGGATCCTCCTGCAGGTAATCAGTATAAATTGGAATAAAAGAAAGCGCCAGGGCCCCTTCCGCGAGCAATCTTCTCAAGAAGTGAGGCACAAAGAAAGCAATCAGGTAAGCATCGTAAGCTCTACCGGCCCCGAACTTATCGGCAATCACTACGTCCCTGAATAGACCAAATACTCTAGAAACCGCCGTTGCCGCTGCAATTATAACGACGTCCCTGGTGAACCTTTTCATCAGGACTGGGAAACAAGTACAAGCCCCACGGGAACTCGTCTACTACCACCAACTGACTCCATGGTAACCCCGTCCCGATAGATCAATCCGGCCGAGGAGCCACCGTCAAAAGCGATGGCGTTCTCTATATTTAACTCCGCATCGAGAAGCAACGACGGTAATTCGTCCAAACCTATTCCATCATTCGAGATAAGAATGAACAATAACCCCCCATCACCGGTAGTCGCCAGAACTGACCGCCGGGCATTCGATTGAACGAGGCTGCTGCCCCTGGTGAAGTCCTCCTTCGCCAGAGAAAGTGCATTTCGTCCGTCCTTTATCAACAGGGGGCCCGCACTTACCGCTCCCCGCAATAGCGGCACTAACGGCTCCATCTCCCAGTTATATTCGGCTTCGTCACCGGTATTCAGCCCGCCAAGTTTACCCCGGGAGGATCCTGTAGCTGCAACCAGCACCTCTTCTCCCGCAAGCGAACCCGGTGGGCCGGAGGAACGTTGGATTACCTTCCCCTCCTCCAGTTTAAGATAGGTAACGTTGCTTACTGCAGGAATATCTTTGCCGTACTCGGAAGTATAGACTACCAGCTCGTCCTCTCCCGGGGGGCGGTTCAAACCATTAATAGTGACTCTACCCCGGGTAGTATCGAGAAATAAGTCTACTTCCGGACGAAAAAACTTTAATCGCCCAAAGTAATCTATTCCAAGTGCCGCCCTGTTACCCCAGTTTTTCGATAATAACTTGCCATCTTTAACCACTAAACCTACGGGATAGTAGGAGGAAGGATCGAAAAAATTTGCGTTGAGGCCTGCAACTCCCAGGTTATCACGAACAAGCTTTCCCAATTTTTGACCGCGACCAAGCTCTCCATCCGCAACGACCGGTAACAGGCTGTAATCATCTCGCCACTGCGACACTTTCAGATAATGAAGAGTATGACGGCTGCCGGAGAACTGAAGTTGGAAGCGGTTGAAATTGAACTCTTGGCCGTCGGTGGCCGCAGGAAGGGCAGGCGTTACTTTTGTCGAGGAGGCAAAATCAAGCTGAAAACGGAAACCGGTTTCCTCGCGACTGGTCTTTATCCTTGAGGTCGTTCCTTTTTCGTGCTGAATACGTACGATGAGTTCACCCTTTTCACCTTCCAGCAACCGGACGTTCTTCAGTCGTCTGGAACCAAACGGAAGATCAATTTTTTCGCCCACGCCCCCTTTATCGACGTTGAAAAATTTTAGTCGGAGGCTTCCGTCGCCCTCCGCTTCTTTGACGAAGTAAGCGTACCTTGAAAAGTTCAGGGATACTTCTCCCGCGCTTGCCGAGGCCGAAAGCAAATCGGCCGGGGGAATCTTGGCGTTTAGACCTCCATTTCTACTTTCAAGGCTGCCACCAAGTCGACGAACCAGGAATTCCAGGTCTATGAATTGCGTCGAATCGGATACCGCAAGTTTATCCGGTTTGACGAATAAGGAATCCGTCTTTCCCCACTCGACGATAAAACCTTCACCTTGACCGGGGTCAACTCGTGCACCAAAAAGTCTGGCCGCCTCCTTAAGCGGTACCTTCACCCCGCGTGAAGTATTGAGCTGCTCCAGACCTTCCAATCGATTGCCGTTTAGAAATAACGCCGGCTGCCCCCCGGAAAATAAAAGAACGGACGCAGCAGTCAGGGCAAAAGCTGCAAGGACTATTGCTCGCGTGGCGCCCGAATCCATTTACCTTCCTCCGGAGCTGGCCGCAACTTCGGAAACGTAATTTAATTGCTTAGAGCGGCCATCTCTGGCTCCACTCCGGCCCGGGACAGGGCTCTTCGCCGTGTATGAAACCCCACTCCCGTTACGCTGAAGCCGTCCCTGATTACGGACTTCCAGGTTTTTCAGGTAAACCGTTTCCCGTAAACAACCCAAAAAAAGGGCGTAACTATTCATAGGTTCTTCTCTCCACCGGCCAACCACCTCACTTCCGGAATCAGAATCACGGCCCAGCACTATTCTGGAACCAGGAAGGAGAAACCGTTAGTCCTTTTGGCCTTTTTGTTATTCTTCCTCTTCTTCCTCTTCTTTTTCCCCTTCAACCTCTTCTTCTCCTTCCTCCTCCACGACGTTGACCTTAACGTTGGCGTGGATTTCTTCGTATAGCCTAATTTCAACTCCGAACTGCCCGAGTTCTTCAATAGGAGAATCGAGATTTACTTCTTCGGGCGTAAGCTGGATTCCCGTCTCTTCCTCTACGGCACTCACTATGTCACCCTTTCTAACAGAACCGTACAGGTGGTGCGCCTCCTGTGCCTTTCGCTTGAATGTTATTTCCAGTCCGTCCAGCTCGTCGGCTCTCTCTCTTGCCCTTCCCCTCCGCTCTTCTTTCCTCTGGCTGATTTCCTTTCTAACTTTTTCGTATCTTCTCTTATTTCCGGGCGTTGGTTCTACCGCAAGACCTTTGGGCATCAAATAGTTTCTTCCATAACCGTCGGCAACTTCAATTGTCTCTCCAACTTCTCCCAAATCCTCGACTTCTTCTGTCAAAATTAGTTCCACTGTTTCCACCCCTAAAAAACTTATTGGAATTATTCAAAAATCGACATACTTTACAGTGCTAAGTCAAAAATAACGAAAGCGGTAAGCAAAATCTTTGTAATTCTACAATTCTTGACTAATTCCTTCAACGTCGGACATATGGTATAACTCCGACCCTAGTTTCCTATTACCCGTATATAACTATATTCGGGCTCGGATTTATATATAATTGTGCCCGGCTTCAGCGCCGTCCTTCAAGGATCTCATTCTTTAACACTTTAGCCTTCCCCTTGGCTATATCGTTTATCAGGGGGTAGTTCGTCCCAAGCGGTTTTTCGAGTACTTTGTTTAAAAGTTCTAAAGCTCTATCCTCTTTCCCTCTTTTTAGAGCGTAATAACGAGCGTAAGATAGGTAGTTTTCCAGGCACCCTGGGGCGAGGTCGATTGATCGGCGAAAATGATCCCGAACTTTATCCCAGCTAAAACCGTTACTTCGAACCTGCCAGAAGGTCAGCGGTAATTTGCTTAAGACCTTACCAGCAATTGACCCAAGGGTTCTCCTGGCCCCTCCGCCGAGGTAAGTCTCATCCAGCTCCAGCACTCTCCTGTTCAAGGAAACGAGCGCCCCCAGGTCGTTCAGAGAGTCTATTACTCCTTTTTTTTCGGCAAGTCGTCCGAGGTTTGCACCGGTCCAGAAAAGCCCCTCTACGTTCCCAATAGAATCCGGGAGATTCTTCAGAGCGGCGAAACCAACCTTTTTGTAAAGCTCGTCGAAATCCTTATTCGTCCGCAGACTCCTTAAACCGTACTCGTATCCGGTGGAATAGGCCGCTTTCTTCCGTTCCCAGTCCTCCAGGTAAGCTTCCGCCAGCGTAAAATAACCGAGCGCTAGCCTGTTTAACGCGTGCCTGCCATCAGGTTTCAGTTCCAGAGCCTGCCTGTATTTTTTCAGAGCTCCTCGTAATTTTTCTTCCGTCCTTTCCTCCTTTCGCGCAATTCTGGCTAACTTATCTCCTTGCTTAACTACCGCTTCGTAGTTCCCTGGCTTTTCCTCAGCCCCGATAGCGGTAGTTACCCCAAACAGAAGAAAAACCACCAATAAGAAAGGGGTCATTCGAAAGTATTTTTTCATTATTCACCATCCCGGACCAATGATTATACGCAGTAAGGCGGCAATAGTAAATGACCCGTTGGGTCGCCCGTTGCCCATCTCTACCCAGTACAAATTTTAGGATCGGGAAAAACAGGTATTGGCACGGGTTTACTACCGACCTTAAACGATAGACGATTTCTTGAACCCGGAAACTTTCGTATAATTAATTATAGTGGAGAAGTTAAAGTGGAGTTGATAGGGCGTGAAGGTACTGATCACATCCGACGGTCACTTGAACAAAGGCGAGCCGGAGAGGCTGGGTACGTTTCTCCAGCTGGTGGAGCAAGGCATTGAAGAAGAAATCGACGCACTTCTGGTTGGTGGGGATCTATTCCATAGCAACCGTGCCTTTCGTTCCTTGAAGGGCGAAATTACCCGTCATATGAGAAAGCTCGGTCCCGACTTCGAGGTGTTGACCGTGCCGGGCAACCACGACAGCGAGGTTTCTTCTTCGAACTTCCTCGGAAAAAATTTTACCGTACTCGACGAAAAAAACAGAAGGAAAGAGGTATACAGCCGGGAGGATAAGCTGGAAGTAATCGGTCTACCATTCACTGAAGGAACCAGCACCGCGGAGACGGGAAATATTCTGCCCAAACCGTCTGAAGGCGTCAATTCCATACTTCTCACCCACGGAAGTTTAATAGACCCCAACGGGAACTACGCCTTTACCGGACCCCTCGACGAAAGGGAGGACAAAGAACACCTGTTATTCAGGGAAGATCTCGAAAAAATAGAATATGACCTCGTCGTACTCGGACACTGGCACGGAACCAAACTGATAGAGGGTCGAGAGGGATACTTCCTTTACCCCGGCTCCTTTATTCCGGTTAGCAGGCGAGAGAAAGGAGAAAAATACTACTGGATACTTGAAATAACAGGAGAAGAGGCCATTGACCTCCAAAAACGCCCCGTGAGATTCGAATCCTCCTGGTATTTCCGCGAAGAGACGCTCTTCTTGGTTCCCGGCCATGAAAATGCCCCCCAGGAGGAACTGCGCCAATTGCTGGAGAGTATCGAGCCGGACGACCGCTGCAGGCTAAATGTTGTAGTCGATGGTTTCCTGCCGGAAGAAAAAGAGCTGGGTTTTAGGAATAAACTGCTGGAGGTCACGGGTGGCTTTGAGGACCAGTTCGGCAAAATTCAGCTGGACTGGAATGTTATCGGAACGGATAAAATCGACACGCCACTGGTGAATAAATTCATAAGAAAAGTAGAAGCGTTGGATAATTCCGAAGTCGAACCGAAGGATTTTCTCGAGAACGACGAAAGTCAACTCGCCGATTACTTCCGAGAAACGATTGAGGAAGAATTCGGGAGGGTCAAAAGGGAAATATTGAAGAGAAGTCTTCAGATATTTTCCGAAAGGCTGGATTAACCCATAAAGCAATGAAAATACACCGAATCAGAGTCGAGGAATACGGGCCACTAAGTAATATAAACTGGGAGCTTCCCTCTACCGGAGTAGTCTACGACGACAACATGACAGGGAAAACCGCTCTGGTCGATTTAATTGTCAGGTATTTGTTCGTTCCGAGAAAGGGGTCTAGGCTTTTCCGAAACTACAGCAGGTTTTCCGGAAACGCAGAAGGCCAGGTAAAACTCGAGTTGAAAGAGTCAGGGAACAGGTACCTGTTCGGAACGGAAGGAGATGGAACGAAGTTCAAAGAACTTTTCGAGTGGGAGGAAGAAGGTCTTTTCCGGCTTTTCTGCATCCGTGCCGGTGACAACCGGTTGGTGTCCGGGGGAAGGAGTCGCAGTTCCGTCTTCAACGCAGCGGCGTCTTTGATCTCTGGGGTCGGCACGGAAAGGCTGGACCGGATAAAAAGGGATATGGAATCCGAGTTCCGAATTACCCCGCGAGGCAACTGGAGCAACAGGAAGGGAACGCACCCACCAAAGATCAAAGACAGGGTAAATGAGGAAATTCTACCTTTTCTAAAGAATTTTTCATCCAGCAAGGATATTTTACACGAGTACGAAGAGGCCAAAGCAAGGGTTCAAGAACTCGAGTCGGACCTCGATCGGCTCAAGAAGGAAAAAAATATGAGGGAAAAGGCTATCGAACTGCGCCGCGCGAAAAAACTGGAGCGACACCTGAAAAAAATCGAAGAACTCGAACGAGAGAAGGAAAAGTACTCCCGGATAGAGGAAGGTGACGTGGAAATATGGCGCGACGCACGGTCAAAACTGGAAAGAAACAGGGAACGACTTGCGAAAAAGGACCTTAAGGAGAAAAACGCCGAGGCCCAGTTGAAGGAAATAAAAGAGAAGATCAGAAAAAAGGAAAAGCTACTCGACAAAGAGCTGAACGAGAATATTAGTTCTCTGCGAAATAGAAGAAAGGAACTTCAGAAAAAAATCAGTACCATAAAAAGGGAAGCAAGTGAGAAAAAAAGAGAAGCAATCGACTTCCTGCAGAATGAAATCAGGAAGCCGTTAAAAGAAGTGACGAAGCTGGAGGAGGAAAAAAGCGAACTCGGGTTCTGGCATGGATACAGGGTCATCCTCGATATAGTTGCCGTCGGATTGATCTTCTTCGGCGGGCTGGCCGCGTTCTTTATTTCCCCGTATTTTGGCTTCACCTGCCTGCCTGGCTTAGCTCTCACCATGGCAACTCGGAGGAAACTTGCCGCTCGCGAAAAACTCACGGGGAAAATTTCCAGGCTGGAAAAGGAGATCACCCGGAAGTTTAACTCGAGGTTTGACTCCGTACTTGACAGCGAGGCAAAGGGAGTCAACCAGCTGGAAACCATAATCGATTTAGTACCCGACCGGGTGGAGGAGCAATCAAAGGATGATAGTGGACTCGAAGTAATTGAATCCAGAAAAAAAGAGCTGGAAAAAGAGCTCAACAGGCTAAAATTACGGACCAAAGAACTACCAGGAGAGATCGAAGAACTAAAAAAAGAGAAAAAAGAGCTTTCGGACCGGATATCTCGTGCCAAACAGTTGATCAAGACAGCTCGAAATACTCTGTCGGACTTGAGGGACCGAACGAACCTCCCGGATCTAACTAGTTTGAAAGAAAAACTGGAAGAAAAGAGAGAAATAGAGGGGAAACTACGGGACGAGAAGGCAATTCTGGCGGGGGAGCTGGACTCGTCTTCGAAACACGATGAGGGTTTGCTCTCCTATGCCAGAGAGACGGTAGACGATTTGCGAAAAGATCACGCGGGAAACAAGGTAAACGACGAAAAAAATACCGTTGATAAGGATATCTCCCGGAAAGAGGCCAAAAAACAGCTGCAAGGGCTAAAGAAAAAAATCGAACAAAAGAATAAAGATATCAAAAGTGAGAGAAAAAAACTGGAGGAACTGCGAGAAGTTCTTTCGGAACGAGAAATAGATCTTTCCAGCCCGTCCCAGCTCTTCCGAAAGAAGCTGGAAGCCAGCGGAGACCTTAAGGATTTTATTATCGATAGAGTGGCGGGAAGCATGGCGAAGGAAGCCCTCGAAGAAGTATCCAGGGACTACCTCAATAGTCTGGACAGGTTCATCTCGGGTCGATCGGTCCAAAAAACCGTTCAGAGCCTATTTCGGGAAGTAATGGGGGATCAATTTGAACTAAACTTTGACTACGAAAACAACGAGTTCCTGGTCAAAGAAGGAGAAAAGAGCTACCCTGAAAGCGACCTAAGTAGCGCGGGGAGAAAGCATCTTTTTCTGGCAACGAGATTGGCTCTGGTAGATAAAATCACGGCGGAGCCGGGATTCCTGGTTCTCGACGATCCACTACTGTTCTATCACGACAAGAGAAAGCGGAAAGCAATAAAACAACTCGAACCGTTGAGGGAAGCTGGCTGGCAGATCATTTTCTTCAGCGTCGACAAACGGACGAGAAACGGGGTGGTGGAAGAGCTCGATGGAAAGGAGTACTCAATTTCCGAGCTGGTAGAATAAGAAATAACTAGATGTAGCCTCTTCTCTTCAAACTGGCCTCTTCGTATTTGCCGACTATCACGTGATCCACCAGACTAACTCCAAGTTCCTTCAGGGAATTCTCAATACTTTCAGTTACCGTAATATCCGCTTCCGAGGGGTCCGGATTCCCACCGGGATGGTTGTGGGCCAGGATCAAACCGCCGGTATTGTTCTTCAGGCAGCTCTTGGCGACCTCTCGAGGCTCTATCCTGACTTCATCCAGCGTACCCTGGAATACGGTTTCTTCTAATATCAGTTCGTTCGCATTGTTCAAATGGAGCGCCCGGAGCTCTTCACGCTCAAGCCTTTTCATCTCGGGATTCAGGTGGCCTAAAACGTCGTCCAGGCCAAATATTTTTTCGCCGGGTTTTATTTCTTCCTCCGCCAGCCTCTTACTCAACTCGAAAACCGCCAGCATTCGTCCGGCCTTTGCCTCTCCGATACCTCTGTACCGGGTCAATTCACGCAGGGTGGAACCCGGCAGATCGTTCAGGCCGACATCGTTGACTACTTCTCGCGATATCTCCAACGCATTTTTTCCTTCAACACCCGAACGGATTATCAAGGCGAGTAACTCCGAATTACTTAAGCTACCCGGTCCTTGTTGCTTGAGCTTCTCTCTTGGTCTGTCATCGCGTGGCAAATCCTGTATCGTATAGTCTACCATAATTCGTAACGCGGTGGAAGGTTGATTCGGATACCTAAACGTGCTTTTCGACCGAGTTTACCTTGCCTTTGATCCTTCCAGTTTTACCCCCATGATCGTCGACCTTTATGTGAGTTTCGACCCTTTCGTAACTATCTTTTAGCTTTTCGTGGCACTTTTTCACGGTATCCATGACTTCCTCCCAGTCACCTTCTATGATCGTCCCCATAGCGGTCAACTGGTGATCGAGGCCACTCGCCTCAATTATCTTTTTTACCTCGGCAACCTCCTCACCGAGCCCGCTCGACTTTCCCATCGGGTACGTATCAAATTCTACGAGCAAGCTATCACCCCTATTGATATACTCACATTTAAAATAGTTGAACTTAATAGGAAAAAAAGAACCACCCAAACCGAATTAACTACTACCGCTTGCCCGATCTTCGTTTTCTTCCACCCACTCCAGGTGTTCCAGAACCAGAGCCAGTTTTTCCTTTGCTTCCTCTTCATCGGCCAGAACGCTTCCTTCAAGGTCCTGTACTTCTTCTTCAAGGTGACTTATTTTCTCCAGAGCTTCCCCCTTCCTGCCTCGTTCGAATAGCTCCAGAGTTGCTTGAAGGTCACGAATCATACTCGTTATTCTCCCAACCTGAGCCAGGCCCTCGTCCAGATCATCCAACCCTTCCCCCCTAATCATTGTCGTCTCCAGGTTCTACTCCGTCTTCTTCCAGCTGGTCCTTTAGCTGGTCCAGAACCCGTGATTTGATCCGGGAAACCTGGCGCTGCGAGGTCCCTATATCCTCACCGACTTCCTCCTGTGTCTCCTCTTCGTAGAAAAGACCCTTTACCACCTGTTGCTGGACTTCGGTTAGCTTTTCGATCGCATCGGCGATCCTGACCTTAAATTCCAGCGGCAGGTCCTCTTTGTGTTTGCTCTTGATCTTTTCGTAATCTATGTATTCCGGCCTGGGATCGGACTCTCGTCTTTCCCTATCAATTGAGACGTAAGTCATGGAGTCCCTCGCCTTTAAAACTTCCCTTACGCCCTCCTCCTCTATGTTAAGCTCGTTAGAGAGTTCCTCGATCGTGGGAAACTCACCCGTTTCCTGGTAGATTCTTTCCTCCGCTTTTTTTATCTTCTTGTTTAATCGCTTTACCCACTGAGGAATGTGGACGGAAGGCTGTTCATCCCTGACATAATGCCGGACCTCACCTTTAATCAGGTGGCTGGCATAAGTGGAAAACTTTGCTCCTTCGTTGAGATCGTAATTCTCCACTGCATTCAATAACCCGATGTATCCGGCCTGCCTCAGGTCCTCAAAGTCCAGTCCGGAATGAGTAAAGTCCCCTGCAATTGATTTCACCAAACCGATATTTTGTTCGATCAGCTGATCTTTGAGTTCGGCAAGCCTTTCATTTATCTCGTCAAGCTCGGAATCGTTTTCGGTATCCTCCTTCCTCTTCTCAAGCTTCTTAATTTCTCCAAGAAGTTCTTCATTTGAGCGGTCCGGATCTCTCATAAATAACTGCCCCTTTTATACCGTGATCTTAAACCCTTTTTAAATTTTTACAACTATTTTCCGACGCAGAACTGCGAAAAAACTCGGTCAAGAATCTCGTCCGACAGATCCTCCCCGAGTAGCCTCCCCATCTTTCTCCGGCCTTCCCTTATATCGACTTCCACGAGGTCTATTGATCTACCTGCTTCCAGTGCGCTTACGGCATCCTGGAGGTCTTCAACGGCCTCCCTGAGTATCTGTTTTTCCTGGACGTTTAGCAGAACGAGGCTTTCGTCCTTTTTCACTTCGCCACCCCAAACCATCTCCGTAAGTGCATCCTCGAGCTCAGCGAGCCCTCGACCTTCCCTGGCTGAAAGCTCGACCACGTTCGCCCAACCTCCATCTATTGTATCGGTAAACCTATCCTCGGGCAAACTGTCAACGAGGTCGAT
The DNA here is from genome assembly GCA_964506635.1 of uncultured Thermotogae bacterium. Classification (GTDB taxonomy): domain Bacteria; phylum Bipolaricaulota; class Bipolaricaulia; order M55B111; family M55B111; genus JAGXLP01. The sequence goes on from CAZDMI010000011.1 coordinate 21,123, forward strand.
TTTATTTAAAACCAGAACAGTTTTGTCTCGATCCATTTCTTTAGAAATCTCGACGTCGGACTCGTTAACGCCGTCTCCTGCGTCGAGTAAAAATAGAGCTAGGTCGGCCTCCTTGCCCTGCTCTTTTGCCTTTCTCACACCCTTACGTTCTATATCGCCCTCCGTCTCCCTTATCCCTGCAGTATCTGTAATAAGAAACGGTATGCCGTTGATCGATAGTTCTGCCTCTATTGTATCTCTGGTGGTCCCCGGTGTTTCACTCACTATTGCCCTTTCCTCTTCCAACAACCTGTTCAACAGAGTTGACTTGCCCACGTTGGGCCGCCCCAGTATCGCTACTCTGTGTCCCTCTTTGACTATTTTGCCATCCTTGCTATCGGCGAGAAACTTTTTGATCCTTTCTCGGATCCCGGCCAGGTCCTCCATCAGTTCTTCTCTGGGCACCACGGAATCTTCGTAATCCGGGTAATCCATCATCACTTCTATCTCGGCCAGAAGGGAAGTAAGTTCCTCTCTCATCGAATCGAGAAACTCCGAGAACTTACCCTCAAGTCGATCGACCGAGAGTTCCAGTGAGAATCGCGTCTTCGATTCGATGATGTCGTTGACGGACTTGGCCTGATCCAGGGTAAGTCGACCGTTCAAAAAGGCACGTTTCGTAAATTCCCCCGGTTCAGCCGGCCTTGCACCGTACTCCAGTACGAGGTCCAGGGTCTCCCGAAGCGGAACTATCCCGCCATGACAGTTTATTTCAACGACGTCCTCCCGTGTATAGGTGTTCGGGGACTTCATGACGGTAAAAAGTGCCTCGTCAACCGGGGCATTCGAATCCGGGTCGTAAACTAATCCATGATGAAGCGTGTGAGATTCCACCTGGGCAAGGTCCAATCCACTTTCCGACCGGAACAGTTTTCCGGCGACAGACAGCGCACTCGACCCGGAGAGCCTTACTATACCGATCCCGCTCTTACCGAGGGGCGTGGAAATAGCAGCAATTGTATCCTGGTTAACCATTCTTCTTGGGCTTAATTATAACCCTTCGGTCCTCGCCCTCGCCGACGCTGTAAGTCTCGACGTCCTCAACGTCACTCAACGTAATATGAACCCATTTCCGTTCCACCGCCGGCATCGGGTTCAAACGAACTTTTCTAGCCTTGTTCTTGGCCTTCTCGGCAGCTTCTCGCGCGAACTTTTCCAGGTTCTTCCTCCGGGTTAATTTCACGCCGTTGATGTCGATTTGTACGTCCTTATCCATGCTAAACTGCCTTTCCAGAAACACCTGAACCAGCGTCGACAGTGATTGAACCAGCTTTTCCCTATCTTCGGAAAAGAAATCCGATTCCCCCTGAATATTGACGTATAGCTCGTCCGGGGGTTTGGATTCAATTTTGAGACTCGGCCCCTCGCCGATCATTTCAAAAAAATCAGCGAGGTAAGTTTGGATCGCTCCCTCGGCCTCTTTTTGCCTCTCATTCATAACTGGAAACTGCTAACCTTCCGATTCCTCATTCTCCATCTCCCAGTTTATAAAAGCCTGCTGACCTATCATGAATATCTGAGTCAGGAAGTAGTAAAGCCAGAGCCCGGCCGGGAAGTTCCGGAGAAATATTCCCATGAATAAGGGAAACCCGAAACTCATTAGTTTGTTTTGACCGCCTCCACCACCAGGAGATTGCATCATCTGCTGCTGGACAATCATCGTGCCGACCGTAAGAACTACCAATATATAATAGGGGTCACTCTGACTGAGATCGCTGAGCCAGAGAAAACCGGGCGACATGTGAATGGCTTCCGCGCTGTACATAATTGCACGCCATAGCAAAATTAGTATTGGCAGCTGGATGAACATGGGCAAACAGCCACCCATGGGATTGACGTCCTCTTCCTTGTAGAGTTCCATCATCTTCTCTTGCTGCTCTTCCCTATCGTCGTACTCGTCCTGTATTTCCTGGATCCTGGGCTGAAGCTCCTGCATCTTGCCCATTGAGCGATACATATTACGCATCAGCGGATAAAGCAACGCCCTTATCAAGATCGTGAAGAGAATTATTGCCCAGCCGTAATTGCCGGTAAAGTCGAAAAGGAGGTTGAGAAATCCTATGACCGGTACCAGTAACTGGCTAAATATTCCAATGTCGTCGAT
>CAZDMI010000012.1:0-22799 GCA_964506635.1 uncultured Thermotogae bacterium
CGGTTGACATTATTTTGCGTCACAGCCCCCTAAACTTCAACCTGCGCGCTTGCTTTCCGGACAAATACTCGTTTGAGAATTTCTTGAAAGTCCGGAACCAATCCAGCATTTCGTTAAAGCAAAAACGCACCAAATTCCTTCTACAACTGAGAGCTTTAGCTGCTCTAGTTAAAAAAGAAAACGGGCTTACCACCCTGGAGCCCTCGTTGACTGACTGCAACCCGGAGAATAACATGGAAGTGGAAGAAGCTCAAAATGGCCGTGATCAAGTTGATTCTATAAACCTACGGAAAATTTCAGGTGGTGGAAACCTTGAAAAATCCTGGAAATATAAAAGTGTTTACTGCGGGGGAACAGAGCGAAGGTGGCGGAGCCCGTGTTTTAAGGGGGTTTCCCGGGCCGAATTTATCCCACGTCGATCCTTTCGTCCTGGTGGACGAGTTCTTCGTCGAAACCTCCGCGGGTTTTCCCGAACATCCTCACAGGGGTTTCGAAGCAGTGACCTACATGCTGGAAGGCGGATTCAAACACAAAGATTCATCTGGTAACGAGGAGACCGTGGAAGCCGGAGGACTCCAGAGGATCACTATGGGTAGTGGGATCAGGCACTCCGAAATGCCGACCGGCGGACGGGCCCACGGTATCCAGCTCTGGGTAAACCTCCCGCAGGAATTAAAAGAGGTGGATCCGGAATACGAGGTCGTTCCCGGAAAACAATTGAGTGGTAGAGGCGAAGAAACAGGGGAGAAGCTCCTGATCGACGATTCTATCGGGCCGGAACTGAAAACCTCAATAAGATACGTGGACGTCGAGCTGGACGATTCGGAGTTCTCCTGGAATATCGGAGAAGACGAGAAGGGGTTTATCTACACCATCGCCGGTAAAGGGACTCTCGAAACTGAAGGAGAAACCCTGGAACTTTCAAAAGGAAAAGTTGCCGTCAATGATTCCGGCGAAACCTCAAAGGCAAAAGTAAAAACCAGGGAAGAGTTGAAGTTCGTATCTCTGGCCGGAGCTCCACACGGGGAGCCGATAAACCAGCACGGTTCTTTTGTGGACTAGCAAGCCAGGGTGCAGAAATCGGAACTCGCGGAGGTGAGCGAGATGTTCGGTAGAAAGTTCAGCAGTTCTTTAGTCCTTTTTCTGGTCTTAACGCTGACTTTATCTGCAGTTCCTTTTAGCTCTCAGCTGACTTATGCGGCGGAGAACCCGGCAAAAAAGTTTTACGAAAACTCAAATACTCGCGTGCACTACTCAGGTGGTGACTTTTACCTCCGGATAGATACACCGGAACCCGTCCTCTGCGCGGTGAACTTCGAAGTTGCCGGTAAGTCGCAAAACTACCTTTCAGCCATGAACATGACGGCTCCGGCGGAGGACCACGACATAGCCCTGGAGCTAAAACAGGGTAAAAAGTACGAGGTATACCTGACCGCGTTTACCCTGGAACACGAAGTTTACCGCTCGGAACGCTACCTGGTAAATACCGAAAGCCCCGAAGAAGGAACGAACCTGATATACGGAAACCGAGAAGAACCTCGGGTGCTAAAACCGGAAGTACGCGAAGAGGTTTTTGTTTCGGGCCCGAATCCTATCAGTACCGGGGCAAACGACGTTCGGATCGAATTCGTAACCGGGGAACCCGTTCTGGCCTCGACGGCAGTCGGAGAATCAGGTGAGTTCGGAAGGCTGGCTCGATTACCGGAGAGAAAACCATTTGCGGATCACGAACTCAAGATCCTAGGGCTAAAAGCAGGTACGGAATACTTATCCGAAACCATTATCATAAACCGGTCCGGGGAAGTTTACCGCTCCGCTGGAATAGAATTCGAGACGGAACCGGGAGAAGGCGGGAACCTTGGAAAAACTGGAGAGAACCTGGCATCAAGCGCTGAAATCAACGATGTTAGCAGCATCTGGGGCGGTGATCCTGAGGGCAGTTTCGGTGCCAAAAACGCAATAGACGGAGAACCCGGTACGGAGTGGTCTTCTCAGGGAGAAGGAAACGATGCCTGGATAGAAGTAAAGCTATCAGAACGCTCGAGAGTGGTCGGTTTCGGTTTCTGGACACGCACGATGGGTGAAACGGGCCAGATATCGCAACTGAGAGTCCTGACCGGAGACGGTAGAGTGATCGGTGAGTACGAGATCCCTTCCGCGGACAAAATCCATACTTTCGAAGTACCCGAGGTAGAGGCCGAAGTAATTCGTTTCGAGGTATTAGACTCCTCGGGCGGAAATACCGGGGCTAGAGAAATAAAGATTTTTGGCACGCCACTCGATTAGATTTCAAGTCCTGGTCGTCTTTATTTTGGGTTTTGCTCTTTTATAACTGACGAGCTATATAATTCCGAAAAACTATTTTATAAGCTGAAGAAGTTTGAAAAAACTAACCCTTCGAGTTCTCTTTCACCACGAAAGTAGGAAGTGAAAAGCATTCCACAAGGGACGCAATGACGTTCTCCCTGCCGGCCCGGGTATAGAGTCCACCGAGTTCCTGATTGTACAGGTAAAGGCCAATTAGGTACCCGAACTTCTGGAAACTCAGCTCTTCCTCATCGAAGTAGAGGAAGTTCTTCTTCGGGACGTCACAGAACCTCTGAGCGATGTAGTTTTCCCCTTCTATTTCCTCGAGTCGCTCCTTCCATTCCTCCCCGCTCAGGTCCCTGCCGACGTAGACACCGTGTCCCGCGAACTTGTCGAACGGTTTCAGCAGATACTTGTCCTTGTTTTCCAGCAGCCTATCCCTGACTTCTCCCGGGTGGCGATCGTAAATATAAGTATCGGGCAGGTGGTTATGAACGAACTCCTTCTCTTCTTCGTCCAGGTAGCCGGTGAAATCTTCCTCCTGAAGGATCGCAAAGAGGGCCTTGTTGTGAACAATTTGAGAGGAGAAACCACCCACAACTGGTACTGCTCCCTCCCGGTAAGCCCGGGTAAAATCGCGGACCTCGTCCAGACGATCAACTATCTTCCGCGTCGTTGCCCGGCGGTAGACCAGATCTATCCCCCTCGAATCGTAAAGGAGCTTCCCTGAGGTGTACTCCAGCTCCCGGGGATCAGCAATCACCGTCTCGTAGCCGCGTTCCCGGAACTTCCTTTGAAACTCGCGGAACTCGCTGGATATCCCCTCTTCCTCGAAATCCACTATCGCGACCGTCTCCGGGTCGCCCGTTGTACCCGGAAAATCCCGGTAGTTCTTTAGAATTTTATCTATCAGGTTCTCCATCGGGGAATAAGTAATTGCCTCGTAACCGTCCGGCACTACGTCAAGCGCCCGGGAGTCCCCAATAATACGCTGCAGGACCCTTGCTTCATTCATTCCGGCCGAGCCGTCCGTGTTGAACTCGCAGAATTGTAAATTGCCCTCGAAGTCAAAGAAGACGTCAAACCGGCCAATCGGGTAGGGATTGCCGTAACCGGGATCCGCCAGAACCAGCTCCTCTTCCTTCTCCGAAAAGGGAAAGACTTCCCGGAAGGATTCGTCCTCTCTAAATTGGTCAATCGTCTTATCCAGAACCCTGGTTAGCTTATTCAGAACACCTTTTACCTCATTCAGGTCTCCCTCGGAGAGGAGCATCGGCTGAAACAGGAAGTCGATCGGCTCTCCAAGATACCTGGCCGAGGAATTCTCGACTTTTTCCCTGATTTCCTCATAGGTACGGAGGTAGGCCTCGGGATTATTTCCGACAGCGTACTCGTAGCGAGAAAATAGCTCGTCCATGTTCATTTCAGTCTATCCTCCAGCCCTTTCTTCACATCGCACCAGGATAGCGCTTCCGCTTTACCCTCATCCAGACGGTTCAGCGTCCTCGACTTCGGCGTGACTCCCTCTTCGGCAAACCGTTTTAGCGGCTCCAGGTATCTTTCTTCGTCAGCTGGAAGGCCGTTCTCGGCGGTCTTAATCAGTTCCCGGTAAAAAGAAAAGATCCCTCCATCCCCTTCAGTCCGACTTTCGCTCCCCTGGCGAACTTTTTGCAGGGTCCCGCGGTATTCGTCGGGGTCCAGGCCGTTACATCTCCTGTGAAGGAAATCCAGGTTCTCCCTATCGTACAGAAGCCCCTTCCAGAGAGCCGCGTACGCCATGCTATAGGGCAGGGGCAAGGAATCGCCCATTCTAATTTCCAGGTGCCCCTTGGTCCTTACATCGGGAAAGACCGTCGATAAAAGGTACTCCAGTTCGCCTTCCGTCAGGTCCTCGTCCACAACGTCCTTAACCCGTTTCTTCCCGTCGTAAAACAGTTCCCCGTCCTTTCGATAGACCATTACCGGAACCTCAAGCAGGTACTCGGCGTAGTCCTGGTAACCGAAACGACCGTCAAAGACTCCGTCCGGATAACCACAGCGATCCGGGTCACAGTTATTCCAGATCGTCGCCCTGAGACTCCCGACCTCGTGGATCCGGCCCTGGAAGAAAGGGGAATTGTCCAGAGCCCCGTAAATGACCGGGGTCAGGAAATTGGCGACCGCGTTCTTTTTTACGTAGTCCAGTTCGTTCGCGTAATCGACGTTGACGTGAACCGCCCCGGTGCCCTTCATCATGTTGTGGGCGTACTCGCCCTTATTCTCGAAGTAATCGTACATGTGGTCGTAGCGTTCTTTTGGCAGAATCTTTATATCCTCGATCCTGGTTTCGGGCTGATAACCGAGGGCCAGTAGCCTCTTGCCCCTCCGATCGAGGATGGAAGTTGCCTTCTCCAGGAAACCCAGATATATATCTTCAAGGTCGGACAGAGATTCCTCCGGGTCTATGCTGATTTCAACCTGACCACCGGGCTCGAGAGTTAAACTCGCACGATCGGCTTCCATTCCGACTACGTGCCCATTTTCGTTTACCGGTTCCCAGTCGAATTCCGATAAATCAAGCAGGAGGTCCTCGATCCCTCCCTCTTCGTAATAGGAAGCGGCTGTCAGCGAGTCTTTTTCCACGACCAGGTGTTCCAGTTCGAGTCCCAGTTTACGATCTCCGGGGTCAACTTCGGATCTTCTAAAGTATTCGACAAATAACTGAACTTTTTTCTCGTGATCCAAGGATGCACATCTCCTTTGCTGAAAAAAATACTCAACTGTATACTATGAGATTAAACCACGAATCGATGATAAGAACCAGGATAAAATCGATAAATTTAATCCACATTTGATTAGTTTACACTCTAACCTACCCCTTCTCAACGTTTCCAATGCACAATACGACCGATATTTGGGGGGTTCGGCACCTTTTTCAACTCAAACTCCCGTATTACGATTGAAGTGGATGACCGTAAAAAGGTATATAATTCGGGCGTGCTGGGAAGCACAAATATGCCACTTAAACCAGAGCAAACCCACTTCAGAAGGGAATTCAGTCCTGGTAAATTCGAAAGTAATTTATTATAATTACCTGTCTTATTGGCTTTTTTGATTTGAGGTGGTTATATGCCCTACGAAGCAGATCAAATTAAGGTTCTAGAAGACTTAGAAGCAGTTAGAAAGAGACCGGGAATGTACATAGGGAGTACCGGCCAGGAAGGAGTAATGCACCTAATTGACGAGGTGCTGGATAACAGCATAGATGAGGCTCTGGTCGGAGAATGTGACGAAATAAAGGTAACAGTACATGAAGACGACAAGGTAACTGTGATGGATAACGGCAGGGGCATACCCGTGGATACTCACGCGGAAAAGGGTTTAAGTGGGGTCGAAGTTGTCATGACCACCCTGCACGCTGGTGGTAAGTTCGACCATAAAAGTTACAAGGTCAGTGGTGGGCTTCACGGAGTTGGTGTTTCCGTAGTAAACGCTCTTTCCGAATGGATGCGTGTAGAGGTCCAGCGAGATGGATCCCGTTACAGGCAGGACTTTTCGCGGGGTGACTCGCTTGCGGAACTGAAGGAGATAGATACCAGAGAAGGAGACCGAGGAACGAAGATCACCTTTATGCCGGACGAGGAAGTATTTGGTGATTTCGCGTACGACATGCCCAAGCTGACCCACCGTCTGCGCGAACTCGCTTACCTGAACAAGGGGCTAAAGATCGTTCTGGAAAACGAGGATGCGGACGTCACCAAATCCTTCAAGTACGACGGCGGAATCAAGGAGTACGTCTCTTCGATCAGCGAAAACGAGGAAACGCTCCACGACGAACCGATATACTTCAAACGCGAGGAAGACGGTAACTTTGTCGAGATAGCAATGACCTTTAGCAAGAAGTTCTCGGAGTCCACCTATTCGTTTGCCAACAACATTAATACCCAGGAGGGTGGAAAACACGTAACTGGATTTAAAACTGCGCTGACCAAGACGACAAATAAGTATGCCAGAGATAAAAAGATACTGAAGAAGAAGGACGACAACCTCTCCGGTCGCGACATCAGGGAAGGCCTGACGGGAATAATCAACGTTAGGATTCCCGAACCGGAGTTCGAGGGTCAGACGAAGACGAAACTCGGTAACCCGGAGATCAGGGAAATCGTCCGAAACGTCACTTCGGAAGCTCTGCTCGATTTTTATAAATCCAACAAACAGGTTGCAAGGAAGATAATAGAAAAGTCAATCGAAGCCGCTCAGGCCCGTAACGCCGCAAAGAAGGCACGGAAACTCGCCAGGAAGAACGCGATGATATCCACTTCCCTGCCGGGCAAACTCGCGGACTGCACCCAGAGGGATCCGGAAGGAAGTGAACTGTTCATAGTCGAGGGTGATTCAGCCGGTGGTTCGGCAAAGAGCGCTCGGGACAGGGGGTTCCAAGCCATACTTCCACTGAGAGGTAAGATTTTAAACGTCGAGAAATCACGCATGAGCAAACAGCTCGAGAACAAGGAGCTCAAGTCAATAATCACCGCAATGGGAACCGGCGTTCAGGATCACTTTTCCCGGGAGAAGCTACGTTACGAGAAAATAATAATCATGACAGACGCCGACGTTGACGGCGCTCACATAAGGGCACTGTTGCTCACGTTCTTTTACAGGAACTTCGAACCTCTAATAACGGAGAATCACGTCTTTATCGCCCAACCCCCGCTCTACAAGGTGCAGTCGGGCAAAAGCAAGCAGTACTTCTATACGGAACAGGATCTGGACGAATACCTTGAAGACAGAAAAACCAAACCTTCGTCCGTCCAGAGGTTTAAGGGTCTCGGCGAAATGAACCCTTCTCAACTCTGGGAGACTACCATGAACCCGGAAAACCGTATTATGAAAAGGGTTTCCGTAAAGGACGCACTTGAGGCGGACGATCTATTCAGTACCCTCATGGGGAGCGACGTCCAGGCGAGGAAGAACTTTATCAAGGAGAACAGCAACCAGATAACCAACCTGGATATATAATCCACATTTTTCGTGGTGGAAAACTCGGGTGCTGGCAAAGAACGCAGCTTTAGATCTAATCCGGTTTTCGAGTCCAATAAGGAAATATGGTTAACCCGGAAACCGGGGTTAACCGCTAGAATTTTGTGGTGTTACTTACCTGGATCGGGTTGAGCATCCAAAACCTCTTTGAATGGCTTTTGATTAAATTCGGAGCAAGATAGAAAATGGCCTTAGACGGGATTACCTTAAGCAAATTAAAACTTGAAATACAGGACGCTTTAACCGGCGGCTGGGTAAGAAAGATTTACCAGCCCAGAAACGGGTTGGTTACCGTCGACGTATGGAGCGGGGATAATTACCAGTTACTAATATCTTGCGGGGATGACTTCCGGATTCAGTTGTCCGATCTTGACCTAGAAAACCCGGAAGAACCGCCCCCGTTCACCATGCTCTTACGAAAACACCTATCCGGCGGGAAGATAGCTCGGGTAACTCAGCCAAGAGGGTTGGACAGAATAATCAAGATTTCAGTCGATAAAAAGAAGGAAGACGGAGACGAGGAACGGATAGATCGCAAGGAAATTTACGTGGAGCTAATGGGGCGAAACAGCAACCTGTTTCTGGTTCAAGACGACCGCATAATCGGTACCCTCAAGGATAAGGAGAGCAGGTCCAGGGATACTTCACCCGGCGGCACTTACGAATTACCACCGGCGCAGGACAAGGCAAATCCTTTTGACCTGGAAGGTGATGAATTCTACGAACTTACTCGACGGGAAAATCCGATCTGGAGAAACTTGCTCCACGGTATCGACGGAATAGGGCCAACCCTGGCAAAGGAAATCCCCGTTCGTGCCGGAGTGGAAGTCGATCAAGAAGAATTAACGGAAAACCAGCGTAAATCCCTTCATCAAGCGGCAAGTAACTTGTTCCATGAACTCTCAACCGACGACTACGATCCGATCGTTTACCAGGAGGAGGGGGAGCCGGTCGAATTTAGCCCGGTAAGATTAGAAAGCTTCTCGGATAAAAAGGGATTGACGTTCGTCAGTCTCAGCAAGGCTCTGGATCACTACTACAAGGCACGAGAAACCAGCTTCGAAACGCGCGAGCTGCGCGAGGACGTCGAAGAAACGATAAACGATGAACTTGACAGGGTAAAAGGTGCTCTGGAAAACGTACGGGACCAGCTCGAACAGTCCGAGAACAGGGAAGAGCTTAAAAAAACCGGGGACATAATACTGTCAAACCTGGGTCAGCTGGAAAAAGGAATGAAAAGTGCAAAAATCGATGATCCCTACAACCCGGGAGAAAAAATAGAGGTCGAACTTGAGCCTTCACTGACACCGGAAGATAACGCGGAGAAGTACTACGAACGCTACAAAAAGCTGAAACGCGGTAAGGAAAAGCTGGAAAAGAGAAAGAAGGGCCTGAAAAAAGAGCTAAACTACCTGAAAAAACTGAAGGACCGCTATGAAAATGCCGATTCCCAGGAAGACCTGGCAAAGCTCGAGGGTATTTTAAAAGAAAAGGGATACATCGACGAGGACCTCGGCTCGGCAACTCAGGAGCAGGAAGGCGGCCCGAAAGAGTACTGGGTTAAAGGATATAAAGTCATGGCTGGAAGAAATGCCCGGCAGAACGACGAACTCGTCAGGGATGCAGCACGAGATGACCTCTGGTTCCACGTTAGGAATTACGCCGGGGCACACGTTGTAGTCGTAACCGATGGCCGTCCGGACACGGTTCCGGACGAGGTCATAGTAAAAGCGGCTCAGCTTGCAGCCGCCAATTCAAAGGCCCGGAACGCAGGTCAGGCAACGGTAAGCTATACGGAAGTCAAGTACGTTGACAAACCCAAAGGAGCCAAGCCGGGCCTGGTTCAGATAACCAACGAAAATACAATAAGTGTTTCTCCTGAAGAGGTGATATCATAGCTTCCACTATAGTTAACCTGATTATTCTGCTCCTTGCACTCCTGCCAGCTGCGATTATCCACGAGTACTCTCACGGTTACGTGGCATGGAAGCTGGGTGATCCTACGGCCAAGCAGTCCGGCAGGCTGACTTTGAACCCCGTACCTCACATAGATCCGGTCGGAACCGTACTTGTTCCGCTCGGATTGATAATGGTTCAGCTGATTTTTGGCGGTGGTTTATTTATCATCGGCTGGGCGAAACCCGTACCGATAGATCCGAGATACTTCCAGGATTCGGAACGAGGAATGTTACAGGTCGGACTCGCCGGACCGTTAAGCAACATCATGATGATGTCCCTGGCCGCCGCGATTGGCCACCTGCTTGTACCGCTTTACGTCAACTTCTTTCTCGGTCGAAGCGGTGGTTTCTTCTTCCAGTTTGCCCAGAACGGCCTGATAACGCTGATTTACTTTTTCGGGGTCTTCGTCATCATAAACATAATACTCGGTATATTTAACCTCATTCCGATGCCGCCGCTGGACGGTTCAAGGATACTTAACTACTTCCTTTCGGGCCGCGGCAAGCAGATTATGGCCCAGATGGAACAGTACGGTTTTCTCATAGTCCTCGCTTTGCTCTGGCTCGGTGGAGATATCTTCTTCTGGGTAATACAGCAAATATGGGCGTTCGTACTCGGGCCCAACTGGATAAATCTCATCGCTGCCGGAGGCATACTTTAATAAGACAAATGTAGGTGGACTAATCGATTCAATGAACCAAAAAGGATCGAACAGGCAGGAGCCCGGGGAACTATACGTAGTTGCTACCCCAATCGGAAACCTGAAGGACGTTACTTACAGGGCAGTGGAGGCCTTAAGGGAAGTAGACGAGATAGTTGCGGAGGACTCACGCCATTCCCGCCGGCTGCTCGAGGAATACGAGGTAGAGACGCCGTTTACGATTAGCTACTACCAGGGAGCCGGGGAGGAGCGCAGAGAAAGAATAATCGACAAATTACTGGGGGGCACGGACCTGGCACTTGTAAGCGATGCCGGCACCCCTCTGATATCCGATCCGGGATTTAAACTGGTCCGCCGCGTCAGAAAAAAGGATATTAAAGTAAAGAGCCTCCCGGGTCCGAGCGCCTGTATCGCGTGTCTTTCGATTTCCGGACAGCCAACTGACAGTTTCGTCTTTGACGGCCAGGCACCGAAAAAGGAAAGCCAAAAGAACGATTACTTTGAGGAGCTGCGGACGAGACGGAAAACCACGGTAATCTATGACTCGCCCCATCGCGTAGAAACTACCCTAAAAACCATGGGGGACGTTATTCCCGAAAGATCCATTACGCTCTGCCGGGAACTAACCAAACAGTACGAACGCACACTAAAAGGTAAGCCCGACGAAGTACTGGAAAAATTAGAAGAGGGTAAAGTTAAAGGAGAGTTTACCCTGGTAATCGGTGGTGCTACTGAAGAAGAAGTAGCCAGTGCCAGAAGGGAAAAATACGAAGACATACCTATCGAGCAGCAGTACGAAGGAATAAAAAAGCTGAAAGGTCTTTCCAGGAAAGAGGCAATGAGAGAACTCGCCGACTTGCGGGGAACCTCAAAAAACGAGATTTACGACGAACTCAACAGGTAAACCAGTCAGGCGTGCTTGTCGGCAACCGTGGAAGCGCCGTAAGAATCGGGTTTCGTCCTCACGTCAAAACCGCTACCAATGATCATACCAACCACTTCGTCAATTATTTCCTTGGTTTTCCCGTTCTGGCCCACGTCAACGTGGATCTCGAGGTTGTAATCCAGCAGAGTTTCCTCCTCCAGATGTTCCATGAGATCCTTGGCTAGATCGAAGGAAAGGAAGGCTTCTTTGTATATCTTGTCCCTCAGTGTATATATATCGTCCTCTGTTTCTCTCTTCCAGAAGTAACGACCACCCTTGCCCATTCTATGAATAACTATGGCACTGACGAAGTCTATCTCGTGGTCGCCAGAAGCAGCGTGAGAATCGGTCCCGACGACGATTTCGTACTCCGACCGCTGATCCTCTTCCATCATACCTATGAGTTCGTCAACGACACCGCTGAAACTCAATCTACCTTTTGTCGGGTTATGGAACTGTATCAATGTTTAACACCACGGGGATTATAGCTAAAAAAGGTTCTTTTTCAAAGTTCCGCTCCTTCAGGAGCCCCTGTTTTTGCATTCAAAACCTCTTCGGCACAGTAGTAACCGCTTCTAACTGCACCTTCCATTGTAGCGGGCCAGCCCGTATCGGTCCAGTCCCCGGCCAGGAAGAGACCATCATGAGAAGGGTTCTGGGGCGGCCGCAGGGCCTTGCTGTTTGGTGAGGCTTTGAAGGTAGCTCGCGGTTGATAAAGCGCCACCGAATCCAGCAATTCCGCTTCTTTAATTGCCGGTAGCGGCGAGGAAAGGTCACCCTTAACTTTCTCAACGAGTTCTTCAGGCTCCAGCTCTTCCAGTTCCCCGGGATCCGATATCGTCAGGCAAATGTGCTTTCCGCCTCCTCCATTGTTACCGGAGACGTTAAACACCCAGCCAGACGTACCTTCCATGAACCCGAAAAAATCCTCCTCCATAACTTTTTCGTCGAAAAACAGGTGGACGTTTATTATTGAATTCCAATCAAGTTCCCAGAACCGGTGCGAAAATCCCTCCAGCTGAGACTCCGAAAGCATATTCTGCAGGGCGTGCCCCGGAACGGCGGAAATAACTGTTTCAGTCGACATCTCCTCCCCGTTACTCACGCTAACTACGTAATCTCCACCGCCATCCACCTCTACTCTTTCAACCTGACTGGAGGTCCTAACCTGCCCGCCCCTCGACTCGATAAATTCCACCGCGGACCGCCCTATCTTCGCCAGGGAACCGTTCAACCTGCCCAGCCGGCCACCACTTTTATCAAGTAGAACCCTTTTCAGAATCATCAACCCCATTCCAGCGCTTACCTCGTCTACGCTGGCATTCAAGGTGGGAACGATGATCTGGTTCCATAGTTTCTCTATCGACTTTTCGCTCGCCCCTCTTTTCCTCAACCAATCGCCGAAGGATTCAGAGCTTTTTTTATCCTCGGAATCGTACAGTAAAGAGGAGAGGAGCGGTCCGACCAAACTAAACTTGTCGTAAAGGGAAATAAATGGAAAGTTATAGGTCGCAGAAATCAGGTGGAAAGGTGGAGGCAGCTGGTTGCTCCGTACTTTACCAACCCGACCCGACTTATCCCGAAACTCGACGTCAAGACTTTTCTGTGTATTTAGTTCGTCGGCAAGGCCGACCTTTTCCATGAACCTTCCGTAATAGTCAAAACCGGAGACGTGCATGTGCTGCCCGAGGTCCAGGGTCCGACCTCCGTACTCTACAAAACCCGTCCTGCCCCCAACTTCCGGAGCCTTCTCAAGTAAAACCAAATCCCCGGCGTACCCCTGGTCGAGCAACCTGGTGCTGGCAGCTAGACCGGCCAGTCCGCCCCCAATTACGATCATTCTTTCAGGCTGACGAACCATTGACCCAGTACGGAACTTACCTTCTTTACGGTATTGAGACTTGCGCGTTCCTCCCAGATATCCCAGTCGCCCTCTTCCATCTTGTTCAGTAAGTTACTGTAAACTCCGTACAGTCCGGCCGGGCAGGCGCGCGTTCTGGGAGAAAGATAAGAAAACAACTTTTTTCCTTTCTCAAAATGTTTTCTCGCTCTGGAAGCTTCGTAATCCATAAGTTCCCTGAATCGTCCATCCACGCCGTTCTCGTTGACCCTGTCGAAATCGCAGTTGAACTTTTCCAGGTCCTCCTGCGGGAGGTATATTCTATCTCGCCGGTAGTCCTCCGCTACGTCCCTGATAATATTGGTCAACTGCATGCCGTAACCAAAATCTATTGCATACTTCTTTGCCTCCCAGCCCTCGTAACCAAAGATTTCGATCAGCGCCAGACCCACCACGGATGCCACTCGAAAGCAATATACTTTAAGATCACGGAAAGTAGAATAACGCCTTTTAGTCAAATCCATCTCGACGCCGCTGATCAACTGCTCGAAATAACTTTTCGGTATCTCAAATTCTTCCACCGTTTCCGCGAGTGCTTCGTAAAGCTTACCCCGTGGATTACCACGGTACAGCGAGTCTATTTTCTCTCGTTCTTCTCGCAGTTTATCCTTTTTACGTGAAACTTCCCAGGAACCGTCCGTAATATCATCACATCGCCGGGCGAAAGTATATATAGTGTATACGGCAGAACGTTTGTCTCCCGGAAGGGTCAATATAGCCCAGTAAAAGTTCTTCGCTCTTTCCCTGGTTATCCTCCTGCAGTACTCCTTGGGGCTTTCACTATCTTTTAAAACCCCCTCAGGCCGGTTTTCCATCTTTAATCCTCCGGAAAGGTCGTTTTAACATGTTGGACAAAAACAAACGGACTTTTTCAAACTTCGAAAGTGTCGGGCGCCCGCGCAATACGTCGTAATTTTCTTCTTCTATCTTATCAAGGATTCTTAAGCCACCCTGGTTAAAAAGCCTGACGTCCATTTTGATTCTGTTATCCAGAGTCGGAACCAGCTCCATCCCCTCCTTGAGCAGGTCCCGCGCCCGCGATACTTCAAACCGCATCAGTTCTACGAACCTCTCGTTATAGACCCCCCGCTCAAGTTCTTCTCTTGAGTAGCCGAACTTTTCCATGTCTTCTTCGGGAATGTAAACTCTGCCCATTTTTTCGTCCCTCTTAACGTCCTGCCAGAAATTCGTCAACTGCAACCCGGTACAAGTGCTGTCCGACAGCCGTTTCCTCTCTTCGTCCTGGTAGCCAAAGATCGCAAGAAAAATCCGCCCTACCGGATTAGCAGAATGGTCACAGTAGTGGAGCAGGTCCTCGTAACTACCGTAGGAAAAGTTTTTCTGATCCATCCTGTTTGCCTCGATCAATTTAAGGAAGGGCTCCTGCGTCAGGGGATGCTTATCCACCGTATCCTGAAGGGCGAGCAGTATGGGGTTACCCGGCCGCTCACCTCCCAGTGCCTCTCTCAATTCCTCCTCCCAGGTATCGAGTGCTTCCAGGTTTCCTGCTTCAAGTTCATCCCCCAGATCATCGGTGTATCGACTGAACGCGTAAAGAGCGTAGATGTACTTTCTTTTTTCCGCGGGCATGGCTCGGCTCACGACCGTGAAGTTTTCGTAGTGCTCCGTACCGATTTCCTTACAAATATCGTAAGCGCCATCGACGGAAACGTCTTTACCGTATAAATTAGGGCTAATTTCTTTCAAATTTACCATGATTAACGGAAAAAAGAATAAATAAAACCGGGCTTCCGAACAACTCCTCCCGGACGTTAACCACCCAGCATCTGCAGTATAACTTCCCGTTTTCTGGAGTGATCTAGCTCGATCAGGAAAACACGCTGCCATTTACCGAGCTTTAATTCGCTATCTATAATTGGAACGGTCTCACTGGCTCCAAGTCCAAGGGACTGGCAGTGTGCGTGGCCGTTCGGAACCTCGTCCGGCGTCATGTTTTCCGTCCGAATGGAAAAATCGTTATGGCGATAGTAGTCGTCCTCCGGCGCCACTTTGTCGAGAAATTCGGCCATGTCCTTTTTCAGGAGCGTTTCGTTTTCGTTAATCCTGACCGCGGCGGTAGTGTGCCTGCTAAAAATCACCAGCGCTCCTGACTCCACCTCTCTTTCGTCAACAAAATTCTGAACTTCGTCAGTTATATCTATAAACTCGGGCGCCTTTGTAGTCTGGATCTGTAAAACCTCTGTAGATGTTGATGTCAACATCTCTTAAACCTCCTTTTGGCAGCTATGATCTCTTTAACTCTAGCAAAGTTTCTTCTACCGAAGATACGGCGGACTGAGGGGTAGATGCACCTGCCGTTATACCCACTTTGTCCACCCCTTCAATCCACTCCGGTTCTATCTCCGTTTCATCCTTGATATGGTGCGTCTCTACCCCGGTATTGCCAGCGACTTCGGCAAGTTTCCGCGTATTTGCGGAATTCTTGCCTCCAACTACCAAAATCAGCTCCACCTGTTCAGCAAGCCTTTCCGCCGCCTCGTACCTCCTTCTTGTCTCACCACAGGTCGTGTCAACTATCTTAACATCCTCGAGCCGATCCCGGTTCGACTTAAGGAAGTCGGCTGCAAAGTCAAAGAAGTACTTCTTCCCTTTGGTGGTCTGGGAAAGCAATGCTACTCGACCTTCCGGTATAGGAACTTCTTTCTCCGGGTCCAGAATTGCTACGCCTTTTCCGTCGAGCCAGCCAAGAATATTCCTGACCTCCGTATGGTCGTTTTCTCCGTAGATAACAACCTGATAGCCTTTATTGACCAGGTCCTCAGCAGTTTCCTGAGCTTTCTTAACTATGGGGCAGGTCGTATCAATAAGGTCCAGGCCCTTTTCCTCGATTTCTCGGTGTATATCCCTTCCGGCTCCATGGGCGGTTATGATTACAGAGTCCGTATTCACGTTATCCAGGGCATTTACCACTTCCGCCCCTTTCTCCGAAAGATCCTCAACGACATTCGGGTTATGTACTATCGGCCCCAGGGTATCGATCTTCTCCTGTTCTTCCAGCTTGTCTTCAACTATGTCGACCGCTCGCCTTACTCCAAAACAGAAACCGAATAATTCGGCCTTTATGATTTCCATTTACTCTCCCTTCTCGATATAACTCCTAATTATTCTCTCCAGCCTTTTTACCACTTCGACGGTGCTGGTAGAAGAAATCAACTCCTCCTGTTCCCCATTTACGTAGAGAACGCCCCCTCTGGCGGTCCCAACGACGCCAAGATCGGCGGAATCAGCTTCTCCGATTCCGTTCACCGAACACCCCATCAAAGCAAGGCTCAACGATTTCTCCAGATCACCTAACCTCTCTTCGAGTTTCCGCCCAATGGTTTCCACGTCTATTTCGGTCCGGCCGCAGGTGGGACAGGAAATTATGTCCACCCCGCGGTTTCTGATTCCAAGAGAGCCAAGGATGTCGTATGCAGTCCCCACCTCTTCCCGTGGATCAGCTGTCAGAGAAACCCGGACAGTATCCCCTATTCCCTCCTGAAGCAACGTGCCAATACCAATCGAGGACTTGACCAGGCCGCTGCGACCGCCACCTGCTTCGGTAACTCCGAGGTGGAGTGGATAATCGTACCTTTCCGCAAATATTTCGTTGGCCCTGATCGTCCTATTTACGTCGCTCGATTTCAGGGAAACCACTATATCCTGGAAACCTTCCTTCTCCAGCAATTCAATTTCCTGCTCGGCACTTACCACCATACCCTTGGGTGTCCTTCCGTAATCCTCCAGGATTTTTTTGTCCAACGATCCCGAGTTTACTCCAACCCTGATGGGAATTGAGAGAGATTTCGCTTCCTGGGCGATTTCTCCGATCGCCTCCGGATCAGTTATATTTCCCGGGTTGAGCCGGAGCTTATCGACCCCGGCATCCAGAGCGGCAAACGCGAGTTCCGGGGAGTAGTGAATATCGGCGATCACCGGCACCGGGCTTTCCGATACTATCTCCGGCAATCGTTCCCCGGCGTCGCTATCCGGTACTGCCACCCTGACCAGTTCGCAACCTCGCTCGACCAGCCCTTTGATCTGGGCGAGGGTTTTGTCGACGTCATCCGTCGGGGTATTTGTCATGGATTGTACGACGACAGGTTTATCCCCACCTATTTTTACCCCACCTACGTCTACGACTCTGGTTCGGGACATTATCTCACTATCTCCTCGTTGTTTACGTAACCATGCTCGATAAACCAATCGATTGACTTCTTTAGCGACTTCGACATTGGAGTCTTAGGCGCACCAAGCTCGTTCAACCAGGGAGTGGGATCTATTCGTTCGTCCACCCTTGTCGTTCGGATCGAAGAGATGGGAATCCTCGGCCTCCTATTCATCAGGAAACCCTCGAAGAACTCGTCTACCCAGGCAGCCGTTAACGCAATCGGATAAGGTATTCTGAATCGCGGCTTTGGCACACCGGTAACGCGAGATAAAAATTGTACGACTTCCGAAAGGTTCGTATTCCTGTTCCCGAGAACGTACCGCTTTCCCGGCTGCCCTTTTTTCATCGCCAGGAGATGTCCCTCTGCCACGTCTTCAACGTCAACTATGTTGAAATCCATGTCAACGAAGGCCTTCATTCTTCCATTGAGGAATTCGAGGATCATTCTACCTGTCGGAGTAGGACCGTAATCTCCCGGCCCCACGGGTACAGTAGGGCTTGCAATCACCACGTCAATCTCGGCCTCTTCGTTGAAATCCAGCGCTTCTCTTTCCGCTATGTACTTGGATATCTTGTAATCGCTCGGGAGTTGCTCGACTGACCCGGGTAGTGTCTCCCCGTCCTCCGAGTGGGCCAGAAGTGAAGCCGTACTGGTCAACACGAACCTATCCACGCCCGCCTCTTCGGCGGCCAGCAGGACGTTCTTTGTACCCTCCACGTTTGTTTCGTAAAAATCCTCGTAACTCCCCGACCAGAACCTGTAAAGCGCCGCAGTGTGGAAGACGCCATCCACGGATTGTACGGCCTTTTCAAGTTCGTCTCTATCCCTTATATCGCCTTTGACGGTACTAAAGTCAAGACCGTCCAGATTCAGGGTATTGCTGCTTTCTCTAATCAACCCCTTAACCTCGTGCCCCTCATCGAGTAATGTCTTGACTACGTTGCTTCCGACAAACCCGTTTGCTCCGGTTACCAGGCACTTCATCTCGTTCACCTCAACAGGGCTGGAATGACGCTGTCCAGCGCGTCCGTCAGTTTCCTTCTGGCGCCAAGGCTGTTCAGAAACAGGCTCGGAGTATCAAGAATTATTGACGGGTGCTTCGCCAACCAGGAAAGCAGACTCGGAATCCTGACTTCGCCGTAATCGTCGTAGCAAGAAGCGGGCGGTAACACCGTATCCACATCGTCGAATACTACTCTCATAGCCAGAAAAGGTACCTCATTCTCCTTTACCACCTTTGCTACCCAGTAGGTTTCCTGATCAATTATCGAGTAACTGCTTCCAGCCAGGTCCTTTTTCTCTCCGGGGCCCGAGGCCGGTTTCTCCAGAGTCAGTAACTCACAGAATTTAGCGTCCTGACCGAGTGCCAGTTTTGCTCGTTCTCGCAACCTGGAATCCACCTCAAATCCCCTTTCCTCTTCCGCACTATTTACGCTATCGATTATACAAAGATCACCGGTGGTAAATTCGGGGTCGACGGAGCCGGCAAACCCAACTGATACCACTCCATCCAGTTCCGAAGTAAATTCCAGATTTTCCATAGTTTGCCTTACGTTTTTTCTGCCAATTCCGGTGTAATTCAACTCGCACTCCGACCAGTAATTTTCTCCTTCATCTATTCCACCGTAACCTTCGAGCTCAACTCTCATCGAGGCCATTACTGACAACATATTTATTTATGATATCGATAAAATATCCTTGAACCTGTTCGGAACCGCGCTTTTAACCACGTCCACCAGACCATCGGTACTCCTGAGCGAATCGATAGTACCGGCTGTATCAAAACCTGAATGAATCATACAACTATTGCACCGGCGATCGTTTCCCGGGCCGTAGTTCTCCCAGATTTCTTCCTCAAGAACCTCGTCCACGGAATCGACGTGCTCGTCTGCAAGTACGTAACACGGCTTCCTCCATCCCCGCACGGTATAGGTTGGTGAAGCCCAGGCGTTACAGTCGAGCTCTCTTTTACCGCGTAGGAAATCCAGGTAAAGAGAGGAATTATAAAGTGGAAAATCTTCTACTTTATCCGGGTCAAGAATTTCCCGGAAAACCTCGATGGACTCCTTGCGCTCCAGAAAGTGTTCTTCGGCACTTCTGTCGACGGCGGAATAGTTGTAACCCGGCGCAACCATTATCCCCTCGACCCCGGCTCTCGTCAGTCTGCGGAAGAGCTCGTGCAGGTCGTCCGGATCGCTTCCCTTGAATATGGTCGTATTGGTAGTCACCCGATAACCACGATTTATCGCCTTTTCCAGTGCGGAGAAAGCGGTCTCGTACGTTCCCTCGCGGTTCGTGAACTCATCGTGCACCTGAGCGGTACCGTCCAGGTGAATGGCAAAAGCCAGCTGATCGGAGGGTTCAAATTCGTCCAGCTTTTCTTCCAGTAATAGCCCGTTCGTACAGAGCATTATGTAATAACCTTCGTCGATCAAGTTCTCCACTATCGTATCTATCTCCGGGTGGATCAGTGGCTCTCCGCCCGAAATCGATATAACCGGTGCACCGGCCTCTTCAGCTGCAGCCATTACCTCGTCCGGCGATAGTTTTTCGTCCATATAATCGGAATACTCCCTGATCCTACCGCAACCGGTACAGCGCAGATTGCATGCTTCAAGGGGTTCTATAAGCGTAACCAGTGGGAAGCGTTTTCTCCCCTTTGCCATCTGTGCTGCCGCGTAACTCGCTATTTTGGCATTCATTTTTAACGGTCTACTCATATATTCCTCCTATTTCTTTCTATTCAGTAAAAAAGAGCCGAAATCCTCCATGTCGGATTTTGCCGTACTCGGAAGTCCGATATTTTCCAGCTCAACTTTCGCCTTCTCCCAGTACTTTTTCGCTCGTTCGTTCGTCTCCCGCTTTGCACCAGCTTCTTCCAGAGCCAGACGGACTTCCTCGATCTCGGTGTCAACGAGTGCATCATTCCGGAAATACAAATTCTTCAAGCGCTCCAGTGGGCGACCTTCCCCGTTTTGAACGGCATAAACTACGGGAAAACTCATCTTCTTCTCGACGAGGTCCGATTCTGCAGACTTGCCCGATTTCTCCGGTTCCCCCCAGATACCGAGCCAATCGTCCCTGATCTGGTAAACGTAACCAAGTAACTTCCCAAAGGAAATAAGTCGGTCCGCAGTGTCGACGTCTGAATAAATTGCTCCCAGGTGAAACGGTGCTTCCAGCAGGGCACACGTCTTATCCTCAATCATACCGAGATAACCTTCCACGTCCGCCTCTTCCCTCTCGGCGAAATAAAGGTCCCTCACCTGTCCCTGAATCATTCTCAGGGAGTAATTGCCGAGAGCATCGAGGGCGGCCAGGTCCTTTGCCGGGCGGGAGCCATTTCCGATTTCGGTCAGCGCAAGCGTCGACAGGTCTTTGAGGCCATCTCCAGCGTTTATCGCCTGATCAGGGTTCCATTTTTTCTGGACGCTGGCTCGACCGCGCCGCTTACCCGCATCGTCCTGGATGTCGTCATGTACCAGGGAGAAATTATGTACCAATTCCAGAGATACTGCCGCGGGCAGAACTTCGTCCGGGTCCCCATCAAGTGCATCCGTGATGAAGAGCGCGAGGGAGGACCTGATGGCCTTCCCTTTCAACTCTCCGCCTCCATCCCCGGCATCGAAACCAAGGTGGTATCTTATCATGTCGTGCAACTTCCCGTCCCGGTTTTGCACGTATTCTCGAAGGGTTGTGGCTACGGTTTCTCTATACCGCCCAATCCCTCGAGGAATTCCTTCAACGTTTTCAGTCATTTTTCTTCGTCCTTGATTATTCCTTCTTCAAGCGCAAACTCTCTGATTTCAGCGGCCGAATGGATATCCAGTTTCTCCATCATATTTGCCCTGTGAGTTCTCACCGTTTCCACGCTCCTCGATAATATTTCCGCAATCTCCTTGTTAGAATTTCCTTCGGCAACCAGCTGGAGGATCTCTCTTTCCCGGGAAGTTAACTTTTCCAGAACATCTGGCTCTATATCCTCCAACTCCCTTTTCATCATTTCAACCAGCGAGGTAAGGATCGGAGGGGACATGTAATAATATCCCTTTCTAACTGAACCTATTGCCTCCTCCAGTTCGTCTATAGCATCTTCTTTTAAGAGATAGCCGGATGCACCGGTTTTTATGGCCCTCCTTATGTAACCTTCGTCATCGTACATCGAAAGAAAAATTACTTTAGTCTCCAACCCCTGTTCCCGTAATTTTCGTGTAGCTTCCAACCCGTTGAGACGGGGCATTGATATATCCAGAATCGCAATATCCGGTTCTTCCTCTTCAATCAATTCCAGTGCCTGATAGCCGTCACCGGCCTGGCCGACGATTTCCACGGTCTCATTTCCCTCAAGCAGCGTCTCTATCCCCTGCCTGACAAGAGTGTGGTCATCGGCAAGAACGACCGTGAGGGGATCTTGACCCCCAACTTGTTCGGAATTTTTGCTCTTACCGATCCGTCCTCCTGAACCAGCTTTACTCCCGGCCTCTGATTTAAAATATAAATCCATGATTGAATCACCTATATTTTAACGTACGGGTTTCCGGGGTAAACGGAAGAAATGTACCAATTTTAACGGGAAGATGTGCTAACGGAACGGGTACTTCCGGTGAACTCTAATTCGAAGGGTCAATCAAGCGGGATGATGACTTCTGCTCGGGTCCCCTTACCTTTTTCGGAGTTGAGCTCAAATTCTCCTCCAGCAATATTTACGTTTTCCCGGATCCCTTTCAGACCGAGACCGGACTCCTTGACTACCCGGTTGGGATCAAATCCTTCGCCGTTATCCTCTATGGACAGTTTCACTTCTGAATCATTGCCGGCTAGACCTACTATGATTTCATCGGGTCCAGCGTGCTTCACGGCGTTATTCAGCAACTCCTGGGCTGCTCTATAGAGGATTGCCCGCTTCTCCTCGACTTCTATATCCCGCTCCAGATTCAAAGACGTTCTGAAGTCTATTTCGGTCGACCCCTTGTAGTTTTCCACTAGCTCCCTAAGTGCCGGTGCCAGCCCGAGTTCATCCAGGGTCGAAGGGCGCAGAAGATGAGACAGGTTTCTGCTTTCAGTTATTGCCTCGCTGAGTAACTCTTTTACTTCCTCCAACCTGGAATCGTCCACATCCTTATTCAGTATGTCCAGCTTCATCTTCACCCCCATTAACCTTTGCCCGAGCTGGTCGTGTAACCTCTTTGCTATCCTCTGTCTCTCCTCTTCTCTGGCCGATATCAACTCACGCCAGAGCCGCTGTAACTTGGCCTCCCTCTCCCGGAGTGATTCGTTCTTCTCGCGGAATAACCTGGCAAATATTTGCACCGTATACGCAGTTGTCAGGAAGAGACCGGCACCACCGGTGAGTACAGTAGTAGTTACATAAAAGGAATCCTTATACAGCGTTGGGTTTTCGAGAAAAATTGACCAATGGGTAATAAGACCTGCGTATTCTGCATAACTTATACCTGTAAAAAAAGCAATTACGAGAAATGTAATGATCCAGCCCTTTTTCGGAGGCAGGAAAAAATTGGCATAGAGAACGGAAAAAATATAAAAGGCGACGCCTATCCACTCCACGCCACCAATAATATGGATCAGATAGGTAAGAATGGCCACTTCCATTACGAAGTAACCGAAGTGTACGTTGTTGAGAGCTTCCTTGGATTTTTGAGCTTCTATCAACCGGGAAAAAGGATATGTAATAATGCCCCACATTAGAGGAGAAAAAATCAGGGGAAGCGGAAAATTCAAACCCGCTCCAAACCTAAAATAAAGAGCAAGAAAGAGGAACAGGACTAGAGTCACCCTCCGAACCCGGATGGTTTTCAAAATTATTTCTTTTAACTCGTCCAGACTCCTTCTTCGCTG
>CAZDMI010000013.1:0-22113 GCA_964506635.1 uncultured Thermotogae bacterium
GAACTATTTCTTCCGTACTGACCGGCTTGAAACCGGAAACGTCGCTGAAGACGTTATTTAACCCGGCCATTTCCAGAACCTGACCGACGAAGGTATTTCCACCGGGAGTATACATCTGGGGGCTAACCGTGTAGAAGACCTTTTTCTTCTTATCCAGTTCATCGATAGCTTCTTCAAGCCGGAATTGCTTATAGACCATTTCACCCACAATTTTCTCTGCCCTTTCCAGCTTACCCGTAAGGTAACCGAGTTCGAGTATAGTTTCCTGTACGGCATCCATGTCTTTACTGCCGGCGGCGTAAACCGTTGCTCCAAGGTTCTTTATTTTATCCAGAGTCCCCTGCTGGGCCGATGCATCCAGAACCACCAGGTCCGGGCTGAGGGAGGCAATTTTCTCCATGGAAAGCTTGAAACCACCGACCTTGGTCTTTTCCTCCGCCTTTGCTTGAAGTTCCGGAACGTAGGAAAGGTACTTCATCAAATCCGGAACCCCAACTAACCTCTTGTCCAGCCCTAAATCAAGCACTATCTCGGTAGTGGACGCAATCGTGGTGACTACGCTTTCCGGAGTCCCTTCGAGGGTAACTTCCCTTCCCAGACCATCGATAACCGTCCTCGTGTCTTGTGCCCTTGCTACTCCCGTAACGAGCAAACCAAATACTAAAGTGAATACCAAAACCAGTGAAGTACGACGCATTAAGGTACCTCCAAATTATTGTAGGTCATTTTTTGTGGGATAGCTTATCCCGCCAATAATTGATTTTTAGTTTACCACCAGGGGATGAACTTTTCAACAAATTTATTCCAAAAAGTCCCCCCTCTTGGATTAGAAAAAGGGGTACCCCCGATTATGGAACTTACACGGTGGGCAAGGCGCCAACCTGCGCAGAGAATCCGGATAAATGCCTCATCGTTAGGAACTTACTCAATTCTATGTTATAATTAAGCTCAAAGCAGATTTTATGGTTGAAGAAGCGAAGGAGTTCATCAACTACTGATGATAGACGTCAAGAGAGTGAGAAAAGACTTTCCCGCCCTGAAAAACGAGGATTTTATTTACCTGGACAATGCTGCCACGTCATTGACTCCCGAGCCAGTTACCCAGGAATTAATCAACTATTATCATGAACTTGGAACCAGCGTTCACCGGGGAATATATAAAAAAGCCGAAGTAACGACCAACAAGTTGGAAAAAGCGCGAAAAAAAACCGCGGATTTCATCGGTGCGGGGTCGAGTCGAGAAATAGTCTTTACCAAAAATTGTACCGAATCCCTAAACCTTTTAGCGTATTCCTTCCATCATTGGGAGGACAAGGAGGGAAAAATACTTGTTACGGAAATGGACCACCATAGCAATATTCTCCCCTGGAGAATAATGGCGGAGAGTTCAAACAGGTTCCAGCTAGAATACGTTCGTGTCAACAAGGAAGGGCAGCTGGATCTGGAAGACTTAGAAGCCAAACTTTCGCACGATTCCGTAGCGGTAGCCTTTCCTGCTGTCTCAAACGTCATCGGAGCTTACAACCCGGTAAAGAAGTTAACGAATCTTGCTCATGAAAACGGCGCTCTGGCAATCCTGGACGGAGCTCAGTGGATGCCACATAGGCAGTTCAATGTCAGGAATTATAATATAGACTTTTTGACTTTCTCGGCTCACAAAATGCTTGGGCCCACCGGGCTGGGGATTCTTTACGGGAAGGAAGAATTGCTGGAACAAATGCCGCCCCCTTTCGGTGGAGGAGAAATGGTCCGAAGCAATACAAAAACTGAAGTCACCTGGAACGAGATTCCCCAGAAATTTGAAGCAGGCACGCCGCCTATTGCTCAAATTATCGCGTTTCGCAAAACTTTAGATTACCTTGATAAACTCGGCATGACCTCGATCAGAGAACACGTGAACAAGCTCACCGCGAAAGCTTTAAAAGAACTAGAAAAAATCCCGGATTTACAGATATACGGACCGGGAAAAGGGAAGGAAAGAGGCGGGCTTGTCTCATTTAACCTGGAGGGAATCCATCCGCACGACCTGGCAACTGCACTGGATTCCCTGGACCACATTGCAATCAGAGCAGGATTACACTGTGCTCAGCCTCTACATGAGGCAATGAAGCTAAACGCCACATCACGTGCGAGTTTTTACGTCTACAATGACGAGGCGGAAATCGATCGTCTGGCCGATGCAATTATAGAAGCCAAAAACGTTTTGGGTAGTAAAAATGAGCGACGATAGCCCCCAGATTTACGATCAAAATTTAATGCACCACTCGCAAAACCCCCACAACAAAGGTGAATTGAAAAACCCGGACCTGAAGGGATCCGCGGAGAACCCAAACTGCGGCGACAGAATTAAGTTAGGGGTAAACGTCAAAGATGGGACCATAAGGGATATCAAATTTGACGGCTACGGGTGCGTTCTCTGCATTGGTTCGGCTTCCATATTAACCCAGCTAGCCAGGGGGTTAAGTGTAGGTGATGCAAAAGAACTTACCCTGAACGATATCGAAGCTAACATGAATGATTCAGGTAAGAAAAGAGAGGATTGTATGGCCGTAGGTTTAAACGCTCTCCATGAGGCTCTATCCGAAGGTAGTTAGGAAAAAGCAGCCCCAAAGCATCCCCAAAAACTGATCCTGGCATAGATTTCCTAATGTATTAAACCCTTTACTGTATTTAACCCTTTGTTTAGGGATAGCCCCGTTAGGTAATAAAGGCGGGGTTCTTGACTTGGAATGGATGAAAAGCAACGGTGTTGGTAAACGAGATGAGCGGATGGTTGGAGGAAAGTTAGCGATATATCGATTGTATTATAACCTTCAAAATCTTCGTATTTTACTTGAAAAGTTGGCTCCTATATCTTAACTTCATAGCGAAAGTGAACACCTTCACTTTACGGGCCGAGGGGTTTAGCTGCTAAAAGCTAAAAGTATTTAAACGGAGTTGCAGCATACATGATAACCAACTCGCGAGCATCAGACAGCTTTCTTTGCGAATTAAGCTTTACTTCAGGTGGTTTCAAAATATTGCTCGGTAACTCCTGCTGTTTTTACCCCTCCAGTTTACCAAACAAGAGAACTACAACGAGGCCACTAATTTTCAACTTACTTTGTACATTTTGTGCGATAGCTGGGCAGAACGATGGTTCGGATAGCGAAACCACAGAATAACTGGGAGGCACAATGAAAGCAATTAACAAGAGCAGTTTTACTGGATTTGTAGACGATCTAATCGAAAATGATGAAAGAGAAGTGGTGGGGGTGCAGTCCAAAAGCAATGAATTTGCCTTCGATCCTTTAAAATCCGCTGAAGACTTACGACTGGATTACGATGTAACCATACTGCCCCCGAAGAAATATTTTATGCCTCAGCGGGAAACTCTGGTCGAGTACAACCTGAACAAAGGCGAAACTACTCCAGTTAATCAGGTTGTACCCAGGATAATTATGGGAGTTCATCCTTACGACCTCGTCGCGATCGAGCAGATGGACAAGGTCTTTGAAGATACACACGAGGACCCATATTACCTGGAAAAGAGAAGACAGTCGGTCCTGGTCGGCGTCAACATGGTCAACGTTTCCGACCGGTCTTTTGCCCATACAATGGGGACTGCGACCACTGATACCGGTTACGACATCATGCTTACCGATATCGGGGATAAATACGCAATAGAAGTCGGCTCTTCCAAGGGAAGTGACTTACTGGAAAAAGCAGGAGAAGCCGTAAATGATATTACCACGGAAGAAATTCAAAAAGTAAAACAGTTTAAAGAGGAACTACCGAAAAAATTCAGCCAAGACACGAAGTTTGACCCCTTCGAGTTACCGTCCCTGTTGAAGGATTACTACGAGAAAGATGAATTCTGGGAAGAGAACGCAGAGGACTGTCTTAGCTGTGGCACGTGCAATCTAGTGTGCCCGACCTGCTATTGCTTTGACGTCCAGGATGTAAACGATATTTCTCTTTCCGAAGGGGAAAGATTAAGAACCTGGGATGGCTGTATGCTGGAAGCTTTTGCAGAAGTGGCAGGAGACGAAAACTTCCGGGAAGAGAAAGCAGCTCGTTACCGCCATAGGTACATGAGAAAAGGAAGATATATGTACAACAGATTCGGAGATATTGCCTGCGTCGGCTGTGGCAGGTGTTCGGACCAGTGTCTACCCGATATAGCCGATCCAGTCGAAGTATTTAACCAAATGAAGGAGGGAACCTCATGAACGCGGAAGATTCACTCTACAACCCTCAGAAGGCAAGAATTGTTGGGAAAAGAAAACTAACCGACGATACAAAACTATTTGAGCTGGAACTGGAAAACGGGGAGAGTTTAAACCAGGATCCCGGTCAATTCGTCGAACTTTCGATCCCGGGAATAGGCGAGGCACCAATTTCCGTCACCTCGTCACCTACCAGAGGTCTGTCTTCTTTTGAACTATGTGTTAGAGCAGTGGGTAACGTAACCAATGCCCTGCACGAGAAGTCAATCGGCAGCACCGTTGGTATCAGAGGTCCCTACGGAGAGGGGTTTCCTACGGAAGAATTGCAGGGACAGGACCTGTTATTTATCGCCGGTGGGCTTGGTATAGCCCCGCTGAGGTCCTTGATAAATTACGTACTGGACAAAAGGGATGAGTACAACGACGTAAACATACTTTACGGATGCAAGAGACCCTGTGAGCAGATGTTTGAGGACGAAGTTAACCACTGGTCCCGGCGACAGGACATATATCATGAAGCTACCGTGGACTTTTGCCCGGATAACGTCTGCTGGGGAGGAAATATAGGTGTCATAACGGAACTAATTCCCGGTGTAGATATCGACCTGGAAGATACGTACGCCGTAGTCTGCGGGCCGCCGGTCATGTACAAATTCGTCCTGAACGAGTTAGACGAGAAAGAACTACCGCACGAACAGATTTATCTTTCACTGGAAAGAAGAATGAAGTGCGGACTGGGAAAGTGCGGTCACTGTCAGATCAATGGTGCCGAAGAAGTCCTTTACGCCTGTCAGGACGGCCCCGTATTTAATTACGACAGAGTTAAAGGGTTTGAGGAGGCCGTATAATGAACAAACCAAAAGTTGCTTTCTTTGACTTTGCCGGCTGCGAGGGAGATCAGCTACAGGTAGCCAATCTGGAAGAGAAAATCCTGGACCTGCTGGAACTAGTCGAAATCGTAAACTTTCGGGAAGTAATTTCTCAAAAATCGGACGATTACGATATAGCGTTTATTGAGGGTTCAATTGCTTCGGATCACGACGCGGAAAGGCTTAGGGAAATAAGAACCAACGCGGGAATAGTAGTTGCCCTGGGTTCCTGTGCCGCCATCGGTGGAATAAATTCGATTAGAAATTCACAGAACCCGGAACTCGTAGAAGAACGAGTTTACGGCGACGACGCGGATAAAGTGGAAGCATGGGATGAAGCCAAGCCCGTGGACGCAGTAGTAGAGGTGGACCATTACATTTATGGGTGTCCAATAGATCAGGACGAATTCATTCATGTAGTGGAATCACTGGTTCAGGGTAAAGAACCAAAGATACCAACTTATCCAGTCTGCGTCGAGTGCAAGATGAACGAGAACGTATGTGTATTTGCCCGGAACGGAGGTTCAACACAGATATCCTCCAGCGAAAGGGAGGTTCAAACCCCCGGAGCGGCACAAGCTGAACAGGGACCTTTCTGCCTGGGCCCGGTCACTCGTGCCGGTTGTGACTCAAAATGTGTCAACGAAGGCACGACCTGCTGGGGATGCCGCGGATTGGTGGATAGTCCGAACGAGAACGCCCATAAGAAAGTACTGGACAAATACGGATTGACCGTCGAAGAAGTTCTTAATAAATTTAACCTTTACTTTGGCTGGCAACAGGAGGAACGCAATAATGAGTGACGAAAAAATAGATGTCGATGTCGAATATCTCACCAGGGTGGAAGGACACGGAAACATCAAGGTAAATGCGGACGATGGACAGATCGAAAAATGCGAGTGGCAGGTTATAGAAACGCCGCGATACTTCGAGTCCATGGTCGTGGATCAAAGCTGGAAGGAACTACATCACATCACTTCAAGGATATGTGGAATTTGCTCCATCGGACATACCCTGGCCTCGCTTAAGGCTACTGAGGCAGCTCTAGGGGTAGAAATTTCCGAACAGGACAAATTGCTCAGGAAACTGGCCCTCCACGCTGAAAATATGCAGAGTCACGTTTTACACGTTGGCTACTTAGCCCTACCCGACCTGATGGGTGAAGGGTCGGTAATACCGTTGGCGTCCTCCCATCCAGACGAACTAAAAACCGTAATAAGACTGCACAGACTGGCAAACGAAATGTCGGACATGGTCTGCGGTCGGACCACGCACCCGCAAAGGTTAGTTCCGGGAGGATTTTCGAAGATTCCGTCGGAAGACGAACTGATTCAACTTCAGGATAAACTCAAGAATTCGTTCAACGACTTGACGGCAGTTGCCGACCTCTGTGA
The DNA here is from genome assembly GCA_964506635.1 of uncultured Thermotogae bacterium. GTDB lineage: Bacteria > Bipolaricaulota > Bipolaricaulia > M55B111 > M55B111 > JAGXLP01. The sequence continues at coordinate 6,472 of CAZDMI010000013.1, forward strand.
AGAGAAAGTGGACAAATTCCCGGATTTCTCGCGCGAGACGGAGTTTATCTCTCTTACCAACGAGGAAGAATACGCTTTATACGAGGGTCAGGTACGCTCTACTGATACCGGGATTTCGCCCATCACAGAATACGAAGACATAACAAATGAATACGTTGTAGAGCAATCTACAGCCAAGTTCGCGCGCAATAACAGGGGTTCGTACATGGTAGGAGCACTGGCGAGGCTTAATAACAATTACGATCAACTTTCACCAATGGCAAAGGGTGTCGCGGAAAGATTCAATCTTAAACCGGTTAACCACAACCCATACATGAACAACATCGCCCAATTGGTGGAGGTAGTTCACAATGTCCGGGATTCGATCAATATCATCGATAACCTGCTTGAAAACGGTCTCGAACCCCAGAACGAATACTACGAGCCGCAAGTTGATGTCCAGAAGGGCAGAGGTATAGGTGCAGTAGAAGTGCCCAGAGGGATACTATTCCACGATTATACCTATAATGAAGAAGGAATCTGCACGGCGGGCAACTGCGTTATCCCGACCAACCAGAATCACGCAAATATCCAGCAAGACATGGAGAAGCTTGCACCAAACCTGATAGAGAACGACAAAGGGGAAGACGAGATAGAGTTGAGTCTGGAGATGCTGGTCCGCGCCTACGATCCCTGTATTTCCTGCTCCACCCATCATCTTGACGTGGACTTCGTAGAATAAAGAAAACCGAGAGGGGAAAAGTGGAAAAACTAGGCGTACTTGGAATCGGAAATACTTTAAAGGGCGACGATGGGATTGGTGTCGTGCTGGTAAACCAACTTCAGGATAAGGATATTCCCGGCGAAATCGAATTTCACGAAGTCGGGACGTCGGGGATGAATATTCTCCATTATCTAAAAGGCCTGGAGACGGCTGTAATAGTCGATGCCATTAGAAGCGATGGAGAGCCCGGTGACTCCGTATTTTTCCGCCCGGACGAGGTCGACAGTGATATAGAAGTACGAAGTACCCACGACGCAAACTTACTGGAGGCAATCGAACTCTCGGAAGCCGTGGGGGAACGTCCGGACGAGGTCGTTATCATGGGAGTAATTCCCAAAGACATGTCCATTAGGGATGAACTCTCCCCCGCCCTGCAACAAAAGTTGCCGGAACTCGTGGAAAAATTACGAGATAAAATCATCACAATTATGGAAGAGGAGGGCGGCAATACTCCGCCCTCCTAATTTTTGACTGAGTTTGGCCAATTATCTCGTCACTGCCGTAGCCGAACTAATCAAAATAAACCTAGACCTCAAGTGCTTTGCGTGGTTATCCGTACTTGTTCTCCGTTCAAGCCTTAAGAGTGTGGGATAACTCGTTTTAAACCTACTCGCGGAATTTCATTAATCGCTACAGGTAATAGACCAGAGTTTCGAGCTCTTTCGTAAAAAACATTTGCGTTATCCTTACGTCATCAGGTAAGTCCAGCTGAGTTGGTGCAAAATTCAATAGGCCCTGAACTCCGCCTTCAACCATTTTTTCAGCGACCCTTTGAGCTTCTGCATGTGGCACGGCAATTATACCTAGCTTCACGCTTTCCCCTTGGACCCGCCGTACCAATTCTCGTTCATCCTCAATTGTGACGCCATTAACTGTTTTTCCGATCAATTCGGGGTTCGATTCGAAAGCCACGGTGATATCGAAGACCTTTCTTTTGAACCCTTTATAGGTCAATAAAGCAAGCCCAACGTTTCCAACTCCAGCAAGTGCAACCTTCCATTTTCTATTCACGTGTAAAATACTTCTAAGTTTTTCCGCGAGTTTCCTCGTCTTATAACCTACACCTCGGGTGCCAAAGTCGCCAAAACGAGATAGGTCTTTACGAACAAGGTAAGAGTTCAGATTGAGCCGGCGTGAAAGCCCTTCGGAAGTAACTGTATATTCATCCTCTTCCAGCAACCTTTCAAAGCAGCGCAAGTAGATAGGCAGACGGTTGACTGTCTCCTTGGGTACCTCTCTTTTTTTCATTTTTTTACACCTGGGAACTGTTTTAAACCCGGGTTCTATCCAACTTTTATGCTTTTTGGGGGGGTGTATTGGCGCAGGTCAGGTACCTTCACCTGACACTTTACCACCAATTAACGAAATTTAAATTAAGGAATAGAGACTCATCTTGACGATAACCAGAGCTGGGCTCTAATTATTTTAAACGCTTCCGGTTGCCTGCCAGGTATTCCCAACCCTCCAGGCCTACTTGTTTTCTCCTTCTTCGATTATCGTTAACTCTCGTCGGCACTCCGGACAGAGGATCCTGATTCGATCGCTGCGCTGGCTCGGTTTTTCCTTTAAACCTTCCCTGCGAACGAGATCCAGATTTTCAAGATAAGTTAAGAAAATACCGGGGTTCGAGTAAGCAAGGCTCCCGAGCTTGTCGTAGAGCCAGAGCAGGTGCTCCCTTGTTCCAACTACTTCCCCACAGGCTTCACAAATTACGAGGTCCTTTTTCACTTCGGACTTCGGTCCCTCGCCCCCGCTAAACGATAGGGCGTATTCCTTTGAAAGCTCTATACCTTCTCCAGTAGTGCAAAATTTCTCACACTGTCCGCAGTAAATGCACTCCTCCAGGTGAACGCTGAGTCGCCTTTCCCCGCTGGTACCATTTACCGAATCCTCACGATGAATGGCATCCGCGGGGCAGACGTTATAGCAACCGCTACACCCCACGCAATCTTCGTCCTGGTACTCTGGCGCTCCCCGAAATGTGGTCGCTACCTCCGCCTCCTCTTCCGGAAATTTTGACGTGTATCTACGGGAGAAAACCGCCTTGACGGCTTCAGTCAGTTCTCTAATCTTCGGTTTCTTCATGATTTATCCTCCTCGTACTTATCTACCATGCTGCCTTCCCAGAGGGGGATACCAGATTTATGAGCACCGCGTGAGAGGGCGTGTGCCGCTGTAGGGGCAGTTATAACGATGAAGAGGATCGCGGCCAGGGCTTTCAATCCGGTAGGGCTCACTCCCGAACTAATCAGCACCCCGAGCAGGATGGAACAGGTACCCAGAGTCACGCATTTCGTAGCCCCCTGAAGCCGGTTATAAACGTCCGGAAGACGAATAAGCCCGATACAGCCAAACAAGTTAAACAGAGCCCCAATAATCACTATCGCTTTTCCGGCTAATTCACTCATCGAATTTCTTACCCTCCAGATGTTTTGCTAAGGCTGTAGTACCAATAAAGCTGAGCAACCCCCAGGCCAGGGCGATATTCAGATAAAAAGCTCTTCCGGTGATAATTGCGAAAAGACCACAGAAACCCACTACCAAAATACCAAGAATATCTATACCTACCATTCTATCGGCGGGAGTGGGGCCGGAAGCTATTCTATAAAGACAGAGAAACGCCGACACGGTCAATAGGCTGAGGCCAAAACCTATCATTCGAATATCCTCCTGAGTAAAGGTTCGAATCTACCCACGATTTCGCGGGTTGCTTCCTCCAGGTCTGAAGAACTGATGTTAATCCAGTGGACGTACAGGTAACCGTCTTCGGATATATCGACCGTCATGGTCCCCGGAGTCAGCGTGATCGAATTCGCCAGCGCGGTCCTCGCGGATTCACTTTCCAGGTCCGTCTCTACCTTTACTATTCCAGGATTAATCGGAACTTCCGGATGTAATACCCGAAAAGCTACGTCGAAATTGGCCATCATCACCCACCAGGCAAGCACGAAAACGTAACAACCGGCCCAGAAATACCTGACGAGGTTTAACCCTTTGCCCGGGTGACGTGTGGCCAGTCCTTCCAACAGGGCACCGGAAAATATAGCAACTATGGACCCGGCAATTATCATCGGCCAATCCACTGGCGCAAAAGGCCAGGTGAACAAAAGCCAAACTCCGAGCGTCACCGAGAAAACAAAGAGCGTTCTAGATATCTTCGATTCGTTCTCCGCTTTTTCCACTGTAATCACCCTTTTATAAGCCGAGGACAAGCTTCGTATATTCGGAACCTTCCTGTAGGGCCAGAGCAGCGGGTTTTAACACGACACCCCGAAATTCGGGCAAATAAAGTAACCCAAGGCCAATACAGCAGATGGCCAGAATTACCAGCGGCAGGTACAGCCCGGGTGAGATCGAACCTGACAGTTCCGCCTCGTCCGTCGGGCTCCCAAGAAATAACTCCTTTTGCACTTTAAGGTAATAAGCAAGCGTTATCGCGCTGGTAAAGAGTACGATACCGGCCAGGGGATACATCTTCCCCCAGATGGCCGCAATAACAATTACCAGCTTGCTCCAGAACCCGTTGAACGGTGGAACCCCCGAAATTGAGAGCGTTCCTACTGTTCCAGCCGCGCCGGACACCGGACTAAAAGCTGTAATCCCGCTTATTTTCGTCAGATCTCTCGTTCCGTAGAGCTTTTCAACTCCGCCACTAAAAAGAAACAGCAAAGATTTGTAAGTCGCGTGGTTCACCAGGTGAAATATTCCACCCATCAGGGCCAGCGTCGCTATTGCAGGTTTACCCTGTGAAATAAGGACTCCGCCCATTCCGAGACCCAGAGTAATATAACCCATCTGGGAAACGCTCGAATAAGCAAGAAGTCTCTTTAAATCCTTCTGACCCAGCGCGATCATCCCACCGACAAACATCGATCCGGCACCGATCCAGACCATTATCTGTGGCGCCAGACTGGGCAGGTTCAAACCGTTAAACAACAGTCTCGATAAGGCATAGATCCCCAAAACCTTTATCAATACCCCGGACAGCATGGCAGAAATTGGCGTTGGAGCAGATGAATGAGCATCCGGTAACCACGAATGAAAGGGTACGAATGCGGCTTTTAAGCCAAACCCTGCGATAAACAGCGCGGTACTGAGCAGGATGAAAGATTGGTCGGCAATCTTACTTACTCGAACGGAAATATCCGCGATATTTAGTGAGCCAACCGAACCGTATAGCATCGCTATGCCCAGCAGAATGAATACCGACCCCACCGCCCCCATAACGAGGTACTTAAATGAAGCTTCTATTTCTTCCGGACCACGGTTGAACCCAACCAGCGCATAGGAGCTTATCGCCGCCACTTCAAGGTAGACGTACATATTGAATACGTCACCGGTAAGCGCAACTCCGTACATTCCGGCCAACATGAGTGAGAAAAGTCCATAGAACTTCCCCAGATTTTCGTAATTGCTCATGTAAGTAATGGAAAACAGGGCAGTCACAAAAGCTATGGAGCTAATGACGACCAGCATCAACGAACTTAGTCCATCCAGGACGTAATTGATTCCTATCGGAGGGGGCCATCCACCCATTCTGTATATACCCTTATCGCCAAATTTTACCAGGGACAGGGCAAGCAGAAACCCGGTTTCGAGAACCATGGTCCCGGCAAACAATTTACCCCGTTCCCGGAACTCCCCCAGTAAGGGTATCAGGAAACCAACCCCGAGCGGTACTGCCACAAACAGTGGGAGCATTATTTATTACCCCCTCAATTCCCGAATTTCAGTGATGTCAAAAGTCTCGTAATGTTGATATATCCTTACGGCCAGGGTAACCATCAACGCCACTACGCCCAGGCCAATGACGATCGACGTAATTACCAGGGCCTGAGGCAGGGGATCTACGGCAGTACTTACGAATTCCGTAACGGAAGCTCCTTTTTCCATGATCGGTGCTTCCCCAGACATCCTATAGCCGATCAGGATCAAGAAAGCGTTAACGGCATGTTCCATGATGATGATTCCCATTATTATCTTAATCAAATTTCTCTTGTTGATGACGCTATAGAGCCCGACGGCAAATAAGAAAAACGCGAGTAGATACGTAAACATCTTCAGTCCTCCTCAATAGCCCTAAAAAGGGAAAGGAAGGCAAAAACTAAAAACAGGGAACCCCCGACCTTGAACCCAATAACGAGGTTTATTATCGGCATATTTCCGCCGCTCAAAAGCTCAAACGGTTTGCCCGGAAAACCCGATTGAATGAAATTGCTCAGGAAGCTTCCGCCAAAGACGTAACCCAGCAGGCCCATGCAGAGAAACGATAGCGAAGCCAAACTATCCGTAACCTCAGCCGTTTTTATACCGATTATATCTTCGACCTTTTCCTTTCCAAAAGCCAGGGTGAGCAAAATGAAGCAACCGGCAATGATTACACCTCCGGGAAATCCGCCGCCAGGGGTAAGGTGGCCGGTCAGGGCAACGTAAATCCCGAATGCGATGATAAAAGGGGCCACCCAGCGCGTAACCGTCTTTACGATTTTACTCATTCCATTCATCCTTATTCTCCCTCCCCTTCAAAGACGTCCTTCTGGAGTAACGTAAAAGCCCCCAGTATCGCAGCAAATAGCACTGTAGCTTCTCCCAGAGTGTCATAGGCCCTGAAATCCAGCAGGATGTCGTTAACTACGTTTGAACCGCCGGCTTTATCCAGCCCGAATTTCAAGTAGAATTGACTCGGAGTTTCGGAAAAGAGGTCCATCGCGGCATTGCCAAACTCGGGAAAAGCATTTAGGTAATTGGCAAAGAACCCCGAACCGAGCCCGAATAAGACCAAACTCCCGATCAGCATGGGCTTGCTCTCGTTCCCCTTAATATCAGTCACACCTTTGCCGATCGTGGCTCTGATCAGTATTACCAGCGTAATGATTTCTACAACCACCTGAGTAATGGCAATATCCGGAGCTCCCAGCCAGAGGAAAGCGATACTCAGCCCAAAACCGACCGCTCCGAGAGAAATTATGGAAGAAAGCGTGGATGGAGCCTCGACGGCGACTAAAGCGGCAATTATCGTAAAGACCAAAAAAACCTGAATAAGAACCATCCTAACCAACCCCGTTATTGTGTAGTCAGAAGCCAGAGTATGACGATGAAACCAGCAAACACCCAAACTAGATAGCGAGAGAGTAACCCATTATGTACCCGACGAAACATCCTGGTAAATGCTTTTCCTACCCAGCTAGTGGAGACGTAAGGATCGATGAATTTTCTATCTTCGGCCAGATAGAGCCAGCTAATTAACCTCGAATTTCTGACACTTTTATAGATTTCTGAGGGTTGTATGCTGAAATCCAATTTTTCCACGTAGGGGAAGTACTTTTCTTCGTCAATGGTTTCTGCGTTTTCGCCCCCGAGAAAAGCGGGCTTACGACTTGACCTCTTTTTCAAACCAAAAATAGAATAGACAGCTATACCGGCAACGATTGCGCCAAGCAAGAAAGCGGCCGCCAGATATCCGACCCAGGTTCCGGTAAATACAGGTACTCCGTCTATTATCGGTTTGACCGAATCCAGTAAAAGCCGAGGGTAGACTCCGAGACCGATACACAAAACTGCGGGAACCATCACGGCAGCTTTCATCCCCAAACCGGGATACCTCTGCACCTCTCCCTGACTTTCTCCAAAGAAGGCGGAAAAGAGAAATTTCGCAATATAAATAACCGACAACGTACTACCAAACAGGGCAGCCACCAGAATGAACGGGGCGAAACTTCGATCGAAACCTATGGAAGCCTGGTATAATATCCACTTAGAATAAAACCCGTTCAATGGCGGTACCCCGGCCAGGGAAAGCGCACCGACCAGGACAGAAGCAAAAACGAGCGGTATCTCTTTCCCCAGACCCCCCATCTCGTCCAGTTTTCTCGTACCGGTGACGTAAACAACTATTCCAGCGCCAAAGAAAAGCAGGCTCTTGAAGAGAGCGTGATTTATTAGGTGGATTGTCCCTCCAGCTATCCCCAGACCGGTCCCGATACCTATTCCCACCATAATGTAACCGACCTGTGAAATGCTGGAGTAGGCAATCAACCTCTTTATGTCATTCTGCACTATCGCCAGCAATCCGCCAATTACGATGGTAAAAGCTCCGATTACGACCAGAGTGCTATGCCACGCAGGAGAAACTTCGAACAATTCCCAGAAGATCCTCAGAATCCAGAACAAACCGACCTTGATCATTATTCCGGAAAGCAGGGCCGAGATAGGGGAAGGAGCCTCCGGGTGAGCATCCGGAAGCCAGGAGTGAATCGGGAAGAAAGCCCCTTTGACCCCGAATCCGACCAGGAATAAAGCCAAAATAGAGGCGCTTAACCCGGAACCGGTCAGCCCGACTTCCTGAAGACCGCTCAACTGTGTCGTTCCCGTCGTGGACCAGACCAAAACAGTCCCGGCGAGAATTGACAGTGCACCGATCTCACTCATCAGGAAGTACTTATTACCGGCCCGGATCGAGGCCCCGGACCGCTCAAAGGTAATGAGAAAGTAAGCCGCAAGAGTCATTAACTCCCAGAACACGAACATGGTAAATAGCTCCGTAGCCAGCACGGCACCTATCATCCCTCCCATGAAACCGAGAAGAAGGCCACTGTATTTGTTTTCATTGACCGATTCCCCGTACCTGCTCAAGTATCTCGGGGAAAAGACCGCAGCAAGAAAACAAAGCAGCGAAATCAGGGAAACCATGAGAAGGGACAGTGGACCCAGCCCGAACGAAATGACTATCCCACCGACTTCATTGCTGAAAAATTCCAGACTACCCGATTGCACGGCGGGGAAAAAGGCCAACGAAAACCCAAATACCCCTAAAGTTACGGTCGAAGTCAGAACATTCCTCAATTTTGGGTTGAGCTTTCCGGCCACCCAGGCTACGGGACTGGCAGCAAGGGGAAAAAAGAGCAGTGCCAGTCCATAGATACCAATATCACTCATCGAGGACCTCCTCCAGTGGGCTCTCTTCCAGCCCGAACTCCCGCTTCAACTCTTCCGTTTTTTCATGACTCAGTTCCATCAGGTCAACACCCTCTCTATCCTTCAGGCTTATTGCCCTTTCCGTACAGCTATAACACGGATCGACGGAAGCCAGAATTATCGTGGCGTCCGCAACGGTTTCACCTATACAGGTCGCCTTGTAAGTAGGGAAGTTCATAAAAGTTGGAGCACGAATCTTATGTCGAACCGGCCTATTGGACCCGTCACTCTGGACGTAGTGGAAGCATTCCCCGCGCGGGGCTTCGTAGTTTCCTATCCCCTCTCCTGCAGGTACATTTTCCGGTTCGGAATCTATTGCACCCTCATCGGGGATTTCTTCAATAATCTGCTCGACCATTTTTATGGATTCCAGAGTCTCCAGCAACCGGACCTCGACCCTGGCCAGGACGTCTCCCGCGTCCCGGGTAATCACGTTCCAGTCCAGCTGGTCGTAGACCCCATATGGATAATCGGCTCTGACGTCGATAGGAATTCCCGAAGCCCGGACCGTCGGCCCGAGAGCTCCATAGGCGCGAGCATCCTCCTCTTCGAGGACCCCTACCCCTTCCAGCCTGGCTTTCATGACGGGATCATCCAGGACGGCGTTATACAACATCTCGGACTTTTCTTTCAAAGTCTCCAGTGTCGGCTTTGCTTCCTCCAGGTGTTCCCGTTCGATTTCTCTCTGAACCCCACCCGGTTTCATCATTGCATAGGCGTTTCGGTTTCCGGTCAGGAGCTCCAGCACGTCCAGCACGTCCTCTCGGTACCTCCAGGCCCACATAAATACGGTATCGTAGCCGATAAAGTGTCCGGCCAGTCCCGCCCAGAGTAGATGGGAGTGAATTCTTTCGAGTTCTCCGATCAAGGTTCTTATGTATTTGGCCCTCTCCGGAACTCCTATTCCCCCACAGTCCTCTACGGCCAGACAATAGGCATAAGGATGGGAGTGAGAGCAGATACCACAGACCCGCTCAACGACGAAAGGTACCTGGTTGAAAGTTTTTTTCTCCGACAATTTTTCGATTCCCCGGTGGTTGTAGCCAATCTGGACGTCCACATCCAGCACTTCCTCTTCTTCCACCGTCAACAGGTAGTGCTCGGGCTCCTCCTGCAAAGGGTGATACGGCCCGACAGGTATCGTTGTCGCCATATCAGTCAACCTCCAGGTTCTCTACGTCGAAATCCTTTCTGTAAGGAAAATCTTCGTCACCGACGGAATCCGCCTTGAGTAACCTCTTTTTTGCAGGATGGTTTTTGAACTCGACCCCGAACATTTCCCGTATTTCCCGTTCTATCCACTCTGCTCCCGGTATGAGATTAGCCAAACTCTCGGTCGATGGGTTGCCATCTTTCGCGACGGGGAGCTTGATGGTTACCATAATTCCTCCTTCATCAAGGGAAAAATGGTAAAGGAGGGTAAATCGATCCTCGTCATCAACCCCAGTGATCGTGGCCAGGCGGGCTCCGTGATCGTCAACTACGAATTCTACCAGTTCTTCGAATATTTCCGGCTCCGGCGTCACGTAAAGCCTTCGCTGCCCTTTCTTCGTTTTTCCTACCTTCCAGCCAAATCTCCCCGATAGTTCTTCCTCAAAATTAGAAGGATTCATACTTCCACTTCCTTGAGCGAATTGAGGCCGGCGTCGAGCCCTTCGATTATCGCTTCCGGACGAGGAGGACAGCCCGGTACGTTCATCACCATAATATCGTCGTCAAATTCTTCCGTCACCTTTCTCACCGGGCCGACACAATTGTAGGCATCATGAAATATTCCCTTCGAACAGGCACATGTTCCCACGGCCGCAACTATGAAAGGTTCGGCGGATGCTTTCAGAATCCTTTCAAAACGAGGTTTGGACTTTCTGGTCATCGGTCCGGTAACCATAAGTACGTCGGCATGTCTTGGCGAACCTACCAGCTTACCACCAATACGTTCAACGTCAAATTTGGGAGTCAGGCAATCGACAATTTCTATGTCACAGTTGTTGCAGGAACCCGTATTGACGTGATAGAGCCAGGGAGACTTGCTTATCCCCCAACTTTTCCAGTTCATTGAACCATACCTCCCTATTATAGCCAGCCTATTCCGATGAGATTCCCGACAACCGCCAGGATTAAAGCAACCAGCGCCAGCGGCGCGGCACCATACCAGAAAAAGCGCAGGGCCTGATCCGATCTTAACCGCGGATTGGTATTTTTTATGAGAATGATACCTACCAGGACGAGAACGTACTTCAACGCTCCCCAGAGAGCTCCCCATCCCGTACTAAAACCACCGAGGAATACCGTCACGAGGAAAAGCGGCAAAACCAGCAGAGCCATGAGGTGAGATATCTTAAACAGTCCGAGGAGGGGGCCAGAGTATTCTATCAATGGGCCACCCATGATCTCCGTTTCGGCCTCCGGCGTGTCGAAAGGTATGAAACCGAGCTCCGCCTGAATACATAAGAGTGCCGCGATAAAACCAAGCGCTCCGGAAAGACTTGCCGCCACCGGTTCCGAAGTAAAAGCAGCCAGCTTCAACCCACCACCCGTATTGACGATCGCGGCCGTAACTGCCATCAGCAAAGGCAACTCGTAAGAAATTATCAACCGCAACTCCCGGTTGGACCCCATACTGGAAAGGGGGTTACCTGACGACATACCGCCCAGTACGATCGAGAGCCCGGGCAACACCAGCAAGTACAACACGACTATTATATCTCCGACAAAGGAAGTTCCCGGATAGCTCGCCTTGACCAGGATTATCGAAGCGAGGAGTAGCCCGGCCGGTCCCAGCAGAGGAACCAGCAAGTAACTCCACTCGATGCTTTCCTCCGGGATTATATTTTCCTTCCCGAATAATTTCGCGATATCGTAAGCGGGCTGGAGAAGAGGTGGCCCGACTCTCCACTGGACCAGGGCGGAAACTTTCCTGACCAGCCAGGAAGCGATAATCCCCGCCGCAAGAGTAAATAACAAACCGGGAAAGACGAAAAAGTCGAATACTAATCCCCCGACCATTCTATTTACCTCCTTTTCCGCCCATGATTTCCGGTTCCCAGCTACTGATATGGACCCGAAGTCCATCTCTCAACTCGTGCCAGTCTTCCCCCTCCGGCTCGTGACCCCCCGGAACCATTTCGATGCCTCCGTAGGGACAGGTAGAAACGCAGGAAGGTTCTCCCTCCTTCCCCTGGCAGATATCACAGGTGGAATCAAGAAATGGGATAAAATCCGTATAAATTGTTCCAAACGGGCAGGCCATGACACAGGAATCGCAGCCGATGCAGAGCAGGTTTGCCCGTTCAACCGTCCCGTCTTCGTTTTTTTGCAAAGCATCGACAGGACAGGCGCTCAAACAGGCCTGATCCTCGCATTCTCTACAAAAATAGGCAAAAGTTGCCTGCTCTCTTAATTCCTGAATGCCGTTATTGTCGGGATGAGCGAAGTTACTACAGCTAGCTTCGCACTCCTCGCATTTGGCTCCGTCACAGACGTCCAGATCGAGCAACAAAGTTCTATCCTGACTGGTTTCTGATCGTGTCTCTGTTTTCATTCCTATCACTCCCAGAGATCCGGAATACCTTTTACCTGGTCATAGGTAAATACCGGCCCGTCTTTACAGACGTAGTACTGACCGAGCTGACAGTGACCGCACATTCCTACCCCACAACTCATGTCTTTCTCCAGCGAAAGATAGATATCTTCGGGTTCGAAGTGGTCAAGCAGTGCCCGGGCAGTAAATTTCATCATTACCGGGGGTCCACAGACCACGGCCAGTCCTTCTTCGGTATCGATATCCGGATCCTCTATTAAAGTAGTCACCAAGCCTTCATTTCTTTCCCATTGCTCGTCAGCTTCATCGACTGTCAGTTCCACTTCCAGCTCCGGGCCGGCCTCCCACTCGTCGAGCTGATCTTTATAAATTAGATGCTCCGGGGTTCTGGCCCCGTATTTGAGGCTGATCCGCCCAAATTGATCCGACCGGGCCATCAACGCGTATAGAAGCGACCTCAGAGGAGCTAGACCAACTCCCCCACCGACCACGAGGACGTCACGCCCCTTCATCTCCTCCAGTGGATAACCTTTTCCGTACGGCCCCCTGACCCCAAGTGTCTCTCCGGTAGAGGTCCTATGCAATTTCCCCGTCACTTTCCCGGCCTCCATAATCGTGATCTCCATTTCTTCTTTTATCTCGGGAGATGACGAAGGTGTAAAAGGGGCCTCTCCCAGCCCGGGCACTGATAGTTGAACGAATTCGCCCGTGGCGAATTCAATTGGCTCTTCCGGAACCAGTTCGAAGCTCTTTATATTGGGGGATTCGTCTTTGATATCTGTTATTTCTGCTGGGATGGATTGATAAGGGTTTTCTATCTCATCGAGATCCTTTTCCCGCAACTTAGCTCGGGTTTGCAATTGACACCTCCTTCAAAACGTCTCGCATATCTATATCGCCCATGCAGCCATCTATACACCTACCGCACCCTGTACAGCCGTAGATTTCGTGATTTTCCGGTATCCGATCGAACTTGTCGTAAAACCTATTTCGGACCCGACTTTCCAGCGACTCCAGTGGGTTTGCCCCGCCAGCAACTCGGCTGTAACCTTTAAAATTACAGCTATCCCAGACCTTACTCCGACTTACACTCGCATCTTCCCCCTTTTCGTAAAGCTGAAAACAGTGGCAGGTAGGACATGATAGATTGCAGGCTCCACACTCGACACAATCTTCGGCAAAATCCCCCCACATCGGATCGTCGGAAGGAACGTCTCCGACGTTTTCGGGGACCTGAAAATCACTATTATTTTCCTCCAGCTCTTCCTCCAGGGATGATCTGAACGATTTACGTTCTTCCAGCAGTTCTCTGGAAGCCGATCTAAATAGCTCGGAATTCTTCTCGTAAACTTTTTTTGCCCTGAGAGAATCGGAGTTGAACTCGACCAGTAAATCGTCGAATCCGGGAAGCTTCGAGACGTTCAAATCAAAGCCCTTCTCGGGATAAGGCGCACCGTCGACTTCGTTGCAGAAACAGTTTTCCGAGGTGTCGTAACAATCGCTGGAAATCAATAACGTATCCTGCCGCCTGAGGGCGTAATAAGGATCAATAATTTCTTCGCCCAGGAATACGTTGTCCAGAACACGAAGCGATTTGAGATCACACGACTTGAGCCCAAAAATAGCTTGCTGTTTTCTTTGGGGCTGAGTCGTATCTTCCGGAAAATCTGCAACTTTTTCTTTTGGCGGAAAGAAGAAAACTTTTGGCGGTGTGGGAATTCTATTCTTCGGAAAGTGAACTGCGGAGCTCTCCAGATCTTCCCATTTCTGGTAAGAAATTTCGCCGTGAGACTCGACCGGGACAAAAAGGTCCCTACCGGCTGCGACATTTCCCAGGAGGGTGAGAAAGTTCTTTTTCGTAACCCGATAAAGGTCCATGATACCTCCCTTACGCGGTAAACGTCAAAAAGTGGTTACCGAAAACCGACAACCACCCGCTAAATAATTTACAGTTAAACCTAAATCTATTTTGCTGCTAGATCCTTTCTGTCGCTATTTAAACTAAGTTTTTATTTGCTAGTAATATGCAGCAACACTAATCAGGCACTGTAAATATTTGCTTCCCACGTAGCTTTTTGGGAGGTATCAAATACGTTAGCTTAAGCGAGATGTTTAATTACGTGAATATAATCCCTTTCACACCTTTCATTATACATACGCTCAACCCATTGTCAAATTTATCTCAACAAACTATGTAAATTCCGAAAACACCCTGCAGGATGGCGTTAGACGATAGGCAGTCAATTACTCTGACTTTCGGGCGGGGTAATTGGCTCCATTTCTTGCAAGCCGCTTCCGTCCAGCTGCAAGAATCCTTCACCAGCACACTCCCGGCACAAAGTTTTACCGTCATTCTCCACTCCTTTCGGGGCCATGAACTTTTCTCCACAGTTCTCGCAGTAGCCGTCGTCGTAAATTGGTGCGTAATCGGGAATCTCCGGCGATTCAATTTCTTCTATTTCGAACAGCTCCTCCGGCCCCCTATCCACCAGGTCAAAGCCGATTTCCCGCCACCTCTTTTTCATCCGTCTTTCTTCTTCCTCAGTACCGTCTCGCTCCTTGATCACTTTGTCGAATAGTTCCCGAGCCTCGGGGTACTCCTCTTCAATAAGGTTCTCCTGACTCAGGTAAAGCCGGACCCCGGGGCCATTACGAAAAGCAACGGTCGCGGCAGTCTTGCCGTAATCCCTGTAAATCAGCGCGTTGTTGCCAAAGGTGCAACCGGTGGAATACTGGATCCCGTCGCTGAAGCAGCTATTGGTTTCGACTATCGCCACCATCTCCTCCATGTCCGGCGCGACGCTACCGAGCCGGAAAACGGCGTATTGACCGGCCAGGACACCGAGAGCCAGGAAAGGACAAAAATGACCGTGAAGCTCGCCGGCTTTCAGCAGTAGCTTTTCTCGGTTCCCGTCTTCTATCAGCTCCTTGATCCTTCCCCTCGGTTGCTCTTTCCTCTCTTCCACCGGCACGGAGGAACTATCGAACGGCTCGGCATAAGGCTTGATATCGAGCACGGGTGTTTCGTCAACTGCATCCAGACCACGGACCCTGAGCTCGTTCTCCCTTCGTTCCAGCAGTTCGACGACCGTCGACCCGATCGAACCCGGTCGGTTCGGACTGCGGGAAGCAAAGACGCCCCGCTTGTTTCCATTTCGCCGTGGCCCCACGAGCGAGTAATCCTCGGAAAGGTGAAATCCAAAAAGTACCTGGAGGTAGTCGCTGGACTCAATCCCGTAAAGACCGTCCTCGTACTCGGGATAGACTTCAATCGTGCTTTCAGTTCCCCGCATTTCTTCCGGCCCAACCGGTTCGTCGTACTGGCTCCTTACTTCACCCACCTCTTCTATCTTCAAATCGATCA
>CAZDMI010000014.1:0-21710 GCA_964506635.1 uncultured Thermotogae bacterium
GTGAAAATTTAATCGTTAATAGCAATGGCGAAGAGTATCTTGGGACGACTCCTGGGACCAGTCAAATTGGTTTACTTCCAAAACCATTTTTCGGAGCGGGCTTATTTACTATTAGCCTGCAAAATATACTTTTTAACCGTTAAAATTAAAAAATTGTATTGTCTTTTAATGCTAAACGCTTAAGAAAATCTTTAAGCCTTAACAGTATATGAGCGGTATTTTTGCCGTTAGCTATAAATAAAAAGCTGGGAGGTTCACATGAAAAGCAGAGTTAGTAGTTTCTTTGACGGAAAGTTGGTCGGAATCTTAATCTTGCTAATTTCACTTCAACTTGTATTTGCGTCCGGGGTTGGCCTGGCAGCTGCTGAGGACAATTTTCTCGGTCTGGATAGTATCGAAAAGGGCATGGAAGGAACGGGTAAGACGGTCGTAAAAGGAACTGAAATATCTACTTTTTCGGTAAAGGTAGTTGACGTAATGGATGAGCCCGGAAAGCTGGAGGACTTCATCGTCATACGGGCCAGCGGCAGCCCCATTGAAAAATCAGGTGGTGTCGCCCAGGGGATGAGCGGCAGTCCGGTTTACATAGATGGAAAGTTGATCGGTGCTCTGAGCAGATCGGCTCTCTGGAGCAAGGACGCAAATAACCCAATCGGTCTCGTTACCCCAATAAAAACGATGCTGGATTTGTTTGAAAACCAGGGGGCGGCGGGAGCTAGTATTCAATCGGAGGGAACCAGAAGCTCCGTGGAAGACTCGCTCGAAGATGTATTTCCGGGTAAAAGCGTCGAAATACCCGATTCAAGCTCAAGTAACGGATCGGAAGAAGGCTTTAAGGGTGACGAACTTGTATTCCGAAAATCCGTTACCCCCGTTATGCTCAGCGGTTTTTCAAGAGCCTCATTAAACGCGCTGAAGAACGGTATTGACTCCAAAAATGTAAAGAGAGTTTACGACCCTCTGGCAACGCTCGGTGCCAGCTCAGTTCAGAACTTAAAGGGTGGACTTTCGCAGTACAAACTGGACTTTCACAATTTGCAGGGTTCAGACAGTAGTTCCGGTGAAACGATGGAGTTACAGGCAGGCGGCCCGATGGGAGTTTCACTCGCTCGGGGCGACCTATCCATAGGTGCACTTGGAACCGTTACTTATCGGGAGGACGATAAGGTACTTGGTCTGGGGCACAGGTTTATACTCAACGGAAGTTCAGATTTTCTGCTGACGGAAGCAAGCGTTCTTGATACCGTAAAGAGCTATAAATCACCCTTTAAAATGGGCGACGTAGCCGAAACCGTTGGTACCGTCACTCAAGACAGAACTCAGGGCGTAATGGGTAAAGTCGGGAAGAAGACAGATTTATTTTCGACCAAACTCGAGATCTCAAAAATGGGTTCGAAGGCCAGCGCCAGTTTCAATACGGAACTGGTAAAGACGAATAGTTTGATCGGAACTTTATCTTATTCGACGATCCGCGAGGCTATTAATAGGACGTTAAACAGAACCGGTCCCGGGACTGTGAAGGTGAATTACAAAATCACCGGCGATAACATGTCCGAACCTCTGGAAAGGACGGACGTATTCTTCTCTTATCGCCAGGCTTCGTACCTACCATCGCTTCAGGTTGCCTTATTTATCGACGCGCTGGCACATAACCCATTCAAGGGTCCCGAACTCAACAATCTGGAAGCAGAGATTAACTTCGAAAGGGATATCAGGTCGGGCCAGATTACCTACTTTGCCACGGACAAAAGTAGTTATACTGCCGGAGACCTGCTCGCATATCAGGTGAAGATAAAAAATTACAGGGGGGACCTTGTGAAAAAAACTGGTGGATTTCAGCTCCCGAAAGACCTACCCGCGGGTAACTACGTGGTAGCAGCTTACGGGGGACCGAGGCCGACCAAAGTTGCTCCGCCTCAGAGGCTTAAAAACTTCAAGGATTGGCTTAGTTACGTCAATAACCTGAAAAGTTACTCGAGCCTCTCCGTTGAGTTACTTAGGCCATTACGAGAAAGCGTCGTCCCAATGGCCAGTACGGGATACAGGTACGAGTCAGCTGCCAGAGTAAGCAAGAAGTTGGACAATAGAGTTGTTTACGGCAGCCAGGCGATAGCGATTAACGTTAAGCCCTCAACTGATAGTAACAATGAGGCCAAATCAGGTGAAGGTGAAAAATCCAGCGGTCAGGAGAATAACCAGACAGGTTAACCGATGCTTAACCTGGAAGAGATTCTTGAGGCCACGGATGGAGAAATATTTAATAAAAAAGGTCGTGAGGTCCGTGGTTTCTCTATAGACACTAGAACCATTTCCGAGGGGGACGTTTTCGTCCCCCTTCCAGGCTCCCGGACTAACGGCCATAAGTTTATCGAAGAGGCTTACGAAAAGGGAGCCGTGGCCTCTCTAGCAGAGTCAAAAGAATACCTGGAAGATACTTTTTCCAATTTCGTACTCGTTAACGATACGGAAAAGGCCCTCCTCGATATGGCCCGCCACCACAGAAGCTCTTTTCAGATACCGATCATCGGTGTAACAGGTAGCTGGGGTAAGACAACATCAAAAGAGTTAATTGCGTCCATATTATCCACTTCGGGTTCAGTTCATAAGTCACCGGGCAACTATAACACAGAGTACGGTCTTCCTCTTGCTTTGCTCGAAATGGAGAAAAACGTTGATTACGCCGTCTTCGAACTTGGACTTCAGTACCCGGGAGATGTTAAAAAGCTAAGCAAAGTTCTGGAGCCGACATTGGGGCTGATTACAGGAGTGGGGAAAGTCCACCTCGGTAATTTTTCGGAAACGAGGGAGATCGCCCGGGAAAAACTGGGAATAACTGCGGGAATGGGCCAGGACTCGAGGTTGATTATTAGCGGGGATTACCCAGTACTTCTCAAAGAGGCAGGCAACCAGATGGACTTTGACCCCGTTCTCTTCGGAACGAGTTCAAAAGAAAACATGAAGTATCGAGGCAAGGAGATTCAAATAAAGGGTACTGACGGGGTAGAAATAACGGTTACCAGCGACGTCAGTCCTGACGGTTTGACTTTTCCCTTCAGCCTTGAATCAAAGTTAAACTCCCGCGGCAACGCCATCAACCTGCTCGGGGCATCTTCGGTTGGACTAGAACTTGGTCTGGACCCAAAAAACCTGAACGATGGGGTGAACATTGAACCATTAGACCAGCGCCTTCAGCCGGTTCAGTCCATCTATGGGACAATAATTAACGATACATATAACGCAAACCCGAAGGCCACAAGAAACGCACTAGACTACCTCAAGCGGATTGAGCCTTTAGGGGATAAGGTCTTTGTTTTTGGCGATATGATGGAACTAGGAGAGGAAGCCGACGAGATGCACAGGAACCTTGCAGGTCCGGTTCTGGAGGCCGGAGTTGATTCTGTTTATTCCGTGGGGAAGCATACAAGAACTCTAGTCGAAAGGTTAAACCACATAAATGAAGCCCGAAAAGAAGTTGAAGCAAAATGGTTCGAATCAAAATCGGAATTGACCAGCTACCTGGAGGAAAAAGTAACCGGAAATGACAACTTGCTGCTTGTTAAGGGTTCAAGGGATATGGAGATGGAAACGGTAGTTTCCTTTCTTAATCAGCAGAGTAAGAGATAAAAGTGGGGGTTAAGATGGGAGTTAAAACAGTTGAGATAAACATCCACGTAGGTGCGGACAGCAAGATGGAAAAAATTACTGGCCAAATAGGAGAAATAGTTCGAGATTCGGATCTGGTTGAAGGAAGCGTGAATATTTTCGTACCTGGGGCCACGGGATCAATTAGCACCGTCGAATACGAACCGGGATTAAGAGAAGATGTCCCTGAAGCACTGGAAAGGCTTGCCCCTGAGGATATACCCTACAAGCACCACCAGACCTGGAACGACGATAATGGTCGCAGTCACGTCCGTGCAACTATCATGGGACCAGGGACAATGGTACCTTTCGTAGGGAGCAAATTAAAACTAGGAAAATGGCAGGATGTCGTAATCATCAATCACGATACACGGGCCCGAAATAGAGAAATAATAGTTCAGCTAATGGGGGAATAAGCTAAATTAATCTTTCAGATAAGTAACTAAGTCGTCAAGCTCCCTCCGGGGCGAGTCCCCGCTGCTGGATTTAGCAGGGTACCCTAACGGTATCAGGGCAAGCGGTTTTTTATCCGTATCAAGGTCGTCTTTTACCTTTTCTTCGTCAAATGCCCCGACCCAGCAACTTCCGAGCCCAAGTTCCACCGCAGCAAGCTGAAGATAGGAAGCTGCAATAGTTCCATCCTGAATTGAGTAAAACTCTCCTCTTTCCCCGTACTTGTCCTTCGAGCGGGGGGCATCCTGTAAAAATGCAAACATGACGGGTGATTTTTTAATGAACTTCTGGCCATGCGCGTCTTCAGCCAGGTCCTTTTGCAAATCATCATCCTTGATAACGAGGATTTCGTAGGCCTGTAAGTTACCAGCGGAGGGAGCAGAGTTTGCGGCCCGAAGTAGTTTATCGACATCTTCTTCCTGGACCGGCCTTTCCGTAAAGGACCTTATTGAGGTTCTCTTCTTTAATAAATTAAAAAAATTCATTAGCTACCACCTTTTAGGTGGTTTTCAAAAAATTTTAGTAAAATGAACAACTAACATAAAATTATATACGACCTAACCCTATCTGCAAGGTAGAATCTAACTGGTAAAGAGTGAATAATTTGTTAGGAAGTAAGTTAAGTTTATAATTTAATAATAGACGTTGGATCTTTTGAAAAATTATTTGTTTGACTATGGAACAGTCAATCGCGGGGTGTAATACTTGGTATCACGTGAAGAATTAAAGAAGGTCGCGGTAAAGGGCGCAATGGAGTGGATAGAGACGAACTACGAACTCGGCAGTAATTTGAACATCGGAGTAGGCTCTGGCTCCACAGTGGCCCACTCCTTCGAATTTATTGCTGACCACGGCGGTTTGACAGCAGTACCAACTTCCGAAGAAACAAGCAGGGAATTAATTAACAGAGGTGTAAATGTCACTAAACTCGAGGATTTTTCGGGTCAGCTTGCTTTTGATATTGACGGCGCTGACGAAGTTGATCCCGAATTGAACCTGATAAAAGGGGGTGGTGGTTGTCACTATCGGGAGAAAAAGGTAGCAAGGCGCTCGGATAGGCTTTTAATCGTCGTAGACCAGACCAAACTGGTAGATTACCTTGGCCAATCGTTCCCTCTTCCCGTGGAAGTGGTGCCAGAGCTAAAAGGAGAGGTCTCGGAGAACCTTCGGCAGTACGGAGTTCCTGAACTCAGAAAAATAGACGACGAACCGGTAAAAACGGACAACTCCAACTTTATAATCGACTTGGAGTTGGAGAAGAAACTCGGTGATGCCGAAATTGAAAAGTTGGAAACTGAATTAAATCGGATTGAGGGAGTCGTCGAGAATGGCTTCTTCGTTAAGAGAAGCGCCGACGTCGTTTTTGTCGGTACGGAAGACGGTGTAAAAATTTTGGGGGAAAGTTAATAAGTGCCTCAAAACTGTGAGAAGTGTGGTTTAATAGTGACAACCGGCGTGGAAGGTAGCTCGACTGTGGAAGGAAAACTCAACCGGGGGCTGGAAGAAAATACCATGGACGTACTTCATAAGACGGAAGATTTGCCCCAGTTGGACAGCAGGACCTTGATTACCAACTCCGACAGACTTCTGAATACAGCCAAATCACGATATCCGGATCTGAATACACGTGAATCCGGCGCGGACTTCCATTTCGGTAAAAGTTTTTATAGAACTATTGAACAGCTCGATCTAAAAGAGGTCCTTTACGTTGGCGGCGGTAGCGCGACACTACTAGGTAGCGAAGAATTTTCCGGGCTGGTAGAATTTTTACGGACTCACGAAGAAAGTTCTATATCGAACAATTTCTATTCTGCAGATTTGCTCGGTTGTACTCCGACCAACCGCCTTTTAGAAGAGACAACGCCGCCGGAAAAGGATAACGAACTAGGCTGGTTAACTCGTGAGGTTAATTTAACTCCTTATGAACTGGAGAGGGGCGCCAGCACACAGCTGGACATTGATTCACCGGTCGATTTACTTCCTCTGAAACTGAGTGAACAAACAGGTCCCAGGTTATCCGACTACGTTGATACCCTGGACTGGGGCCAAACCAGATTCAAGGAGATCTTACCTCAGTTTACAGACCAGAACTCGAGAATTGTCATTTACGGTAGACTGGGTGCTAGTACCTTTTCGAAACTGGAAAGCAACGCCGCCTGTCAGGTCAACGTCTATTCCGAAGGTAGAGGGTCTTACTCCGGACTTGAATCCGGTGGTTCAATACCTTCTCTGGGTGGAAACCTGTTAGAGAGCCAGGGCCCGGAAAGTTTTATAGAGCGTTTGACCGGTCAGGGGACTGGATTATTTCTCGATACGCGCGTACTGTTTGACTATCGAGGCCAGTGGCCTTCGAGACTGGAACGGTTCTCTTCCGACCTGCTAGAACCGGAGAAGATAGATACACGTTATTTAAGAAAACTAACTGAAGCAGCACTGAATTCGGAAAAACCTGTCGTGCTAGGGGGGCATTCCATTATCTCGGGAGCCCTTTACCTGCTTTCGGATGTTGCCTGGGAATTCTCGAGACCAAAGAGTATTAACGTTCGTCCCAGAAATTATAAAATCTAGCCAAAAGAGGTGAACCGGATGGAGCTTATACCTACGTGGCTATGGTTCATTGCCGGTTTGGGCTTGCTGGTGCTGGAGCTGACCACGGTAACGTTCTTTTTTGGCACCGTAGGTTTTGGTGCTTTAGTTGCTAGCCTTGTTGATTTCCTGTTTCCTGGAGAAATTGGTAGCTTTATAGCTTTCGCTGTAGGTACCGGTTTGGCTGCTTACCTTGCCTGGAAGTTCGATATATATAGTTCAGAAGGAGGTATAAAGACCGGTGCCGATAGATTAATCAGCGAAAGAGGAACCGTTGAAGAGAGAATAGACCCAGCCAAAGGCGATGGAATTGTAGTTGTAAATGGTGAAAGATGGCGGGCCGAATCACCAAACGACGAGTCGATTGATAAGGGCGAGACAGTTGAAGTAAATAGCATAGAAGGTACCTCTTTAGTAGTAGTTCCCTTTGAGGAGACTGAACAGGAAAGCTCAAGTAACCCAGAGGAGGGTTAATATGTCTTTGATAATAATTGCGGCGGCAATTGCGTTTGTTCTGGTTTTTGGAGCATGGGCTACTACGCTCGTGCGCCAATACCAGAAGGGTTTGATGGAGACTTTTGGTAAGTACTCCAAGACGTACGAGCCTGGTCTTCACTTTATTTTCCCGTTTGTTCAGAAGGTACGAAAAATCGATATGAGGGAAAAAACGCTGGACGTACCGAGACAGGACGTAATTACCAAGGACAACGCCACGGTTACCGTAGATGCAATAGTGTACTACAAACCGACGGACGCCAAGAAGGTTGAGTACGAAGTTGAAGACTTCGAGAACGCGGCAGTTAGGTTGGCCCAAACGAACCTGAGAAGTGAGATTGGTGAGATGGACCTCGATCAGTCACTTTCATCAAGGGAAAAGGTAAACTCCAAACTGTTAAATACGCTGGATAAGGAAACTGATAAATGGGGGGTCAGGGTAACCAAGGTAGAGATAAGAGAGATTACGCCTCCCGAGGACGTAAAGGACGCCATGGCGCAACAGCTTAAAGCGGAGAGACGGAGGAGAGCCGAGGTGCTCAAAGCCGAGGGAAGCAAAAAGGCATCTATTCTCAAGGCGGAGGGTGGCAAACGTGCCGCAGTACTTGAAGCAGAAGGTGAAGCAAACGCCAGGAGGAAGAGAGCTGACGCGCAACGCTACGAGTACATTACTGAAGCAGAAGGTGAAGCAAACGCGATTCAGGGAATCTTTGGCGCTTATCACAAAGGAAAGCCGAACAACAAGATTTTAACACTAAAAGCCTACGAAGCCATGAAAGAGCTGGCCGACGGTAGAGCTTCAAAACTCATTGTACCTTCCGGTACCGCCGACGTACTTGGCGCTGTAAGTAGTATAATGGGGGTTTCCGACGAGGACGGCTTCCCCGACTACGAAGAAGGGGAATACGACGAAGAAGCGGCCGAAGGGCTGGTGGATGAGCTGTCCGATAAAGCTGAAAAGGCTAGAACGGAATTTGAGAAGAGGGCCGAGGAAATCGAAAAAGAGGCAGAGGAAAGAGCTGCGGAAGAACTGGAGGAAGGCGGGGCATAAATTGCCTTAGCCGCAGTATTTATCGAAAAATACTGATGGTGACCTGGGGGCCGATCAGAGTTTTTCTGCTAACAGTTCCTGTCGCCAGAGAAAGTATATACTCAGTAGAACAAAAAAGCCCCCAGAGATCACCCAGTAGGACGGAAATTCATTGAAGAAGATAATTGCCAGAATCGAGGAACCAATTGGTTCGCCCAGTATTGTAACGCCCACCATGGAGGCCTTTACTTCGCTCAATAACCAGTTAAAAGCGGTATGACCGATAAGAGTCGGGACAATTGCAAGAAGCAGGAAAAGAGAGTAGTTATAATAACTGTAGCCAAATAGAGGTATCCCACCAATGGCTATAAACAACAGGAGAAAAATCGAGCTGATGCCGTAAACGGTAAGTATATAAGGGAGTATGTTTATTCTACTTCTTACTTCACCGCCGATTAAAAAATACCCTGCAGCCATAGCTGCACCGAGAAGTGCGAGTACGTCACCGAGAAGAGCGAATTCCGAACCATGAAAATCTCCGAAACCAATCAAGAAGCTTCCCAGCGCAGCAACTGACAGACCAATTAAGAAGTTTTTCGAAGGTTTCTTACCAAGAAAAGCACTTTCTATCAAAACTATAAAAATGGGTTGGGTGGTAACGAGCACTACGGAACTGGCGACACTAGTGTGACTGAGTGAAGTAACCCAGAAACCAAAGTGCACACCGAGAAAAAAACCCGCAAGGACGAGTAATAAAAAATCTTTCCCCTTAAGCTTCTTCATTTCAGAAAAAACTTCCCCTTGATAAGAGGAGTAGAGAATAAGTAACATGGTGGCGAAAAACATTCTGTAAAAAGATATTATAAGTGGAGGCGCAGTTGACAGCCTGATAAAAATTGCAGCAAAGGACACCGAGATTACGCCCCCAGCGAGGATCGCTACCGTTGTTGGTCTCTGTTTCATAGCCACCTCAAAAAGTTCGTAATTGGTTTAAACCTTGACCTAGCGGTTTGAAATAAATTGGTAATTTAAACTACAGGATGATCCATTACTGAACCTACTTTTCAATCAGTGTATGAGATTTCATTTATACTTACCACCCAGTTGTAAACTTTTTCTTAATCTATGTCAGGAAGCTACGATAATTGAAAAAATTTTTGGTTACGGCTAATATCTATACGTGTTTGTGCGGTTATGGGTTTAAGCATTTGGTTTAGTGTGCACCGTTTTGTCTAGCCATTTAAAAAGGGGGAAGCTCATCAAAAGCAACAGAGAATTTAAACTACTCGATATTGGATGGGGGCTGAATAAAACGGAAGACGTGGAATCAGTAGAAGTAGACGAGGACAATTTTGCTTCGGCCAGCTCTTTCTACGATTACGACGCGGTATTCCTCGACCCGGCTGAATTAAGCTCCCTCTGGACTGATCATTTACGTCCCCAGGGTGACGGTTCTTTTAGAAGTAACCCCCGAGAGGACGGAGGGCTAACCAGGGGCTTGCAGAACCTCATGCGTGCCCGCCAGGAAGAAGTTGAAGAACTTTTGAACAAGAACAGTTCAGTATTCTGTAAGCTAAGAAAACCCGGTAAGGAACTGACGGTAGTAAAGAATGGGGAGAACGAAAGTATTGGTAGTTACTCCTGGCTCCCAACCACTGAAGGTTTAATTGACCCTGTATCGAAGGGGATAAAGAAGAGAAAAGGGAAGAGGTTGAAAATAACTAAAAAAAACTCGCCTCTTGGGGCTTTTCTCGATTCATATAGGAAGGTAATCTCGTATAGGGCGGTCTTCAATAGAGATATTAAAATGAGTGGTGTAAGAGTGGAATCCATTGCAGTAACTCCTTCGGATGAACTAGCAGGTTTCGCCCTAAACGTAAATGGGGGAAATATATACTTCTTACCGGCGGAAATGAATCTAGACCAATCCGGGGAGCAGGAACTACTGGAAGCTGCAGGGGATTTATTCGGTTTCCAATTGTATGAGGGGCCTCGTTGGCTTGACGAATATAAACTGGAGGAGGAAAAATCTCTCAGGTCCGAATACGAGGAAACCAAGGAAAATATCGCCGAACTAAGACAAAAAAAAGAAGAAAAGCTGGAGGACCTAAAAGCTGTTTCCAGTTATAAAAGATTACTTTCCGCCGGATCGGAGTTTGAATTGAAAGCCGTTCTCGGGAGAGTTCTGGACGATCTGGGGTTTGGGACGGATCAGGCGAATTCAGGCATCGATATATTGGTTTCCTCTCCAGAAGACGATAGTTTTGCTGTAAAAGTAGGTGTAAACCACGACGGTCCGCTTGGATTAGAACCGTATCACGAACTGGTTCGGGGAATCAATGACTTAAAAATTTACGAGAACGACGACCCGCAGGGAGTTTTGGTCGTCAACGGCTATTCCGGCAGCGATCCAGCCGAGCGTCCCGAACAGATAAAGGATGAACTACTGAGTGGTTGTAACCTTTACGGTTTTACGGTAATAACTTCCACTGAGCTGTTTGAGGTCTTGAAGGGAAAAAGATCTCTTAAGGAAAAAGCGGCTGCGGTGGAAAAGCTTTTCGAACAGGGTTAACCGTAAGCGGTGATTTAATCCGCTGATCACTTGCATGAGTCATTGTTTAAGCACTAATAGAGGTGTCTAGCATGAAACGCATCGAGGATTATCGAGACATCGTGGGCGACAAGGTAATATCTCAAATATTTAGGGAAAGTAAGTGCCTTTATGGAAAAAAGGTGCTTCACGTAAACTCTAGCTATCAGGGTGGCGGTGTGGCGGAGATTCTCGACCATCTCGTTCCTCTAATGAGCGACCTTGGTATAGAAGTTGACTGGAGAATATTGCACGGCAGTCATGACTTCTTCAATGTGACAAAAAAATTCCACAACGCTCTCCAGGGCGAGGATATAAACTTTTCACAGTTAAAAAAGTCAGTCTATACTAGTACCAACAGAAGGTTTTCCAGCTATTCTCACGTCGATCACGACGTAGTAATCGTCCACGACCCTCAGCCCTTACCCCTCATCCGTTATTTTAAAAAGCGTCAACCCTGGATCTGGAGGGCTCATATAGACCTTTCCGACCCGAACCAGGAAGTCTGGGACTACTTAAAACAGTTCATAATTCGCTATGACAGGGGGGTATTCTCCGCCCAGGACTTCATTTCCAGTGACATCAATATCGATTCGGAAGTTATTCATCCTTCTATTGACCCCTTGACCGTCAAGAACAAGGAAATAGACCAGGATACTATCGATAAATACCTGAATAAGTACGATATTCCGGACGATAAGCCGATAATAAGTCAGATATCGAGGTTTGATAAATGGAAAGATCCCGAAGGGGTTATCGAGGTATTTGACAAGGTTAAAGAAGAGGTCGATTGCCGTCTCGTGCTGCTGGGATCGATGGCGATAGATGACCCGGAAGGTCCGGGAATATACGAAAACGTCATGAAAAAAGCCTCCGATCGGGAAGATGTAATCGTTATAAACAAGGAAAGCGATATACTCGTCAACGTAGTTCAGAGGGTCTCTTCGGTAATTCTACAGAAATCGCTGAAAGAGGGTTTTGGGCTGACTGTCACTGAAGCGCTCTGGAAAGGTAGCCCGGTGGTTGCTTCCGACGTAGGCGGAATACCGCTTCAGGTCGACGACGAAGAAACTGGATTTCTAGTAAACCCGGAAGACTACGAAGAGGTGGCCGACAGGGTCGTAGAAATCCTTAAGAACCCTGAATTGGGTGCAAAGCTTGGTGGTAGTGCACTCAGCCAGGTAAAAGAACACTTTTTGATTACCAAGCAGTTGTTGAGCTGGCTCAAAGTATTGAAGTCCACTATTAATTGTTAATCTTGGGATTGAGGATTTAATGGAGCTCAAATCAAACAAGTTTAGGATAGCAATATTACCCGTAATCGCAATTGGTCTATTGGCGGGAGTTGGTTTCGCGGGAAGCAGGGTTTGGAACAGAATTCAGCAGGACATATACAACCACCCCAGGGGAGAAGTTACTGGGAAAACCCCTGGCGCTTACGGACTGGAGTACGAAAAGGTAAAGTTTAATACTGGAAACGATATAGAGTTAAAAGGCTGGTACGTACCTGGCGAAAAGGAGTCTGAGTGCATAATTCTGGCTCCGGGTAAAGGTGGAAACCGCTGGGACGTGTTGAACTACGCACCTTTCCTGGTTGAAGCCGGGTTCAACGTTTTGCTTTTCGACCCCAGAAGCACTGGGTTGAGTGGCGGAAACAGGTACGGTTTCGGCTATTTTGAAAGTCAGGACCTGCAGTATGCCGTAAATTTTCTATCCGATCAGAAAGATGTTTCCGAATTCGGAGTACTCGGCCGCTCTGCCGGTGCAACCGCCGGCCTGCTTGCCGGACTGGAGGATCCGAGGATAGATGCCGTCGTAGCGGATAGCCCCTACGCTAACCTCCGCCTGGCCTCAAAGGACTTTGGAGACTATTCCCGTAATTCCTTCTTGCAGACTTTCTTTCCGGTTTACATGTTTTCATTGAGGTTAACACTTGGAATAGATATTTACGGAAAAACCAACGCGCTCGAACGAATTAAAGAAATGGAGGCGGCCTCGTATTTTATCCACGGTAAAGCGGACGAAGCCGTCGGTCACCAGAACTCGGTCAAGTTGTACGAGAGAAAGCCTTCGAAAAAACAACTCTGGTTGGTTCCGGAAACCGATCACGTACAGGCATATAAAAACCACCCAGAGGAATACGCACAAAAAGTAGTTGATTTTTTCAACTCAAATATTTAACGAACACTCAAGATAGCTACTGCTGGTAGATCGCGGTTGAACTTTTATTTCGTTTTTTTGCTCCCCGGATATTTGGCCAGGAGATCTTAGAGTTACCTTCGCCGCCATAAATAATTGCCTATAGGAACTATGATTGGGACCAGACCCTTCCCGAATGATGCAAACCACGCCGTCAGGAGCTCGGCAGGACTGAACTCAGGCCGGATTGGACGAACGCCGAAATCACTCCAACGACAATAGCCATAATTGCCATCTTGACCCCTGACTTTATCATGCTCCTCCTCGAAAGCTTTCCCATCACGACGCCAACTATAAGCCCTAAAATAGCAGTAAGAAAGACGGAAATGTAGATCGAAAGCCCGGGCCGAAAAAAGAAATAAGGAACTACGGGCACGAGTGCTCCAAATACTGTAGCAAGTCCGTCGGCCAGGCTTTGCTTGTGAACTTTGTGCTTGCCATTGGCGTAAAGTTCCGTGTCTTGAATATCCCCGCGCAACATCGCGTCTTTAATATTATTGAGCTCGACCATAAGCTCGGTTTCGTAAGCGGTAAATGCCGCAAATATGTTGGAGAAGCTATTAGCTATCCCGCCAGAAATTCCTGCAGCTATTATAACTTCCGGAGGTGCCCCTTGAGCTCCTATAACGACCCCAAGGGTAGAAAGCGTTCCGTCCATCATACCTCTAGTTGCTGCTTCGAGTTCTAGGTCCTCTAAATCCATTTTGTAGTTTTCTACACCCCTTTGGGTTTTTAGTCAATAAACGGTAGGTTTATTGAGGTAAATAACTACCTGTCCCTCTTATTTTCCCTACATGGTTATCAACTAGTAGATTATAAAAACAACTTTTTCCGTGTCTCTGTAAACATAATATGTCAGGACCGATAAGATAAAAATCAATAGGCTGGCGGCCGAAAAGAGGGACTTACTTTTATATCAATCCTGTGGGGTGGTAAGTTCTTTTACTATTGCCTTGCCACAGAGCACCTTGTCAACTGAATGAACACTTCCGCCGAGTTGATCGATTATCCTTTCAACTTTATCGTAGTCAATGTTGTCCCCTTCCAGAGTTACTTTGATGTTTTCGACTTCGTGGTCAATTTCGACCATAGACGAATTTACACCTTCTACACAATCCAAGTCTGCCAGATCGGAAGAATATTTTATAACAGAAGGTTCGTGGGGTTTCATTATATCCAGCACCATTCTCCTTATTTTAGCCATTTCTTACGATCACCTTTTGGTAAAGGATTATATGCCCTGAAATATTAATCCAATGTGACACTAAATCAAACCTAAACGGCAAAAGTTTTACTTTTTTCTTACCAAAAACT
Organism: uncultured Thermotogae bacterium; assembly: GCA_964506635.1. Lineage (GTDB taxonomy): Bacteria > Bipolaricaulota > Bipolaricaulia > M55B111 > M55B111 > JAGXLP01. The sequence continues at coordinate 14,310 of CAZDMI010000014.1, forward strand.
CAATTGGTTGAATAGCGTCAGTTGAAGTTGAATACGTAACACTGTTATGTTAGACTCGGAAGTGATAATGAACTCTGAAGAGATGATTTCAAAAAAGAAAATTCTGGAAAGAACCGGTATCTCTTACGGACAGTTTTACCGATGGAAAAGAAAAGGGCTCATACCTGATGGGTGGATAGCACATCAATCAACCCGAACTGGTCAGGAAAGTTTCCTACCAAGAGCAAAGGTTCTGAAACGCATAGAAAGAATAAAGGCTTTAAAGGAAGACAATACGCTTAATGAAATAGCGGATCTGCTATCTCCCGAAATCGTTGAGAAAGAGTACGAGAGATCTACTCTGCTGGAATTGGAGTGGCTCGGTTCGGATTTAATCTCGCTTTACGAAAAAATCGTTGGGCCCCGGAAACACTTTGATTTCGTCGATATCTTGAGTATTGAGCTACTATCCAGGTTAAAGAAATCCGGGCTTGGAAGTGACATAATATACCTTGCGATTGAGGCAGTTAATTCCCATCAAGACGAAAAATACTTCGACGAGGAATTAATAGTGGCAGAACAAAAACTGAAGCCTGGGGACAAATCAAATAGCCTTTCCGAATTTTGCTTGCTTGCCGATGGTGAGGTAGAATTTGGAAGGACGGTCGAGATTCGAGAGAGAGTCGATCTTTCCGTGGTAGTGGAAGAGATAAAGATTAAATTGAGAGGTTCAAGTCAACTTCAGAGGGATGGCAATGCGTTTTAACTTTAAGGGAGATTGGAAGTTTCTTCTGATAGTAGGAGGCGTGCTGTTGGTTATTTTTCTTCTGGCAGGGGCGCTACTCAGTTCCATTTTTAGCCTCTTCGTCTGGTTGCTTAGGGGTATCGGAGCACTTCTTGGATCGCTGGTTGGTTTTGCCTTCAGCTCGGTGTTTAACTTGCTTATAGCTGGAGGGCTTGCCTACCTATTGTACCGTGGTTACATTTATTTTAAAGAAAAAAAGGTGGATACCGGTAGCGCGGACAGAATAGATTATTCGGACGAAGATTTCGAACGACGGGAGGATAACCATGAGCAGAAGTGATTACCAGGAAGAGATAGGTATTGCCGGGTCCGGTAAGATTGCCGGAGGCGAGTATGGATCTTTAAATATATCCGGTTCTGGAAGGGTAACAGGTGACGTGGTTGCAAATAATGTCTCCGTGGCGGGATCAGGCCAATTTGACGGTTATCTGGAAGCCGATCGGATAGAAGTTACCGGTAAATGTGAAGTTGAGGGAGATTTGAAGGCAAAAGATCTCATCATCAGGGGTAGTCTTAAAGTCCAGGGAAATTTAAATTCTGAAGTCTTAAAGTCATACGGGACCCTCGACCTTTCTCATGGGATAAAATCCGATGAGATTTACTTTGCCGGTTCTTCTAAAGTGGATGGTGACGTCGAATGTGAAAGTTTTAAATCCCGGGGTAGTTTCTCGATCGAGGGTCTCCTTACCGCGGATTTCATAGATATCTGGCTTGGAAGCGAAAACCATGCCGGGGAAATCGGTGGAGAAAAGATTAATATCAAAAAAAAGGGAGTTTCAGAAGCCCTGGACAGGGAAAAGGTTAAAAACGGAGTGGAAAGTTTTGAGCGTGGAGTGGATAAGCTAGGTGATAAGCTCGGGTTCGAGATCACTTTCAATGAAGAAAAAATCAGCAACGGAGTATCAAATCTGACGGACAAAATTGACAGCTACCTTTCGGAATTAAGCAAGGGTTCGGTTCAATCTTCACTAATTGAAGGAGATGTACTCAGGCTCGAAGGTGTAGAAGCGGGCACTATAAGGGGTAACGATGTCTCCATAGGTGAAGATTGCTTGATTGATAAGGTAGAGTTTTCCGATAAACTTGAAGTCAGCGAAGAGGCAGAAGTAGGTGAAAGAATCGAGATCTAGTACGGTTTAGCGTCAGATAACTTGATAGAAGGTTCTTGATTTTAAATTCAGCAAAAGGATTAAAATGGGATTTTTATTTGGCTCGATTTTTCAGCTTTTCGTGGCAGTTTTTGTAATAGTTTTTGGGGTTATCGGGTTAATTTTTGGTGCCCTTTTGAGCTTGGTAGAATTACTCCTCGGGGGTCCGGTTTTAGTATTGCTGGTGCTTTTGGGCCTAATATTCTGGCAACCCTTACTGTGGCTAGCCGTAATAGTTTTCCTGTTTTTTCTCTTCCGAATAAATAGAAAAGAAAATTACGTAGATATAAGCAAAAAATAACCCGATTTCCTCCACCCAAACACTATGTGTCGTTTTGACCCTATTAATCAAAATTTGGGAATTTTTCTGCTCAGGGGACAGCCTCTCATTCCAAACTTATTCATCTAAAAAAACATCTGGTGGTGCCATGAACAAAGAAGAAAGGTTAAGTAAGTACGGTTTTGATCTCGATGCTTATGAAAAGGCAAAAGAGTACGATAAAGAAAACCTAATACTGAACTTTGCCGGTTCGGTGATTTCTTTTGGTGCTTTAGTCAGTTTTGCGTTTTTTGGTACCAAACCCCTGTTCGGCCTCCTGAAAGAATGGCTTGGCAACATCTGGGCAATACGTGTAGTTTATATACTGTTTTTTTCATTAGGTTTCTTTTTGCTCGATCTTCCGACGGGCTGGCTCGGCTATAGAGTGGAAAAGAGGTACGAACTTTCAAATCAGAGTCCGTCGAGCTGGATGAAAGACCAGTTAAAAGGGCTGGGTATTACCCTGGCCTTATCCATGACCGGCTTTCTGCTGCTCTTCTGGTTGATCAGCGTTACAACGAAGTGGTGGATTTTTATTTGGGTAATTGCCACGGCGATAACTGTCTTCATTCAATTCATAGCTCCGACAGTTATTATGCCGCTATTCTATGACTTTGAACCGGTAGAGGATGCCGATCTAAAAGAAAGGCTGGAGAACCTGGCCGGCAGGGCCGGTCTGGACCTCGTGGGTGTCTTCAATATGAAGGCAAGCGAAAAAACCAGCAAAGGAATAGGGGCACTGACCGGTATCGGTTCAAGCAGACGGATAATTCTTTCGGACACGATGCTCGATAACTTCAATCAGGAGGAGATCGAATCAGTTATGGCTCACGAAATGGGCCACCACAAGTACAACGATATCTGGATTCTTCTCCTGGTAGAGTCTCTTTTCTCTTTGCTTGGTTTTTACCTTATCGCGACTTTTTTTGAGCCGATGCTGGGTTTCTTTGGTCTCGGAAGCAACATATCCGGTTTACCCGTAATTCTCGGAGCAATGGAGCTTTTATTATTTTTGCTTTCACCTCTGCAAAACTGGCTTTCTCGTGTCAGGGAAAGAGTCGCCGACCGTTTCAGCCTCGAAATTTCAAGCAATCCAGACGCTCTTGGCAAAGCACTCGTAAAGCTCTCCCAGCAGAATCTGGGTAACCCAGCTCCTCCACGCTGGGTCGAGTTGATTTTTCGCGATCACCCCTCAGGCTTGAGTCGCGTTCAAAAAGCTTACGAATACGAGTCATAAAAACCGGACGTATTTTACAATTTTATGAAAAGGTGATTGTGAAATATGATTAAAAACAAATACGCTTCCTTGCTGGCGGCGGTTCTTGTATCCTTGCTATTCAGTAATTTTCTTTTAACCGCGGGTCCGGAGCTGTCTTTTTCTGAAGGCCAAAAGGTTAAACTGGGAAATACGACAGAAGGACAGTTAAAAATAGGTGCCTTCACAATCAAAAACGTCGGCGACGAAGAGCTTAAGATAAAAAATTACATCATAACCTGCAGTTGTCTAAAGCTAATTGAAAGAAAAACACCAACTCTGGCTCCGGGAGAATCGATAAACCAAAAATTCGTCTTCGATACCAGCGAACTTGCGGGAAAGAAAGCGAGAAAAAGCATTATAGTTTTTTCCAGCTCCGAGGACGGCCCACATAGGCTATACGTCACAACAGAGGTAAGTGGGCAGAAGTCCTATCAGGTTAATTTCCACGAAATGACTGAGGGTTTTGACGTTCTCGTCGACCTCCGCCCCCCGGAAGCCTATAACGAAAGCCACATAATAGGTGCGATAAACGTTCCGGCTACCGATTTTTCGGATTGGCTTCAAACAGTACCAGGTGGAGTAATTTTGCACGTATATTCCGAAAACGGACGGAAATCGGATGAAATAGTCAAAGACCTCCAGCAGAGCTGTAAGCCCGAATTAAGGAGCCTGATCGGCGGGTTCGTTCAATGGAAACTACGGCACGAAACCTATATTGAGAAATGAATAAGACGCCCCAATATATCATTGAAGGGATTGAAAGTTTTTCTGAATGCGGTGTATTGAATGCTTTAGTGGAGGTAATCATTGGAAATAAAAAGTACGGATAGCTTCATCGAATTCGCCGGAAACCTTAAAACGTTGAGCTCGGCTCCGTTAAATGGAGGGGTAACAAGCGCAAAAAGAATCGTTAACCATACTACAACTGCCGATCAAAACGGACCGATCGAGGACTATTTCAGAGATCAGTTGTCCCTTTCGGAACCGGAGCTCGAAGACGTCGTAGGGTTTCTTACCGCAGTGGACGTCGGAACGGCATTTACGGGGGAAAAAGCGGTGGATGGAGGTACGATAAGAGTTGCTTTAACCGGTGGGGTAAACGATCCACCCGAAGAATCCGCTGCACACACTATAAACGTCCTACTTTATACTGACCTGAACCTAAGCCTCACAGGTATGGCGAACCTGTTTATAGTGATTACGGAAGCAAAAACCTCAGCACTAAGAAAGCTGGAAATAGTCAACGGAACTGAACAAATTACGGGCACACCGACTGACGCAATTGCCGTAGCTAAACCCGACACCAGTCAGCCCGGGAAAATTGACTACACCGGAACAGGAACTGACCTGGGTAAGAGGGTTTTCGAGCTCGTTGAAACCGGAGTTACCGAAGCCATTAAAAAGAATAACGGATATAAGCCAAGCAGAAACATCTTGACGAGGCTCTCCGAGCGCGGAATCACCAGGGAGCAAATTATATCAGCCGGGTTCGAACTACTGGTGGGGGACGAGGATAAAGAACCTTTAAGAGAAGAATTCTTGAGCACGCTTGCTAAATATTCTCGGGATCCTAATATCCATTTCCTCCTTTCGACCGGCTTTTACCTCGAAGAGGAAAAGGAACGGTTCAAGCTGGAAGGGGACCCCGAGCAGTTGGTAGCGGATGAACTACTTGGGATGAATATAGCCGAATACATAGGCGGAAAGAACGCGATGTTTAATTTTTTTCGTTACGATAACGAAAAGCCCGGAGTACTAGGAGACCTACCACCTTTTCTCGATGACGTGATTGGCGGTCTCGTCGCAGGCTGTATGACAGAGATATTTGAAGAATGATTTTAAAAAGCTCTTTTCGAACGGCAAAAAGTCATTACGAGAGATTATTCGGTTAAAGTCTCTTCGAATTCCGCCATATCCTCAGCCGCCTCTCCTCTTTCGATACCTTCTTCGTCGATTATTTGTTCCTTCCACGCACCCCTGCGGAACCAGGAGAAAGCAATAAAAAGACCAGCCACGTTAGATGCGACGAAGGCCCACCATATTCCGACCCGTTCAAATAAGTTTGAGAGGTAGATGGCCAGCGGGTAACGGATGACACCAAGCATGAGTATAACTATTGCGGCAGCCACCATTGTTTGACCAGCCCCGCGGAATCCGCCGGAGAAAACTCTCGCACCGCCAACGAAACCAAATGTCAGGGATATATAGCGGAGGAATTCCGCCCCGACCTGGATGACCTCCTGATCCGGAGTAAAGAACGATACTATGAATGGTGCCGTAAAGAAGACCACCACGCCGAGCAGGGTCATGGTCACGAACATGACTTTTGAGGCGAGGTAATTTGCCCGTTCGGCCCGGTCGAACCTTCTCGCACCGATGTTTTGGCCGGTCATCGTCTCCACGCTCCTGGAAACTGCGATTGCGGGCAGAAAAACGGTGGAAAAAACACGTATACCTATGCCGTAGCCAGCCACGACGCTGGTGGCAAAACCACCAACGACCGAAAGCAGCGCGTTTACCGAAACTGCCCTGCCAGTTCCTTCAATTGAAGCCGGTATTCCGATGTTTACAATTCTTTTAAAGAAACTGTAGCTCGGAGTCATTTCCTTTAAACGTACCTTTAAACCTTTACGACCCGTAAAAAGTATCCATAGACCCAGGACTAAACCGAGACCCCGACAAAATACGGTGGCAATCGCTGCTCCCCGAATACCAAGTGCTGGAAACCAGAGCCAGCCGAAAATCAGGAAAGGATCAATTATAATATTAAGGGTGACTGACAGGAGCATAATGAGCATTGGAGTAACGGTCTCTCCATAGCCCCTCATCAAGGCAATAAACACGGAAAATCCGAAAAGGGAAAAAAGTCCAAGAGTGACGATCTCCAGGTAACTGGTTGCCAGAGGAATGACGTCAGGAGAGGCACCCAGAAGCCGGAGCACCGGTGTGACGAGGAAGTAGCCCCCCACCCCCAGGATAACCGCTACCAGCAAACTAAATACAAGAGTCTGCGATGCGGCGTATTTAGCATTGTCCCGCTCGTTTGCCCCTTCGTATTGAGCAACCAGAACGCTTCCCGCTACGGCCACGCCCATTCCCAGGGAAATGAAAAGAAATACCATCGGGTAGGAAAAAGTAATAGCCGCCAGGGCTTCCTTACTCAATCTTCCAACCCAGAACATATCTGCCAGGTTGTAGGCGGTTCTGAGAAGGTTGGTAATTATGACCGGTAAGGCAAGATAGAATAGCGGTTTAACGAGACTTCCCGAAGTAAGGTTTATATCTTCCTTGCTTTTGAATACGTCATCTAATTTCATTCTTCTGCTCTCATCCTTTGAAACTTATTAATACGGGTAAATTATGGTCGAGGTGAGCGTCGAGATCAATCGGTAACGACACAAAGAAGGAAGCACCAAAAATCCAAACTTGACTTCGGCTTTTCTCTTTTGGTAAAAAAATACTCACAATTAATTCAATTTCGACTCAAGGGTTAACCGTATCTTGAAAAATCCGTCTGGTATTAGCAGAATTAACGGTCCAGAATAACAGGTGTTCATAAGATGAGCAAAGATATAGCGGTAAGGTTTTACGGAATTAGCAAGCAATTCGGGAAGACCCTGGCAGTTGATGAAGCCGATTTTTCCATTTTCCGTGGCGAGTTTTTCGGGCTGCTCGGCCCCAATGGTGCGGGCAAGACGACCCTGATCAAGATGCTAATCGGTCTGGCGAATCCGACCAAAGGGACTGCCGAAGTCTTTGGCCACGACATCGCAGAAAACTACAGGGAAGCACACCGTTCCGTCGGCTTTGCCCCCGCGGAGGCTAACCTGGACAGGGAGTTCAGTATCTACGACAATCTGATCTTTCATGCCGGCTATAACGGCGTTCCCTC
>CAZDMI010000015.1:0-21364 GCA_964506635.1 uncultured Thermotogae bacterium
CGCGTGGTCGGCATCCACGAGGTCACGGGTTCGAATCCCGTCGGCTCCACCACTTTTCTCTTTTTTCCATTTTTCTTTTTTTAGGGTTTAATTATTTCAGCTTGACTCCCCAATCTGGCGCTTATTGTTCCACCGCCCAGCTCGATCCTGGAATCATTTGCCAGCAGGGAACTGGAAAGCTTCGCGTTTTCTATTTTCGAACCCGCCATAATTATGGAATTGGAAATTTCCACGTTTTTGATCGTTACTCCTTCACCCAGAGAGACGTTCGGCCCGATGGTTGAACTTAATACCTCCACTCCTTTTGCCAAACGCGCCGGTCCCTCCAGAACGCTATCCTTCACCCTGCTGTCTTTCGCGATTCCCAGCTTCGAGCGGTTTCTCAGCTCGGAGTTAATCGGATCTACCTTTATTTCGAGATCGGCATCCTCCAGTAAGACCCTGTTTGCCTCGATTGTATCCGAAGGTCGGCCGACATCCAGCCACCAGCCTTTGATACGGGATGGGGTAACTTTGCCCCCTTCGCTTATCAGTCTGGCAATAGCGTCGGTTATTTCGAGCTCTCCCCGGTCCGAGGGTTCAATTTCTTCTATTGCATCGAATATTTCCTTTTCGAATAGGTAAGATCCGACGATTGCCAGGTTGCTTGGTGGCCTGTCCGGTTTCTCTATCAGGTTTACAATCTTCCCGTCTTCTATTTCCGCCACCCCAAACCTTTCCGGGTCGTCTACAGGGGCAAGCAAAATGGAAGCCAGGGATTCGTCGTTCCTGAAATCTGAAACCATCTCCTCTAGACCTGATTCCAGCAGGTTATCGCCGAGATAAACGAGAAAAGGCTCGTCCCCGACGAAATCCTTTGCGCAATCAACGGCGTGGGCAAGACCCTGCGGGTTCTCCTGATGAATGTAACTAATTGAAGCACCCCATTTGGAAGTACCCAGAACCTCCCTGTACGCGTTTTCCATCTCCGGTGATACTACCAAACCTATTTCGTCGATTCCGGCGTCGATGACTTTCTCCACGTTGTATTGCAATATTCGTTTGTTGGCCAGCGGAATCAAATGTTTCGGGACGGAGTAACTTATCGGACGCATTCTCGTACCCTTGCCGGCACAGAGAAACACTCCTTTCAATAAAATCACCTCGATTTTTTTCAATTATACCAACTTTTCTCCGGGGTAAAAGATTGATCCGCGGCTGGTATAATCATCGAGCCGTGTTTCCTTGGTTCATAGTGGGTTCGGTCGTAGGTAGTCTTGTCAGGTTGTTTTGGGTCGAATGGGAATTAAAATTGAGACGAAACGAAACTCATTTTTTACATGGGAGGATAAAATGGTGGAACCTGCACTGGTTTCGGTATACGGAAATTCGGATTCCGGAAAGACTGAGCTGGTTGTCGAATTGATCGAGGAATACGGGGACGACGAACTGGACGTTTGCACCATTAAACACAGTCCCTCGGATACTTCTATGGACGATAGGGGTAAGGATTCCTGGAGGCACAGGGAGGGTGGCGCGGAGTTGATAGTATTTTCCAGCGAGATCGAAACGGATTTCATTCTGCCTGAAGAGATGAAGCTGGAAGATATAGTTGAGAAAGTCGATAAATTGAAGGATTGCGACCTGATAATTGCCGAAGGTTACAAGGACCGGGACGTGCCGAAGGTGGCAGTAGGAGAAATCGAGAAAAAGAACGGCACCATCGCTCGTTTTGAGGGAGATCGTGACGAGTTGAGGGAGGCAATTGACAGGGAGCTGGAGCTGAAAAAGATCGAGGCGGACTTACCCGGCCTGGACTGCGGAAGGTGCGGTTACGATAGCTGCAGGGGGCTGGCGAAAGCGATATACGAAGGGAAGAACGACCTTAGCGATTGTGAAGTCAGGGAAGAAAAGACGGTAGAGCTGGAAGTCGATGGAGAAGATGTACCTCTGGAAAATTTTCCTGCCTTGATGCTGGAAAAGGGGATCAAGGGGATGCTGAAGTCCCTGAAGGGAGTTGACGAGGATATAGACCACCTCTCGGTGGAGATCAACGGTTGATGGGCCGCACAGGGACCAATTCCAGACCAGGCAAACTTCTGGAGCGGTTAGATCTCAATGAATGGTAACCAAGAGGGTAGCGCCTTTAGTTTTGACCTATTCTCGGCCGAATTGATCGAGAGGGATAGCCGGGTGTCCGTGATTGCTTCCAGTGAGGAGGGGGAGTTCCGGGCTCACCTCAGAAATACGGGCAGATTGAATGACTTTATCTATCCCGGTGCCAGAATTGTTTGCCAGTGGAAGCAGAGTGGAAAAACCGATGCAAGGGTTGTCGGAGCGATAGATGGCGGTTCCTACGTGCTTCTGGATACTCACGTCCAGGAAAAGTTATTCGCGAAGGAATTACGGGCGGGGGATGTCGGCTTTTTGCCGGAACTGGAATCGGTCAACGAGCAGGAAGCTTGTCAGGGTAAGAGGTTCGATTACGGCGTCGTTACTCCGGCGGGGAAGGGCTTCATAGAGCTCAAATCCGCGGTAAGCTGTAAGGACGGCTGGGCGAGCTATCCGGATGCACCGTCCCGGAGGGGGCTGGAACACGTACGGACCCTGACGGAACTCGCCAGGGAAAGTCAAGATGTCTACGTGGTCTTCGTCGTAACTCATCCGGATTGTGATAAGTTCCGTCCGAACGCCGAAGTTCATCCGGATATGGCGGAAGCGCTGCACCGGGGCAGGGAAGCAGGGGTGAAGCTTTTCGCTACGAAAATGGTTTTGGGTCAGGACGGCTCTGTCAGGTTAATAGCTGACGATATTCCGGTTCGACTTGGTGATTAAACCCCTCGGTCCTCGGGAGATTTCAGGGCTTTTACCTACGAATTTCCTCAAGTATAATTAAAAGCTAACTTTAGTTGGAAATTGCTACTTTTAGATCAGGTCGGTCGTGTTTGGTTTTCACGGCTTCCTGGAGCTATCATCTATCAGGTAAATATATTACATAAAAATGAAAAAGATATCCATAAAAGGTGCAGGAGAACATAACCTCAAGGACGTAGACCTGGAGATCCCCAGGGATAACCTGGTGGTAATATCGGGTCTGAGCGGTTCGGGTAAATCCTCTCTTGCTTTCGACACTATTTATGCGGAAGGCCGAAGAAGGTACCTGGAATCGCTTTCCGCTTACGCCAGGCGATTTCTCGGACAGATGGAAAAGCCCGACGTGGACTTTATAGAGGGTCTGTCCCCCTCCATTTCGATTGACCAAAAAACGACCGGACAGAACCCCAGATCTACCGTTGGTACCGCGACGGAAATTTACGATTACATGAGACTGCTTTACGCTCACGTTGGCGTGCCTCACTGCCCGAATTGCGGGAAGGAACTTTCGACCCAGACGCCTGAAAGGATTATTGACCAGGTTATGGAACTGGAAGAGGGCAAGAAGGTATACGTTCTTGCGCCGGTCGTGCGGGGCAGAAAGGGAGAGTACCATGACCTTTTTCAACAGTTAAGCGATCAGGGGTTCATGCGAATTCGCGTCGATGGGCGGATCAGGGAGCTTGAAGAGGAAATAGAGCTGGAGAAGTACGTCAAGCACGACGTGGAGGTAGTGGTTGACAGGTTGCTAGTAAAGAGCGACATCAGGTCCCGGGTGGCGGATTCGGTCGAAACCGCACTGGATCTGGCCGACGGCAACCTGATTATAAAGGTCAAAAACGGGGAAGAGCTCACTTTTAGCGAGGAACAGGCCTGCTCGGACTGTGGGATAAGCGTTCCGGAGCTTACACCCCGTATGTTCTCGTTCAACAGTCCTTACGGTGCCTGTCAGAAGTGCGACGGTCTGGGAAAAAAGGCCGAAGTGGACCCGGATTTGGTCCTTGACGAGAGCCTCCCGATCGAGGAGGGTGGAATACTCCCCTGGAAAAAGAACCCCGGTAAATGGAGAAAATCCATCCTGAACGCTTTTTGCAAGGCAAACTCAATTCCAAAGGACGTACCGATTGGTGAGTTGAGCGACGAAGAAATCGAACTGCTGCTATACGGCGACGATGAAAAGGTAAGCTTCCTTTATACAAACCGTAAGGGGCAAACGAAGCGTCACAGGAGGAAGTATAAGGGCGTTATTCCCGAACTGGAGGAAAAGTACAGGGATTCAAGCTCCAATAGCAGTCGAAAGAGGATTGAGGAGTACATGGCCAAACTGCCCTGCCCTCGCTGTGAGGGTGGTCGGCTCAACCAGAAGAGCCTGGCGGTAACGGTTAGCGGTAAGAGCATAGACGAGGTAACGGAGCTATCCATAGATGACGCCTACGACTTTTTCGACTCGCTCGAGTTAAGCCGGAACGAGGAAATGATCGCAGGCGAGATTCTGGAGGAGATAAAAGCGAGATTGGGTTTTCTCCTGGACGTTGGGCTGGATTACCTAACTCTGGACAGGGAATCAGGCACACTGTCGGGAGGAGAAGCGCATAGAATCAAACTGGCAACGCAGATCGGCTCCGGATTGACCGGGGTACTTTACATACTGGACGAACCGACGGTCGGGTTGCATCAGCACGACGTGGACAGGTTGTTGGACACGCTGAAGGACCTGAGAGACATGGATAACACGGTTATAGTGGTTGAGCACGACAGGCAGACGATAACGGAATCGGACTGGGTCGTGGAACTCGGTCCCGGAGCCGGATCCAACGGGGGAGAGGTAGTGCACGAAGGGCCACCCAAGGACCTCCTAGAAGTGGAGGAATCCTGGACCGGAAAGTACCTGCGGGGCGACGAGGAGATACCGATTCCGAGGAAGCGACGTCATTCCCCGGGCGATAAGATCTGGGTCCGCGGAGCAAGGGAGCATAATTTAAAGGACATCGACGTGGGAATACCACTTGGCCTGTTTAGCTGCGTTACGGGAGTTTCGGGTTCCGGTAAATCCACGTTGATCAACGATATCCTCTACCGACAGCTGGAGAGAGAACTCCATAACAGCGGGGCAAAGCCGGGGGAGCATGACGAACTCGAGGGCGTAGACCAGCTGGAAAAAGTTATCGAAATAGACCAGTCCCCGATAGGAAGGACGCCCCGATCAAACCCGGCGACCTATATAAAAGTTTTCCGATATATCCGGGAACTCTTTGCGGACACACCGGAGGCTCGGACAAGAGGCTACGATAAAGGACGGTTCTCCTTTAACCGCAAAGGTGGCAGGTGCGAGGAGTGCAAAGGTAGAGGGCACAAGGAAATAGAAATGCATTTCCTTCCGGACGTTTCGGTTCCCTGCGAGGATTGTGACGGGAAGAGATATAACAAGGAGACACTTGAGATCACTTACAAGGGTAAAACCATCGCCGACGTTCTGGAAATGACGGTGGAAGAGGCACTGCACTTCTTTACGAACCACGATAAGATAAAGAGAAAGCTTGAAACTCTTCGAGACATAGGTCTGAGCTATATCAAGCTGGGCCAACCCTCAACGACGCTCTCCGGTGGGGAGGCGCAGCGGATAAAGCTGGCCAAGGAACTTTCTAGGCGCAGACAGGGTCACACGCTTTACCTCTTTGACGAACCAACTACCGGCCTCCACGCCGAGGACATAAGAAAACTGCTTGATGTCCTGCATAGACTGGTTGATGAAGAGAACACGATAGTGGTGATCGAACACAACCCACACGTGATCAAGACCGCTGACTGGATAATCGACCTCGGGCCGGGGGGCGGTAAGCACGGAGGGCAACTTATAGCGGAAGGGACGCCGGAGGAGGTCAGTGAATCCGAGGGTTCCTTTACCGGGGAAATCCTGGACGAAATTTTCTCCGAAAAGAGGGAAGAATTACTTACGAGATGAACTTGAAGGAAGAGGTTAAGGATTTCCCGGAGGAACCGGGTGCCTACATTATACGATCAGCCGGGGAAGTTATTTACGTAGGCAAGTCTAGCTCTATCCGGGGCAGGGTAATGAGCTACTTCAACTCCGGCAAAGCGACCTCCGTTAAGACGAGGAGCCTGCGGGAAGAAGCCGACGAAGTGGATTACATCGTCACGGAGTCGGAAGTAGAGGCACTGGTTCTCGAGGAAAACCTGATCAAGGAGTACCGGCCAAAGTACAACGTCCTGCTCCGGGACAACAAACGCTACCCCTACCTTAAAATAACTGACGAAGAGTACCCCCAACTCGAAGTGACCCGCAAAAGAGGGGACGAGGATGGCGAACTCTTTGGCCCCTATACCGACGCGGGCGCGATGCGAAAGACCCTGGATACGATAGAAAAAGTTTTTCCAATAAGGGATTGCAGCTGGTCCCCCGAGGACGGAGGGCGCAGGCCCTGCCTTCGTTACCATATAGACTTATGTCCTGCACCTTGTGCGGGTAAGGCTGACAGGGAAAGTTACATGGAGACAGTCGATAGCATCAGGGACCTCCTAAAAGGCAGGATAAAGGAAGTGGAAAAGAAACTCAGAAAAAAGATGGAGCAGGCATCGGGGAAAAGGGATTTCGAAAAGGCGGCTGAGTGGAGAGATAAAATAGATGCTCTCGGCAAGATTTCCCGCGGACAGAACGTACGGCTCAAGAACGAGCTAGATCGAGACTTCATTGCCCTTGAGCGTGATGATGGGGCCGATTCCGATCAGAATAAGGGCACCATTCAGGTTTTCTTCGTCAGGTCGGGCAGGATAAGCGGTCAGGATAGCTTTGAAGTGAATTTTCCGCCGGGAGAGGAAGATTCTTCAGTACTGGCCGGCTTTCTGAAAAAGTTCTACGCAAACAGGAGAGTCGTACCCCAGGAGATCTACGTCGAGGGAAAGCCGGAAGACGAGGACACGATAGTCGAATGGCTTTCGGAACTTCGCTCCGGCCGGGTGGAATTCGTAGTCCCGAAAAGGGGACAGAAAAAGAGAGTCCTGGAGATGGCGAAGCGAAATGCCCGTTACGGTAAAGATAAAATCGCTAGTTCCCCGCGATCCGAGGGTAAGGCTCCCGGGGAAAAAGGAGCGGAGGAACTGAAGGAGGTTCTGGGGCTTCCGGCGGCTCCCCGAAGAATAGAAGGTTACGACATCTCTAACATATCCGGGACCGATTCCGTCGGATCAATGGTGGTTTTTGAAAACGGACGTGCCAGCAAAGATATGTATCGTAAGTTCAAAATTGAGGAAGATGGCCCGGACGACTACGCGATGCTCAGGAAAGTCTTGCGCAGGAGGTTCCTCCACGGTTCCGATTCGGTTTCGAATGGCCGAGAAGAAGATAGGGACGAGAGTTTCTCCAGCTTTCCCGATCTCATATTGATTGATGGGGGTAAAGGGCAACTAAATGCTTCCAGTGAGGTACTGGCTTCGTTGAGTATGGACCATATTCCGACCGTTGGCCTGGCAAAGGAGTTCGAGCAGGTATTTCAGCCCGGTCGGTCGGATCCGGTGGGTTTCGACAGGGATTCGGAGGGGTTAAAGTTGCTTCAGCGGGTTCGTGACGAGGCGCACAGATTTGCCGTGAGTTACCACAGGCGGTTGAGACAGAAGAGGACCGTCAGGTCCTCCCTGGATTCGATTCAGGGGGTCGGGCCGAAGCGCAAGAAGCTCCTGCTCCAGGCTTTCGACTCAGTACAAGGAGTTAGTAAAGCTTCGCTGGCCGAATTAAAGGACGTTTCCGGCATTCCGGAACCAGTAGCAAAAAGAATTAATGATTTCTTTCAGGAGGAGTAAACCGACTTCAGGTTTTACTCGAAGTACCCCTCGATTTCCTCGACGATCTTCTCCGAGGCATCGCCCCGGCCGAAGGGATTCGTGGCTTCTGCCATGCTGTCGTAGTATTCCCTCTCCTCGATCAACTTCCTTGCTTCCGTAAAAATTTTCTCCGCGTTCGTTCCGACCAGTTTAGCGGTTCCGGCCCGAATCGCTTCCGGTCTTTCCGTCCTGTCACGGGCCACCAGTACTGGAACCCCCAGGGCAGGAGCTTCCTCCTGAATTCCACCGGAGTCCGTGATTATCAGCGATGATTTTTCCATCAAACCGACAAAAGTGAGGTAATCCACCGGTTCTATTAAGTGAATACGGCGTGAACCATCTAGTACTTCGTGCACGGTTTCCCGTACTTTTGGGTTCAAATGAACGGGAAATACTATTTCTACCTCCGGGAGCTCCCGGGCAATCCGTTTGAGACCAAGACAGATTTCTTTTATTCCGCCCCCCAGGCTTTCCCTCCTGTGAGCAGTGACCAGGACCAGCTTCTTTTCTTCCCTCTCGAAGCCCGTTATGTCGATCGGGAAATTCGGGCTTAAAGAACCGCTGCGGATGGATTCCGTAATTTTCTTTAGGGCGTCGATGACGGTGTTACCGGTAACGGATATGGTATCGTCAGAATAACCTTCATCCAGAAGGTTATCTCTGGAGTTTTCGGTTGGGGCGAAATGCAGGTCGGATAAGGAATCCGAAAGCCGGCGGTTGATCTCTTCCGGGAAGGGGTCGGATCTATTTCCACTTCTCAGGCCTGCTTCCACGTGTCCAACCGGGATCCTGTGATAAAAGCCGGTTAGAGCACCCACAAAGGCACTTGTCGTATCCCCCTGGACGATTACCATATCGGGGTCGGTGGAACGGAGCGTTCGGTCCAGACCGTCGATTGCTCTGCTCGTTAGACCGGAGAGGCTCTGCGACTCCTCCATTAAATCGAGATCGTAGTCCACGGCAAAGTCGAAGACGTCAATAGCCCCTTGAAGCATCTCCAGGTGCTGGCCGGTCGAACAGGTTTCGGAAACAAATCCCTCTCTGTGGGATAACTCGTCGATTAGAGGTGCAAGCTTGATTGCTTCCGGACGGGTTCCGAATACGGTTAAGGTATTTATCATATTTAATTGAAAGCTTACCCAATTTGGTGGAAGGCTTCAATTAGGTCCTCGAATACGCCATAGCGCTTGAACGAGCGAGTATTTCGGATAAAAATAGATTGCCATGAAAATGAATAGAAAGTTCGTAGCGGGAACCATTCTTGTTTCAGTTATCTTGCTCACCTCGACGGCGGCGGAAGCCGTATCCGGGGAGCTGACCGTTACGCCTCTACTGGATACACCGGAGAACCGTGTTTACTATAACCACCTGATCGAGGAAATAAGAGGGGCAAAGGATTCGATCAAAGTGATGATGTCTACTGCGGACAACTATCCGAAGCACCCGGATGGAATCCAGAATGAACTCTTTGACGCCCTCGGGGTGGCTGCGGATAGAGGTGTGAAGGTCAGGGTACTGCTGGACGAGAGCGATTTCTCAAGTAGCATAACAGAAACAAATAAAACGACGGCAAAGCTGCTAAGGGACCGTGGCTTAAAAGTGAAGCTGGACGACCCCAAAGTAACGACCCACGCGAAGTTAATAGTTATCGACGACCGGACCGTAATCGTTGGTTCCAGCAACTGGAACTACCCCTCCTACACTGAGACCTACCAGAGCAACGTGAAATTGACGGGGGAAAGAGTTGCGGTTTTTTATAGCAGGGTTTTCGATGCAGTTTGGGCGGGAGAATCCTTTGAAAAAGTCAAATTGCCGGAATTACCCGAAGGGTCCTCTATAGTCCCCCTCGTAAGTACCGGAGAAAATCGGTCATATTACAACATGGCCAAGGAGCTGATAAAGGGAGCAAGGGAATCGATTTATCTGGTAGTTTTTAAGATAACCAGGTATCCGGAATTCCAGGAGAGCAAATCCAATCAGTTGCTTAAAACGCTGGTCGAGGCAAAGCAAAGAGGTGTCGATATCAGAATTATTCTCGACGTGAACTCGTGGTCAGACGACGTTAACCAATCAAATAGGGAGACTGCGCTCTGGTTGCTGGGACAGGGAGTAGAAAACGTCAGTTTCGATAGTCTTACCTCGACGACCCATAGCAAGGTTTTGATCGTCGACGGAAACTCAGTATTGCTTGGTTCGACTAACTGGTCCTATTACTCGCTCTCGAAGAACCTGGAAGCAGATATCCTTTTGAAGAATACCCACGAGGTCGGCAGAGCCTATCAAAAATATTTCGAGAAACTATGGAAAAAAACTGAAGTGCCGAGCAGGAAAGAGCTCAGCGGCAACCTGGAGGAAGACTAATAAGTCGGTTTTATTGGCTCTTTTTCCAGATGTAGCCCCATTACTTCTTTAACCGTGGAAAACGCAATTTTCTTCCCTCCTGTAAAGGGAACTACCAGTCCTTTTACCCATAAATTGATAGCTTTTTCGGACTGCGATGAAGTGATGTAATTATCCATGGTCAGGTCGAGTTTACCTTTTTCCACGTTCCACCTGGAAATTACTACCCTGGGAGGTAGTTTATTTACGGTTTTCAGGGAGTGGTCTCCACGAATTCTAATCGAGTTGCCCGACCATCCCTCCTCGACTTCACCATTTAGTAAGTGTTTCCCGATACTGAACTTTAATGGGACTTTCACCCGATAGTCGATTGTAAAGTTTTCGTGGGGCAAAATGGGCCTTCTGGCTACCCACCTGTTAGTAGCCGGTTTGAACACGACCCCCTCTCCACTTTCCGAAGTTACCTTCCAGCTTTCCGGTATTTTCTCGTCAACCCCGAAACCCATTAAGGTTCTGTTTTCGGGGGAAACCTTTACAGTTACGCAGAATTCGACTGCGCCAGTTTCCCGATCCGACCAGGGATTGTCAGAATCGAGGAGCAGGGCGTCATCAGGCAAACCAGTGTTTATTGATCGCCTCACTTCTACTTCCGGAGTCCCGGTTTCTGATATTTTTTCCGACACCTTCGCCCCTTTCTGGTGGTAAAGGATTGCTTTTTTGATGAGTTCAAAGTCTACCGCCATTCCGCCAAGGTATGACAATTTACCTCCCCGCTTCCAGGCCCCCAGAGCTGCTTTGAGCTGCCTCTCGGTGATTTTTCCCGATAACTTGAAGTCGATTTTTCGAGCTTCCGGGTCGTAATGGGCCAGAGTCGTTAAAGGTTTTACGGAAGAGGTCATGCCTAGCTGAGAATCTCCGATTACCCTTTGTGAGAATTTGGGAGAAGCGCTGCTAACTTTGCCGGAAAGTTTTATCGAGGTTCCGTGGTCGCTCTGATCCAGTTTCGATCTGGAGGGGGATAGAAGCATATAACTAATTTGAATCGTCTCACCCGCCTCCATCCGACGATCCAGTAACCACTGGTTGGTTGAAGGTTTCCATATAATTCCCTCTTTCCCCTGAAACTTGACGTCCCATCCTTTCGGAAGGTTTTCCTCCAGTCCGACCCCGGATACCTCCTGCCTTGCCAGTATTTCAACCCGAACCTTGACCTTCTCATCCGGTAGTACTTCCTCCGTAGATAGGTGCCTGGTGGCTTTGATCGGGTTCCTGGTTACTTTGACTGTTTTTTGTCTTACTGATCCGTTACCGAAATCCGTAGTTATCCGTAAATTGACCGTATGAGTGCCGGACTTGATAAAAGTATGTTTTGCGGTCGGTTTCTGAGAGACAAAAGAATAAAACCCGTCTCCGTCGAAATCCCAGCTGTACTGTACTATCCTTCCGTCAGGGTCTATCGATTTAGAGGCATCGAATTCTACTTTTTCGCCTTTTCTGACTGCTTTGGGGCAGGTAAACCGGGCTTTTGGGCTCCGGACACTAGCTACACCGCTCAGTCGTACTTTTGCGCCTTCATCCACTACCAAGCTTTCCGGTGACTCCAGGTTGCCCGAAATCACTACTCCTCCGCCTAAGTTTTCTATCGGTTGAAATTCGATTTCAAGCTCGAACTCGTCTTCAAGCCCCGAGATAATAGCTCCGTCGGCATCTTCGGGATCCCAGTTCCAGCGAAAATTGCCTTTTGGCGGAGAAAAACTGTAATTTGCGGGAGGTCCGTCAAATAAAGCTACGTGCGAAGACCCGGGAAGACCACTTATTCTCAGCTCGGCCTCTCCCCCTGACAAGGAGGCGGGATCGTCTACAAGGACTATCAAACTGGTCGTTCCCGAAGGAGATTTATAGGGAATAACGACGAAGGCATCCTTTTTTTCCAGGCCCGTGTTCGGGCTCCCTTCGTAATAATTGAAGAAGTCTCGGACTTCTACTGGGCCGCGGAAAGGGGGTAAGCTAGTAGTATCCGTACCCCGGGCGGTAACTTCTTCTACGATAACCCTATTGAGCTGTTGACCATGGACTTTCGGAGGTGTTAAAGGAGTTATAATCAAAACCAGAAAAATTAATAGTAAATATAGAAAAATTGAGTCAGTAATTTGTCTCACTATGTCCCCCGTTAAATTTCGCGTCATTATGTTAGTCTAGTTTACAGAAAAGGTTTGCGCCGCTTCAAGCGATTTTCGAATTATTAGAAGAATTGATATATGTCGGTAACTTCCAGGCTGTCTTAAAACTGAGTAAGATACTTAAGTATTTTACCCTGGCATTGCCTAATGTATATTGTTACAATTTTTCTATATCGATATACATAATAGAGACCAGTAACTATTTTTTTCGATCAATATCGAATAACCCAAGAGGTGAATGAATGTGTATAGTCGTAAGGTCCAGATAACCGGTGGATCCACTTTCATGGTCACTTTACCTAAAGCGTGGGCCGAAGGCATCGGTCTGGAGCCGGGTACGGAAGTTAATATGGTAAGCATTAAACCGAATACGATGGTAATGCAACCTCAGACTCGGCTGGAAAAAGAGGACAAGGTTGGGGAACTGGCCATTGGTGAAAAACAGGGAGATGCGCTTACCAGAAGTATAATTTCTCTCTATATAGCTGGTTACGAGGTAATAAAAATCGAGGGTGAACAAATAACTTCGGAACAGAGAGGTACGATAAGGAGAACGACTCAATCGCTGATCGGACCCGAAATCGTGGAGGAGTCGTCAAATCAGATAATAATTCGGAACCTCTCCGATCTGTCGGAGTTGTCGATCAACGAGACCCTTTCCCGGATTTATCAGATTTCCCGAACCATGTTCGAAGATACTATTGATGCCATGCTGGAGGATAATCTCGAGCTGGCACGGGACGTCCAGGACAGAGACGACGACGTGGATAGGCTTTACCTGGCTCTTTCCAGGAGGTTCAGGGTCATGCTCTACACGATAGTGGAGAGAAACGGAAAGGAGGTAAACAGGGCCCGATACTTCGACTACCAGACGGCTGCCAAGCAGCTGGAGAGAATTGCCGACCACGCGAAGAAAATCGCCGGCATCACTCCCGAGCTTGAGGGTGCTTTGCCGGACGAGGTCGAAGAGGCCTTCAAAGAAACTTCGGTAGATGCCCTGGACATAGTTGATAAATCGGTAAAGTCTCTTACCGACCGGGATATTGAACTCGCCAATGAGGCCCTATCCCAGGGTGACGATATCGAGGAGAAGCTGATAGATCTTGACAAGGGCCTAAGGAACCTGGAACCTCAAACCGCCCAGTCGCTCGGAATAGTTTCCGACAGCATTGACCGGGTAAAGGAATACGGCAACAATATCGCTGAAACGGCTTTGAACTCTTCCTGTCCCCTTCCCGGCGAAGGTTCTAACTGGGAAGCCTGACTCAGCGGGATGGCGTCTGCTGTTGCAACGCGCGGCTAGTGTATCTTAACGTTTGTTAACTCTAATTACACACATGGAGGTAAATACATGAACGAAGAAGAAAAAGACCGAGAAGATAGAGAAGAGGACAAGAGTGAAGAATCCGAGGAAAAAGACCTTGAATCCGCTCTGGACGAAATGCAAGGTGGAATGGGTGGAGGAATGGGTGGATTAGGTCAAATTATGAGCCAGATGGGTGGAATGGGTGGAGGAGGCATGGGTGGAAGGTCCGGACCCGATCCTCAGCTACTGAAGTCCATCCAGGATCTCAAGAAGCAGGTTGACGAACTAGAGAATAAGATAGACGAGATAAGCGAAAAACTATAGAAGCAATCTGGTGGAGATGAGCGGATTCGAACCGCCGACCTCCGCGTTGCGAACGCGGCGCTCTCCCTGCTGAGCTACATCCCCATAAAACTGTAACCATTATAAGTTAATGGGAAAACGCCCTCAAGTTTATCGATAAGTTTTTCGAAAGGCGTTACCTGTGCGGATATTGATAAAACTGGACTATAATGGTATAGTTTTGCGGGAGGGAGTAAGATGAGTGACTTAGTCTACTTAGACAACGCTGCAACGACTCCAGTAGCTAAATCCGTGCAGGATAAGATGTCGGAGTTCTTCCGAGAGAAGTACGGAAATCCTTCCAGCCTTTACTCACACGCTAACGTGGCAAAATCGGAAGGGCTGATGGATAGCAGGGAGAGAGTCGCGGCTTCTCTCGGGGTCGACCCGAAGGAAATCGTATTCACATCAGGTGCGACCGAATCCGATAACCTTGCAATCAAGGGCGTCGCTTCGAACCTGGACCAGCCCGGCCACTTCATTACTTCGGAGATCGAACACCACGCCGTGCTTCATACACTTGAATGGCTTGAAGAGAAGGGCCACGAGGTTACCTACCTGGAAGTAGATGGGGACGGCAGAGTTAACCCCGAAGCGCTGGAGGAATCTCTCCGGGAAGATACGGCTCTGGTGTCAATAATGTACGCCAATAACGAGATCGGTACGATAGAACCGATCGAAGAACTGGCCCAGATGACGAGCGAGAACGATACTCTTTTCCACACTGATGCCGTCCAGGCATTTGGCAAATTCCCTCTGGATCTCGAAAATGTCGACCTGCTCTCGGCTTCAGGGCATAAAATTTATGGCCCCAAAGGTGTTGGCTTTCTTTACCGCCGAAAAGGTTTAAAACTCGAACCGATATTGCACGGGGGCGGCCATGAGAACGGGCTGCGCAGCGGGACGGAAAACGTACCCGGGATAGTTGGCCTGGCAGAAGCTGTTGACCTGGTTTACGGAGAAATGGATGAGGAAAGGGGTAGACAAAAACGCCTCCGGGATAGGATCATCGATGAGGTAATGGAGATACCGGATACGGTACTGAACGGGCCCGAGGAAAATAGGTTGGCCAACAACGCAAATTTTAGCTTTAAAGGCATTGAGGGCGAGTCAATCATCATGAAACTGGATAACGAAGGAATAGCGGCAAGTACGGGATCTGCCTGTTCGTCCCCCAGTCTTGAACCGAGCCACGTTCTACTCGCCATAGGGCTCCCTCTTTCTCTCGCACACGGAAGTCTCAGGATAACTCTGGGCAGGGAGACGGTCGAAGAGGACGTCAATCGCCTGCTGGAAGTTTTACCTGGCGTCGTTAAGGAGCTCAGAAAAGCTTCTCCCCTGACAAATTGATTTTTAAATAAATTAGAGGTGTTATCGATGTACTCTGATACTGTAATGGAGCACTTTAATGATCCGCATAACCAACGAAAGATGGAAGACCCTGATGGCGTCGGCAAAGTTGGTAATGCCCTATGTGGTGACGTAATGTGGCTGTATATAAAGGTGCAAGAGGACGAAGACGGTGACGAGATAATTGAAGATATTTCCTGGGAGACTTTTGGCTGTACTGCCGCGATAGCGACTTCTTCCATGGTCACGGATATGGCCAGGGGTGAGAGTGTCGAGGAGGCCATAGAGATTACGAACAAGCAGGTTGCCGAGGAACTTGACGGGCTACCCCCAGTGAAGATGCACTGTTCCAACCTTGCTTCGGACGGGTTGGTCGAAGCGATCTACGATTATCTCGATTCTAATGATAAGGAGGTACCCGAAGAACTTGAGAATCGACACCAGAATATAGAAGAACATATGGAGGAAGTGGAAGAGGAGTACGGCGACTACGTTGAGATGGAAGAGGAAATGCACAGTTCTGGTTAATGGGTTATCCAGGGACGACCAATTCTATTTGAATTTATAAAAAATAAGGAGGAGTATGGACCTGGTATTTTCCGACGAAGCACTGCAATACCGCTCTGCTGGTCATCCGGAGTCCCCTGATAGAGTAAAGAAAGCTTATAGCTACCTTCATGACAAGTACAAAACTTTACTTCCCGAACAAGCGGACGTGGACGATTTGTTGCTCGTGCACGATCAGGACTTCGTGGACAGCGTGAGAAAAGGAACTTTTTCCGATCCGGATTGTCCGCAGTACGACGATCTGTTTTATTATGCAACTCTTTCGGCCGGCGGTGCTTTGAAGGCGCAGCGGACCGATAACCTTTCTCTCATGCGACCCCCGGGCCATCATGCCGGTAAGGATTTCCTTGGCGGCTTTTGTTATTTCAACAACCTTGCAATAGCAGTGAGGAAATCCGGTTTGAAGACCTTGATTGTCGACTTCGATGCCCACCACGGTAACGGGACCCAGGATATATTTCTCGGGGACGAGGACGTGGTTTACCTCTCACTTCACCGGTCTCCAGGTTTTCCCGGTACCGGAGAGGAATCCCGCGAAAACGCCGTAAATCACCCGATAGCGGCCGATACGGGCGACGAAAAGTACCTGAAAATACTGAGGGATTCGCTGAACGATATTACGGAAAACGAGGATTTCGAGCAGCTCGCGCTTTCCGCCGGGTTCGATGGCCACAAAAACGATCCTCTTGCCTCAGTGGGTCTTTCCACGGAGGCGTTCGAAGAAATCGGAAAAGCACTTAGTGGATTGAACCTGCCTGCGTTCGGCGTGCTGGAAGGTGGCTACGTTGGGGAAGATTTGGGTAGGAATATTGACGCCTTTTTGAAAGGGTTTAACTCTTAGGATATTTAATGAAGATACTTTCTTATTCCAAGGCACTGTATTCCAGCTGGCTTTACTACAGCCCGGACAGGTTGCTATTTGATGCGGGGGAGAGCGTTAGTAGCATAATGGGAAATAAGTCCTTTGCCATAGAAAGAGTGTTTCTTTCTCATGGGCACACGGACCATATAGCGGGTCTTGTCAGCCTGGTAAATATTCGGAATAACGCAATGGGTGACAAAAAAAAGCCGCTAACAATTTATTACCCGAGGAATAACTTTCACATCTCGGAACTGATGAATTACCTGAACAGGACTAATTCCAACGTCTCCTATCCGCTGGAGTGGGTGCCGCTAGAAGGAGGCGATGAAGTACAGGTCTACGGTGAGGAGGAATCAAGCCGTAACCCCCGTTACGTAAGGGCATTCACTACGGATCACTCTAGAAACGAGGTTTCACTCGGTTACAACATAATCGAAGTCAGGCAGCGGCTAAAGGAAGAATACAGGGAGACGCCTCAGGAGGAAATTAAGGAAATAGCGGAAGGGGAAGGGCGGGAGGAACTAATGGAGAGCTACCGACAGAAGACCTTTACTTACGGAGGCGATTCCGTTCCGCTCGACCCGAAGCAAATCTCCGGAACGGAAGTTCTGTGTCACGACTGTACGTTTCTGGACGAAGAAGATAGAAAGATGTTCAAACATGCCACGCTTGATGAAGCAGTTGACGTTGCCATGGAAGCCGGCGTCAGCAAAAAAATGCTCGGCCTCCATGTTTCTTCTCGCTACAAGAACGATCTCGCGAAATATAGGAAAAAGGTGCTGGAAGAAAAGGACCCTTCTTTTGAGCTTGAATTGATAGAGCCGGGACAAATCTATCGGGAGTACTAGGTAATAGCTGAGAAGCTCCGGAGACCGCCCCGTGTAAGAATTAGCTTGGTAAGACGTAAAAGTAAACCGCGTAGAAATGACTGACGCTCCCGCCCATGACAAATAAGTGCCAGATCATATGGTTGTAAGGGAGCGAGTGCCAGCCAAGGAAGATTAGCCCCAGCAGGTAAATCACGCTTCCGGCTAGCACGAGGGCGAACCCCATTAACGGCAATCCGTGGTAGAGCTGATTCATGATGAACATTGACATCGAACCCATTATTACGTACGTACTTGCTTCGAACTTTGGGTACTTGTTTATGTAAAAGCTTTTAAAGATTATTCCCCCCAAAGCAAAGCCCCAAACCAGAGAGAACATTACCCATCCGGTAAGCGGGTTTAGCGTGATCAACAGCAAGGGAGTGAAAGTGCCGGCCACCAGTAGGTATATGGATCCGTGATCCACGAACTGCATAATTTGCTTCATCTTTTTTCCCGAGACACTGTGATAGAGCGTAGAGGAAAGGTGGGCTAAAATCATGGTCGATCCAAATATGATCACGCTCGTCAGCCTCAAGTTGCCCTTGAGGGGTAAAGTACGCAGAATCATCAGGGCCAGACCAACCACGCTTAGAGCCGTACCAAGGCCGTGAGAAACGCCGTTGGCAATTTCCTCTCGTCTGGTATGCGTCAGCCTTAATTCGGTATCGCTTTTCGAAAAGTTTTTCAGAGACATGCTTTATAGTTTCTCTTTTAGCTTGGCTATCATGTCCTCTACCATTTCGTCCAGCCCGTATTCCTGCTCCCAGCCCCATTCTTCCCGAGCAGGAGTGTCGTCCATCGAATTTGGCCAGGAATCGGCTATTTGCTGTCTTTCGTCCGGTTCGAAATCGTAGGTGAATTCCGGGATATATTCCTTAATTTTTCGGGCCAGTTCGCCAGCAGTAGGGCTTATGGAGGATACGTTGAAGTCACAGTGGTGTTCCAGGTCCGAGATATCTGCTTCTGCCAGGTCGATTAATGACTTGACGCAGTCCGGCATGTACATCAGAGGCAGAGCTGTATCCTCCCTGACGAAAAAAGTATAGTGCCCCTTCTGTATGGCCTTGTAGAAGGCCTCAACCGCGTAGTCCGTCGTTCCCCCACCGGGCAGTGTCTTAGAACTAATTATACCAGGCAGTCTTAAACCACGAACGTCCAGCCCGAATTTGTGATAATAATAGTTCCCCATGAGTTCGTCCGTCACTTTGGTAACCCCGTACATGGATGTCGGGCGGAGTACTGTCTCATTTGGCGCGTTTTGATCCGGAACCTCGGGGCCAAAAACCCCGATGGAGCTCGGAATTATTATCCTGTTTAGCTGATTTTCCAGACCGAGCTGAAGTAAGTTGAAGAAACCGATAACGTTTACCCGAAAAGCCAACTGGGGATTCTCTTCCCCTTTCGCGGAAAGAACCGCAGCCAGGTTAAAGACGGAATCGATATCGTATTTTTCTATTACGTTCCCCATGGCCTCCTTGTCCATCACGTTTAGTTCCTCGAGTGGCCCTCGGCTAAGATCGTTGGACGGCTTTGTGGAAAGGTAGGTCCCAATGACCGAGTCCTCCCCGTATTTTTCTCTCAAAGCTGGTACGAGTTCGGAGCCAATCTGTCCCGTGGCTCCGATTACAAGTATCCTCTGCATGTCTTCAGCCATTATTTTCCCTCCTTTTCTCAATTATAGACGTATATCTCTAAAAGGACAACGGAACGACGAAAGAATAAAAGGTAATTTCATTCTAGTTGACCCCTCTAACTACCTTCGTTATCCTTATTGAAATGAAGATATCCCATATTTGAGGTGAAATCATGCCGCTTAAAAAAATGAACGAGACGCTCGAGGAAAAACTGAACGAACTGGAAAGAAAAGGCACTCTTAAAGGGGAGGAGCTCGTAATAGAAGGAGTGGAGAGGTCCAAAGATGGCAACGCCCCCCGTTATCGCATAGCGGGAGAAGAGGGAGCATTCCTGAAGATGAATTCGAATTCCTACCTCGGTCTGCACCTTAACGAAGAAGTAATAGAGGCCGAAGAAAAGGCATCGGAAAAGTACGGTTCGGGTCCCGGTGCAGTCAGGTTTATCCACGGGACTTATGAGCCCCATGTAGAGCTCGAGGAAAAGCTGGCCGATTTTCACGACAAGGAGTCCTGCGTAATTTATTCCTCGGCTTATGCGACCATGACCGGGATAATTCAGCCCTTAACGAACAGCGAAACTCTGATCATTTCCGACGAACTGAACCATAACTGTATAATCAACGGAATCCGGATGGCAAAACCCAAGGGTAAGGATATCTACGACCACCTGGATATGGAAGACCTGGATGAGAAGCTAGGGAGTGCCGTGGGCTCTTACGAAAGAGTAATTGTAATAACTGACGGGGTTTTTAGCATGCGAGGGGATTACCCGGATCTCGACAAATTCGTTTCGATCGCGGAAAAGTACGATTCTAAGTTCAAAGATGGCGTATTTACGATAATGGACGATTCCCACGGAGTTGGGGCCTACGGTAAAACCGGTCGAGGTACGAGCGAAGTGACTGGTGAAAACGGCGTCGACCTGATCGTTTCCACGATGGGAAAATCACTGGGAGTAAATGGAGGGTACGTAGTTACGGACGAGACCGTTACCAGTTACTTGCGGGAAACTTCACCTTTTTACATCTACTCCAATCCGATTACTGCTCCAGAAGCTGAAGCGGCCATTAAATCGCTCGAGATCGTCGATAGTGATCAGGGCAGAGAGATGCTTGATCATTTGAGCGCCATGACCAATTACTTCGAGGAAGGGTTAAAGGAAATCGGACACGAGGTCATTGAAGGGCCGCACCCGGTCGTGCCCCTTATGGTTCGCGATACCAAAAAGACCAGGCAGATGGTAGATTACCTCAAAGAAAACGAGGTCCTTGCTACCGCGATAGTCTATCCCGTGGTTCCGGAAGGTGACGAGTCGATACGATTTCAGATATCCGCCGATCATACCCGAGAGGACCTGGATTACGTTCTTGAGAAAATAGATCAGTTTGAGTGACGAAGTTAACAAGCCTTATACAGTTCTGGACTGGGGGTTAACCAGTTACGAAGAAGGTTACCGGCGTCAGAAGGAAATCTTTTCTCGCCGGCTCCAAGGAAAAGGAGAAAATATCCTGATTTCGACGAGGCACGAACCGACCATTACCATGGGAAAGTCCTCGTCGGAGGAAGATATACTCGTTGACGAAAAAGTTCTCGAAGAGCACGGGGTAAATCTGGTTGAGATCGGACGCGGCGGCGGCGTTACCTACCATGGGCCGGGCCAGTTAATTCTTTACCCGATTTTTGACCTGAGGGACTACGACAGGAACCTGAGGAAGTTTATCCGGCGTCTAGGCACGGCCGTCGGAAAGACCGTGGAATCCTTCGGTCTGGACACTAAGTTTCACGAGGGCGACGAAATAGGACTCTGGGTAAAGGGTAAACGAGAAAAACTTGCATCGATCGGATTGCGGGTAAAGAGGTGGTACACCATGCACGGGGTTGCCCTGAACGTCGCGTTGAATCAAAAAAAAGCGAGACTGATTCGCCCTTGCGGTTTAAACGATATCAGGTTGGCCTCGATTGCGGATTTTGCGGACGTCGGTATTGATGGTGTCAAAGAAGAACTCTTATATCAATTCCGAGTCGAGTTTACTTGATTCAGGAGGAAATTATGGGTAGCAAACCGGAATGGATTAAGGCAACGGCACCCGGTGAAACGGAGGCGGAGGCCAAGGTAGGTTCGATTTTGGCGGAGCACGGTCTAAATACGGTTTGCAGGGAGGCAGATTGCCCAAATCAGGGCGAATGCTGGAAGGACGGTACCGCCACCTTCATGCTGCTCGGCG
>CAZDMI010000016.1:0-20255 GCA_964506635.1 uncultured Thermotogae bacterium
GAATTCATGTCGAAAAATGGGGGCAGGCGAAAGATAAAAGTAATTTTTATAATCCCTCTCACCGGAAGGGACAGAAGTGTGGTGGGTGGTGCTGGACTTGAACCAGCGGCCTCCTGCACGTCAAGCAGGTGCTCTCCCAGCTGAGCTAACCACCCTTACACTATCGTGAGGCGACGCTCGGATTTGAACCGAGGATGGGGGATTTGCAATCCCCTGCCTTGGGCCCCTTGGCTACGCCGCCATCTGAAGTATTATAAGATCAGTCATTTACCTGTGCAAGATCCCGACCGTGAAAATTCGGCACAAAATGGCTCAGAATAAAGCTTGAAGTCTATCAAACTACGATGTTTACTAAATTGCCGGGAACTACGATAAACTTCTTTATCTCGTCTTCCGTGACCCTTTCACTTATTCTGTCAATTCCAAGCACTTCCTCTCTCAGGGCCTCCTCGTCTCCTTCAATCGAGGTCGGCACCTCTGCATGAGCTCGTACCTTTCCATTTATCTGGACGGCCATTTCCGTTTCCTCCTGCTCCAGTGCTTCCTGGCTCCATTCCGGCCAGTCCGCCTCCATTATCGGTTTATCTTTACCCATCCGGTGCCATAACTCCTCGCCCAGGAACGGGGTAAAAGGAGATATAATTAAAACGAGCCGTCTAATACCTTCTTTTAATAATCCTTCGTCAATATCGCCGTCGGAAATTTTGCCGTAGAACTCGTTTGTCAGCTCCATGATCGACGAGACGGCGGTATTGAAGCTAAAGCCTTCGAGGTCCTCAGTCACTTCCTTGACCGTCTGGTTTATCTTTCGCCAAAGTTCCTTTTCCGCTTCGTCGAAATCGGCGGGATCGAGGGGATATTCCTCCTCGAAGAGGTCCATGTGCTGGGTTGCCAATCGCCAGACCCGGGTGAGGAAGCGGTGACTTCCCTTTACGTCCCTGTCGCTCCACTCGACGTCCTTCTCCGGCGGACCGATAAAGAGCGTATAGATCCTCTCCGTATCGGCACCGTACTCGTCAATCAACTCGTTTGGCGAAACTACGTTCTTCTTCGATTTTGACATCGATTCCATCGTAACTTTCAATTCGGCACCGCATTCCGGGCACCTGTCTCCGCCTTCAACGTTCTTTGGTCGAATCCAGCCGTGCTCTTCGCAGCGGTAAGCCTGGTGCGAGATCATCCCCTGAGTAAACAGGCGCTCGAAGGGCTCCTTGAAGTCAACCAGATCGATATCCTGAAGGAACTTTGTAACGAACCGTGAGTACAGCAGGTGCAGTATTGCGTGCTCCACGCCGCCGACGTACTGATCGACCGGAAGCCAGTCATTGGCCGTCTCTGAATCAAATATCTTCTCGTCGTCTCCGGCGGACAGGTAGCGCAGGTAGTACCAGCTGGAATCAACGAAAGTATCCATGGTATCCGTTTCCCTTTTCGCATCGGCACCGCAGCGGGGACAGGTGGTTTCGACGAACTCGTCGATTTCCGAAAGCCCTTCGTTGCCGATGAATTCCACGTCCGGCAATTCTACCGGCAGGTCCTCTTCCGGTACGGGTACAACGCCGCACTCAGGACAGTGAATCATTGGAATCGGCGCACCCCAGTAGCGCTGCCTGCTGATAAGCCAGTCCTGGAGCTTGTAATTTACCGTAAACTCGCCCTTATCTCGCTCCTTAAGCCATTCACCAATCTCCCTGTAGGCAGTCTCGGAATCCAGACCGTTGAAATCGCCGGAATTAACCAGGTAACCAGGTTCCTCGTAAGCCTCATCCAGCTCACCAACCGGCTCGCCTTTCTCCGGGGCAATTACTTCCACTATCGGGATATCGTACTTCTTCGCAAAGTCGAAATCACGCTGGTCGTGGCCCGGCACGGACATGATCGCTCCGGATCCGTACTCAGTTAACACGAAGTTGGCAATCCATATCGGGATTTCTTCTCCCGTTGCCGGGTTAACGGCGTACTCTCCGGTGAAAACCCCTTCTTTAGTTAGGTCGCCACCGGCACGCTGGGTCTGATCTATTCGCTTCGTCTCGTCGACGAAGTTCTGCAATTCCTCCCTGTCTTCCGGGTCTTCTACACTCCCGATTATATCCTTAGCCAGCGGGTGTTCCGGAGCCAGAGCCATGTAAGTCGCACCAAACAACGTATCGGGCCTGGTGGTAAATACGTCAAGTTCACCGTCTCGATCCGCAAGGTCGAACTCTATCTCTACGCCCTCGCTTCGGCCGATCCAGTCCTTCTGCATCTTCTTGACGTGCTCCGGCCAGCCGTCCAGCTCTTCCAGGTCTTCAAGTAACTCCTGGGCGTATTCCGTAATCTTGAAGAACCACTGCTCGAGCTGTTTTTCCTCGACCGTAGTCCCGCAACGCTCGCACTTGCCGTCGATTACCTGCTCGTTTGCAAGGACGGTATCACAGTGCGGGCAAAAGTTAACCGGGCTTTCGTCCCTGTAAGCCAGTCCTTCCTCGTAGAGCTTCTGGAAGAGCCATTGCGTCCACTTATAGTAACCCGGTTCGTGGGTCCTTACTTCTCGGTCCCAGTCGTATTCTATTCCCCACTGTCGAAACTGTTTCTTGAAATCGGCTATGTTTTCTTCCGTCCACTCACCCGGCTCGACGCCTCGATCTATTGCGGCGTTTTCCGCCGGAAGGCCAAATGCATCGAAACCCATCGGGTTCAGCACGTTCAAACCCTTCATCGTCATGAAACGCGTCAGCGTATCGCCAATTATGTAGTTTCTTCCGTGGCCGACGTGCATGGTTCCCGACGGATAGGGGAACATGTTAAGGTAGTAAAAGTTGTCCTCGGTTTCGCCCAGATCCGCTTCAAAAGTCCCTTCTTCCGTCCAGTAATCGCGCCATCTGTCCTCGATTTGTTCGAAATCGTACTCTTCCGGTGCTTCTTTCATTTGCCTTCATTCACCTACCAGGTCTCTGGCGTATTTTTCCGCTTCTTCGAGAATTCCATCTATCTTTTCCTCCTCGTCCATTTCACAGTAGAGGCGTAAAAGAGGCTCGGTCCCTGAGGCCCTGATCAAAAGCCATCCATCGGAGAATCTGAGCTTGACTCCGTCAGTGGTTTCAACGCTTTTTACCTCGTGGCCGCCGATACTCTCTGGCGGGTCCTCTTCAACCAGTTTCGCGACTTCCTGCCTTCCTTCGAGGTGGATATCGTTTCTCCGGTAATAGTGACCACCGTATTCTTCGAGAAGGTTCTCAACCAATTCGGAAGGTGGTTTCCCTGACTCGGCCACCATTTCCAGGAGGATAAGGGCACAAAGGACACCGTCCCGGTCGGGTATATGGTTTTTCAGTCCGATGCCGCCGCTTTCTTCCCCTCCAATCAGTACGTCTTCTCGAACCATCTTTTCGGCAATGAACTTAAAGCCGACCTCGGTTTCCTCCACGTCGTTTCCGTGTTTTTCTCCGATCTTGAAAATCATGTCGGTCAGAGGAAAATTCTTGACGGCCTTGCCATCCCAGTCCCGGGTTTCAGCCAAATACTTCATCAACAGCGCGTACGTCCTGTGGGAATCGATGAAAGAACCGTCTTCGGCCATCGCAGAAATCCTATCCCCGTCGCCGTCGGTTACCACACCCATCACGGGGACGTCGTTCATCGTGTTTTGCTCGAGGATTTCAGCACGTAAAGGCTCGAGGTTCTCCTCCAGCGGTTCAGGCCTCACACCTTTAAAGCTGGGATTGTACTCCTGCCTGACCCCTACATGGGGAACCCCAAACTTATTCAGAACTTCCGCCGTAAAACCTTGAGCGGAGCCGTACATCGAGTCAATAACGGCCAGAACCGGGTTACTAGTTATTTTGTCCTCATCTACTAAGTTAGTTAAAGCATCGACATAACTGGAAGAGACGTTCACCCTTCCTACGTTAGTTTCCGAGTCGACCTCCGGTGGCTCCTCGGGCAATCGATCCTCTATGTCATCGGTCACTTCCGGCGGAGCCGAAGCTCCGGATTCCAACTTAACCTTAAAACCGTTGTATTCGGGCGGATTGTGACTTGCGGTTATCATGACACCCGCCGCGGCATTTTTATTCTTAACGGCAAAAGCAAGGGCAGGCGTCGGCACCATTCTTTTCGTAACGGAAGCGGGAACGCCGGCATTTATCAGGACCTTCGCCACGTAAAGGGCAAAATTTTCCGAAGCAAACCTTCCATCGTAACCTATTACTACTCCCTCGTCGTGGGGCCTGTAAGGAGTCCCCCACTCATCGTAAATATCCAGAGTCTCTCTTTCCCCTGATTTCAGGTAATCCGCCAATGCGCTGGTTACGCGTCCAAGGTTTTCATAAGTATAGTCGTCAGCTATAACGCCTCTCCAGCCGTCCGTCCCAAAACTTATCTCTTCCATTTTTTACCCTCCTCGGTGTCGAGTATTATATCTATTCTATCCGGAAACTCGACTAATTCTTTATCAAGAACTTCAACGATCAGGTCCTTAGGCACTGAGGTCTCGAGCTGAATTTGTCTTATCTGAACGGCACCGTTTTTTGCCGCCACTTTCGTCAGTACTTCTTCTACTGCACCTGCGTAACGCTCGTAGTTAAAACCGTTTTCCTGTTTTTGCATGGTTAAAATTTAAGATTTTATCCAGAATAATTCCACCAGGTCTGGAAATTTCAGTCCGTAGAATTCGACCGGACTGACCGGTCCAAAACCAAACCAATAGTCATCTTCGTTGAATTTAAACCGAAAATATAGTGTCTCAAAACTGTAATACGCTTCCCGGCACCCAGTTACCTGGGGGTTGTTGGTTCTTAGTATTTGTACTTTACAGTGTAATCAATTTCCAATGAGCTCTTTTCTTCAACCTCGACTTCAAACAGGATCCTCCTGGAGTCGTAGTTTTCGTACCTGTGGCTGGAACGGGTTACGTCCCAGCTACCGGGTAACCTCTCCAGAACCCTAACTTTGACCGGTTCATCCTTCCGGTTGGTCAGCTTCAGCTGGACCCGATCGCGCCACGAATCCTCGTCAAGTTTGTGGTGTTCCAGCACCTTCCTTTCTCCCTCGAGGTCGAAGGACTTACCCAGTTCGAGCTCGGCCTCCTCCCCTTCGGGCAGGTTTGGTAGCTGATCCTCACCCAGCAGAGTTCTTTCCCGGCTATCCTGGTAAATTCTGACCGTACCGGCAGCCAGGGGGACCCCAAGCCCTTTCTCTTTTTCATTCACCAGAACCAGAAAGGTCCTGATTGCCGAAGAAACCGCTGGTTCGTATTTGTAATACCTCCGGTAGTCCACTTCTCTTTCAGCCACGAAAGGAACGCGAAGCTCGGTCCGGGTATTCAGATCTACAGGAAAACCAACCTCATAACGATAGTACTCAAATACTTTCTCTCGACCACTTTTCTGGACTTCCGCTGCGTTCTTTGCGGCAAATAACTTTGGCTGTTCGCTCTCTCTTTTCGGGTTCCCCGCCAGCAAGTAAACTCTGGCATCAGGGTAATTCCAGCCAGTATCGTTGCTCAAGTGTGCAATTCCCCTGAACCTGAGTTCTTTTTCTCCCTCGTCCAGGAAACCAACGTACTTTGGCCCCCAGGTTAGTCCCCCAACCTGATAACCGAAAGTTACCGGCACCTGGCCCTCGCTTCCCTGGCTGAATTCCATTATCAACCGTTTGTTTTTTCTCGCCGTAACGTCTTTAAAACTGTAACCATCGGGGTGCCGGATTAACCTCTTCTCACCGCTATCGGTCTTTAATAAGGGGTTGCCATTAAGGACGTCAATGAGCTCACCGGCAACCCGGCCCTGGTCCAAACCGTTCTCCGAAACCTCGAGTCGTTTTCCTATCAGACCTTCCAATAATTCCTTTTCGTTGGTGATCGGTGGTTCAATTTTTAAAGCTTTCAAGCTCCTGCCGGGGCTATCGACAAAAATCGTACCGGAAAGAGCTTTAGCCGGAACTGACCTAATTAGTTCGCTTGTTCCCGCTCCAAACTCCACTTCGTCCCTTTTAACAACTACGGCTGGACCATTCTGGTATAGTGTTATCGTCAGTTTTTCCGAACCATAGCCATTCACGGAGATACCTGAAAACAGGATCGCAACTCCAATCAAGAAAACAAAATAAAACCCTATTGACCTGCCTTTCCGTTTCAACATGATATCGCCTCCGAACTAGGATATCTTAAAGCATATTTCCGAAACGATCAAAACCGTGGCCCACCGTAACCCCGATTGGTTTAAGCACCAACGTAATTGCAACAAAGTGCCCCCTTTACTATCATAACTCCCGGGTAAAGTCTCGGGGGTAAAAATCTTGCCGTCCGGGCCGGAAAAGTTTAATTTTTGATTAAATAGCCGAGGGGGCAAAAAAATGAATTCCGAAGGAGACGAAAAGTATATTCCGGATGCAATGGGTTCGCTGGTTCCTGATTCCATCGAAAGGGGCGAAGGAGCTGTAGTATATGGCGAGAACGGTGAAAGTTATATAGATCTTAGCGGAGGTTGGGGCTGCCTTGCCGTCGGCTACAGTCACCCAAAAGTCGTCGAAGCCGTGCAAAAACAGGCAGAGAAGTTCTTCCATACCGACTACAGCGCAATACCGTACGACAGTCTGCCTGAACTCGCCGCGCGGCTCTCAAAGCTCGCTCCAGGGGAGACCGAGAAAAAGGCAGCTTTCTTTAACAGCGGTGCCGAAGCAGTTGAGAACGCGGTAAAGTTCGCGAAAGCCGATACTGACAGGGGTTCACTGGTGGCTTTCGAAAACGCTTTCCACGGAAGAACCCTGTTAACTATGACTCTGACACACAAAGCAAAACCTTATAAAGCGGGATTCGGGCCCTTCGCACCGGACGTTTACCGACTACCCTACCCGAACAAATACAGGTCAAATTTCGACGTCAGGAAGCTTGAAAGAAAACTCACGGGCATGGTTGACCCGGAAGACGTTGCGGCGATAATAGTAGAACCCGTTATCGGAGAAGGGGGGTTCCTGGTCCCCCCGGACGATTTTCTGCCTTACCTGAGGGAACTAACGAACAAATACGGGATAGATCTCGTTTTTGACGAAATACAGTCCGGGATGGGCCGGACGGGTGAACTATTCGCGGCCGAGCACTTCGGAGTAGAGCCCGACCTGATTACGGTGGCAAAATCGCTGGCCGGAGGCCTTCCGCTTTCAGGAGTCATTGGAAAAGCCGAAGTCATGGACGCACCGCCGCCCGGAAGCATCGGTGGCACTTACGTTGGCAATCCTCTCGCCATCGAGTCGGCCCTGGCCGTGCTGGACGTAATTGAAGAGGAAGAACTGCTGAAGAGGGCCGGGGAAATCGGTGACAGGGTACTGGGAGAATTCAAAAAGATACAAAAGAAATACGAGGTAGTGGGAGACGTTAGGGGGCTAGGGGCTATGGATGCCATGGAACTCGTGAAGGACGACGTAACGAAGGAACCCGCACCCGACATAACGGAAAAACTGGTGAAAACCGCTTTAGAGAAAGGAGTTATATTACCCAGTGCGGGCCTGCATAACAATGTAATCAGGCTGCTTACCCCCCTGGTTATTTCCGAAAAAAACCTGGAGAGGGGTTTAAAGGTCATTGACGATTCCATCCAGGAAGTAGAATCGGAGATCGGTTAAATACATGGATATAAAAAACTTGATCCGTGGAGTTTTCCGGGAAACTAGCCACTTTCCGGTACTTTTTGCGCCGATTTTTGTGACTTCTTTCCTTAACGGTATTCTGGCTTCGGACGCCATGATAGCCTCCATGGGGCCGGGAGGCAGTTTGGTTGTGAGGCTACTTATCCTAGTACTGCTTACGCCCCTGGCAGCTGGTATCACCGTAATGCTGGACAGGAGAATAAATTCTCAGGTTAAACCGAACGTATTGGCTTCTTTTGCAGATGTAAGATCGAAATATTTCCCGCTTATAGCTATAAACTTCGTCGCGCTGGTCGCTACAGTACTTGGTTTGTTCCTTTTCATCGTTCCCGGTATTTACCTCTACGTGAAATTCGTCTTTACGACACAGGAAGTACTGCTCGGAGGCGAAACCGATCTGACCTCCGCCCTCGAAAAAAGCTGGAACCATACTAATAATCGCTGGGGTACGATATTTGGAATAATTCTAATATTTGAGGTCCCGCTTCTATTCTTCAGTTTTTCGCTCGCGGGTTTACCGCCCGGCTGGGGGGCTACGCTCAGCGTCGTAGTCGGAACGGCTTTTCAGACCTGGCTAACGCTGGTGGTCACTCACATTTACACCCGAATACTTCGGGGAGATAAAGAAACCTCGTAGGCCAAATTAAGAGCATAGGAGGCTACATCCTGATTTTTACTGCCCTCGGTCGGCATTTAAGCCCACGGAGCATTGAATTTACTTAATCGACGAGAACTGGTCTGCTTAACCCCGTGTTTGTTGAACCAGACGTATTTACCCTTATATAATGTGTTGAGGTGATTTCAATGGCTTTAATAGGTTATATGGAAGGTACGGACCCCGACCTGCTCAGCAGTCTCTGTGCCCAAGGGCATGATACCGCTCCGCTCGGAAACGGGACCGATGGACACGGAAAGTACATTGCCCACGTGACGAACTCGGACGGGTTCGACGTGGTAGTAGCATACCTTCATAAACTGATTTCCGTCTCCGGTATGGAACACGTCACGATAGACGATAGACTGTTTGCGTGCAGAAGACATGATATACCGGTCATTCTCGTCGTCCCGGACGAATTCAAGGAAAAGGCAAAATCCAGGATGAAGGAATCTCGAGACTACGTAGAGTGGGTAGCACCGGAGGAGCTAGAAAACAAGGTAAAAGAAATAATCTAACCGGAACTACGATCAGGGATTACGATAAACTGACCATCTGAAATTTTTCAACAAAGCAACTGATAGAGCTACCTCGGTGTTGAACGGGGTAGCTTTTTCATTTGTAAGCTCCCACTTGAACAGTTGTATCGGGGTCTCGTCTTTTGTGCGTCTTTCACTTGGAAATCCTGACACGAACAAACCCGGTGAGCTCGAAGGAAAGTTAATTTTCCAAATGAGGAGTTACGGAGTTTCAATATGAGCAGTAAAACTGACCTGGAGAGGATTGATAGGATAACGGTCGTCGGGGGAGGAGTTACCGGTCGGGCAGTAAGCAAAACCATGTCAGAGGTCGGCAAAAAAGTCTTTCTCACGGATAACGGCAGGATTCCGTCAGGGACACGGGAAGTGCTTAATCAGAAGAATATAGATTACGAGGAAGGCGATCACACGGATGAAGCACTGGATTCCGATATGTTGGTGGTCTCACCCGGAGTACCCCCCAGCAGCAACTTGCTTCAGGAGGCGAGGTCTCGGGGTATACCCGTCATCGGGGAAATAGAGCTAGCCTACAGGCTTTCCCCGGCCAGGAAGATTGTAGCAGTAACCGGTACCAACGGCAAAACAACCACGGTAAAACTCATCGCGGCTCTTCTTAACTGGGCCGGAGAGAACTCAATTGCCTGCGGTAACATCGGCCGGCCATATATAGAAACCGTAAAATCTTTAGCCCCCTCCGACGTACCGGTGGTAGAGGTCAGTAGCTATCAGCTTCAGTACGTCCAGGATTTCAGAGCGGATATTGCCGTTCTCTTAAATATCGAACCGGATCACTTAAAAAGGCATGGAAGCTTTGAAAACTACAGACAAGCAAAGCTAAAGATATTTCAAAACCAGGAAGAGGGCGATTGTGCGCTAATAAACTCCAATATCGACCTTTCGGATCAAACACCTGGTAACTCCGAAAAGATTAAGTTCTCGAGGAAAAAGTTACCGGGAATCGAGCTACCACCTCATCAGATGGAAAACCTCGGCGCCGCAGCCGCCGTTATGGACTGGGTTTTCAGCGGGGGGAAGTTCTCCGAGATTCCGGAGGACGTGGTAGAACGGTCCCTGCAGGTACCCCACAGGCTCGAAAAGATCGCGAACACCGAAAAAATCACGGTAATCAATGATTCCAAAGCGACCAACCCCGCGGCCACCCTAGCCGCGATTAATAGCCTAAAAAATCCTATCAACCTACTACTTGGTGGCAAGCCGAAAAAAGATGGCTACCGAGATCTGGCCGAGGCTTTGGATAATAAAGAGGTACGTCGGGTTTATCTCTTTGGGGCCGGGAGAAAAAAACTGAAGCAGGTGCTAGAGGACTCAGGTTACGAGAGGTTCGAAGAATTCAACTCAATGAAAGAAGCAACCGAGAAAGCGGTCTCGGCTGCCCGGACGGGGGAGATAATCTTGCTTTCTCCTGCCTGTTCCAGTTTTGACGAATTTTCGGATTTCGAGGAACGGGGGAAAGTTTTTAAAAAAACAGTTGATAAGCTCATCAACCATCTACCGGGTCAAGTTAATTGAGACGTTACGACATGGATCACTCTCATCAATGACAGCCAAGAAGGCTCTATGAGACGGCGGTCCTTGCAGAAAGCCGGTTCCAGGGGTATAAAATACAATCCAGGTGGGAAAAGTAATGGTTGATTACGAAGGACCCAGTTCCGGGTTACTTCTGAGCGCTTTCTTTTTAACTGCTTTTGGGTTGATTATGGTATATAGCTCCAGTTGGGCCTATGCGGATTACTATTACGGGAATTCTTACTACCTTCTATTAAAACAGACAATAGCAGCTATACTGGGAACCGCCGGGCTGGTCTTCTTCGCAAAAATCGATCTTGATCGAATAATTGAGTGGAGCGGGTATATCCTGGCCGGTTTTACGTTCCTGACACTATTGACTTTGGTCCCTCCTCTATCTACAGGAGGACGCTGGCTTGATTTGGGCCCGCTTTCCTTTCAACCTACGGAGGGCCTCAAACTGGGCCTCGTAATATGGACTGCCCTCGGTATAGTCGACTTAGGAAAAAGGATCAAGGATTTCAAACGGGGAATCATGCCCTTCGTCGTCGTCATGGGTTTTATATCAATCCTGACGCTGCTACAACCCAATTTTAGCACGACCGCGTTGCTCATAGCTACCGTAGGTTTCCTCCTTTTTCTTGGTGGAGCCCGCCTGGCCGATCTAGGCAAGGTCATTGGGTTCGGTGTCCCCTTACTGGGTGGAATTCTCGTCATGGAACCCTACAGGCTACAGAGGTTAATCTCGTTTTTCGGTCCGGGTAGGGATCCAAGGGAAACGGGGTATCAACTGACTCAATCACTGCTGGCTTTCGGCTCCGGCGGAGTTTTCGGGAAGGGTCTGGGTCAATCGGTCGCAAAATTTCTTTACCTACCTTCAGGTTACAACGATTTCATTTACTCAATAGTTGGTGAGGAGCTTGGTTTTATTGGCTCTCTCCTGGTCATTGGATTATTTTTGTTCTTCGGAGTTGAAGGATTCAGAATCACCTTGAACCAGAACGATAGGACAAAAGGGCTAATCGCCGGCGGATTCACTTTCTTAATATGCTTTCAGGCACTGCTGAATTTTTCAGTTACCCTTGGTTTAATCCCGGTCACGGGTTTGACTCTACCATTTATTAGTTATGGCGGGACGTCCTTGATCGTTTCCCTGGCTATGGTGGGAATTCTCGTCAACATTGCCAGGTCATGAAAGTACTCGTAACAGGAGGAGGGACCGGAGGCCACCTTTATCCGGCTCTAAGCGTCATGAAAGCCTTACGTAAAAGAGGAGACGACCATCAACTCTGTTACCTTGGTACGGGGGATGGCCTGGAAGCGGACGTTATACCCGATTATGACTGGATTGATTTCAAAAGGATTAAGCTGAAGGGACTAAGCAGGAGTAGCCTTTATCGTTTTCTCAAGGGCCTGGGCTTGCTCCCCCTTGGTATGATTCAGACTTTGCTCGTGATGCTTAAGTTCAAACCCGATCTGGTTTATGGTACCGGTGGATATACCACTTTCCCTCCCGCTTTCTGGGGGATCATCACTCAAACGCCCGTGGTAACTCACGAGTTGAACGTGAAACCGGGCGTAACCAACAGGGTCGTTGCGCGGTTCGCGGATAAGATACTTTTGTCCTATCAGGAGACTTCGGGCTACCTTTCGTCTGGGAACGTGGAGGTCACGGGAACGCCAGTCAGGGAAGAAATCCGGGGGCCCGAGGGAACAAAAGCTCCGGAAGACTTTGGATTGAAGTCGGACTGCCCTATAATTCTGGTATTTGGGGGTTCTCTGGGGTCCAGAACTCTTGTAGAAAAAGTATTGAAAGAGTTTCAAAAGGGAGGGAATCAGGAGACGCTCCCGTTTCAGTTCTTAGTGCAAACCGGTAAAGCAGAATATTCAAGGTTTCAGGAAAAACTAAAAGATCTTGAAACCGACAAAATTAAACTGGTTGATTACATAGAAGAAATGGGGGATGTCTACGATTTCAGCGATTTTGTAATCTCGAGAGGCGGAGCCGGAACTATGGCCGAGTTAATTGCCACCGGGACGCCAGCACTAATCGTCCCCTGGGGCGATGCAGCTGAAAATCACCAGTACCACAACGCCAGATACCTCGAGGAAAAAGGTGGGGGGATAATGGTCGAAGAAGATGACTGGATGGACTTTCCTTTACTGGTTGAGCTTAAAAACATTTTCACTTCGGAAAAAAAATTGAAAGAGATGACCGATAGTTACATGGATTTTAAAAACGACGGTGGGGCTAATTCCGTAATCAACGCACTCAAAAAGATATAGACAGAAGGAGAAAAATGCTAACCATTAATCCGGATAACAAATACCATTTAGTAGGAATTGGTGGGGATGGAATGAGCGGACTTGCTCGAGTATTAATTCAGATAGGCGCGGACGTAGTTGGTTCCGACATCAAGGAAAGTCACAATACGGAAGTTCTACGTAATTCCGGCGCCGAAGTATACATAGGTCACAGGGAATCGAACCTTTCCCGGGACGTAGATACTTTAGTGGTTTCTTCTGCCATTCCCGACGACAACGTTGAAGTTGAGGAGGCAAAGGAACGAGGTATCCCCGTCCAGGAAAGGTTAACTGCCCTGGCCGGTTTAATGGAGAGGAAAAAGAGCGTAGCAATCGCCGGGACCCACGGTAAAACCACAACCACTACCATGGCGTCAACTCTCTTCGAATTTGGAGGCAAGGACCCTACTTTCATGATCGGAGCTAACTGCGATCAGCTCGGAGGTAACGCCAAGCTGGGTAGCGGTGATCACTTTATATCCGAAGTGGACGAATCCGACGGTCATTTTACGGAACTTCACCCCGACATTTCCGTAATAACGAATATCGGGAAGGACCACCTGGACACTTACAAGGACCAGGAAGAGATCCTCGATGGATTCCGTCAGTTCATCGATCAGTCGGAAGAAACTGTAATCTGTCTTGACAATCCCAATAGCAGAGACGTGATTAATCACGCGGATGATCCTTTCACTTTTGGGATAGACAGTAAGGCAGAATTACGGGCAAAGGAGGTATCCCAATCCGGAATCTGGACAAAATTTGACCTCGAACTCAGAGGAAAAAAGGTGGGGAAGGTAAATCTTCCTGCTCCCGGTAAACACAACGTTTATAACGCACTTGCAGCGCTATCGCTCGGCTATAAATCGGGGATGGATTTTTCGAAAATGGCAGAAATACTGGAAGAGTTCCAGTTACCGAAAAGGAGATTCCAGGTCCTGCAGAATAACGGATCGATGATCGTGGACGATTACGCTCACCTCCCCAAAGAAATCGAAGTGACTCTGGACGCAGTTAAAAAAGGATGGGATCCCAACAGGATCCTTGCCGTATTCCAGCCGCATAGGTTCAGTAGAACCAAACATATCAACGGTCAATTCGGAGATTCTTTTCAGTCGGCAGATATGGTGGTAATTACCGGCATATACCCGGCCTCCGAGACGCCGATACCTGGAGTAACCTCACAGCTAATACAAAAATCGGTCGAGAAGAAAAAAGAAGACAACGTCTTTAGAATTCTAGAAAGACAAGAACTGTACAAATTTATAAACGAAGAGATCGAGGAAGGTGACTTCCTGATCGGGCTTGGTGCGGGTGACATAAATCAGTTCACGAGAAAACTCGCCGGGAAACAGGGTTAATTCAATATTAATTGCGGAAAAATTAGCTTTTTAAACTGTAGGCGGTAAATATGGTTTCACCGACAACCAAAAAGACTGGCCAGGAACTACTTAACAGGAAAGTAGCTTTGAAAGACCTCACAACCTGGCACGTAGGGGGACCAGCTCGTTTTTTATGCCGCCCCGGTTCTTCAGATGACCTAAAGCGTGCCGTAAATTTTGCAAGAAAAAGGGGACTTGATTACAGAATGATTGGAAACGGGAGCAACGTCCTGGTACCCGACCAAGGCTTTGATGGCCTGATTATAAAATTTGGCCACCAGATGTCGGGCCTGAGAAAATCCGGCGGCTCGATTAGAGCCGAGGCCGGTGCTTCGCTTTACGAACTGGCCAAATTTGCAAACGAAACCGGAAGCCAGTCCTTTAATTTTCTGGCCGGTATTCCGGGAACCATCGGCGGTGGAATTGCGATGAACGCCGGGGCTCACGGAAAAGAAATATCCGATTACCTCCTTAGCGTAACTTACATC
Source organism: uncultured Thermotogae bacterium (assembly GCA_964506635.1). Classification (GTDB taxonomy): domain Bacteria; phylum Bipolaricaulota; class Bipolaricaulia; order M55B111; family M55B111; genus JAGXLP01. The sequence continues at coordinate 14,519 of CAZDMI010000016.1, forward strand.
AACCGGCAAGGAGAAATTAATACCACTTCGGATTTTTCCGATTCTTTTGGTTACCGGGAGAGCCCTTTTGGTGATAACGATCGTATAGTCCTAGAGGCCGAGTTCAAACCGAACGACAGAGAAACCCAACCGGAAATGAGTCATTTTTTGAAGTCACGCAGGGAAAGAATTCCTTACGAGGAACGAACTGCGGGTTCAGTTTTCAAAAACCCTCCCAGCTGCAACAAAACTGCCGGGGAACTACTTGATGAAGCGGGAAGTAAAGGATTGAGAGTAGGTGATGCGGTAGTTTCCCGAAAACATGCCAACTTTATCCTCAACAAAGGCCATGCCACGGCCAAAAACATCCAAAAGACAATTGACATTTTGCGTGACAGGGTGTATAAAGAATTTGGGGTGACACTCGTCACCGAAATCGTGGTCATTTAGGATTGACACCCCGGAAACGTCTTTGCATCAAAAGATAGTATATTATATTATTATCTACAGTTAATTGTAATTGGATTCGCGATGGAGCGGACTTTACAAGGATATATAGGTCCGCTTTGGAATTGTTCAGAAATGGAGGCTCTTTATCGCCGGTCAGTTGGGGGATTGATCGGGGGTAGGTTAATTTATGGTTTTTGATAGTTCTTAAAAAATTTGGATTCAGGGGCAAACAAAAATTTTAAATACTTTATTTATCACAAAAGACCTGCAAGGGGTGCTTAGTTACCCTGGCGTGATCAATAGGTGGTGATCTAATGGAAAGCGAGGATTTGACTGTGGGGCTGGATATTGGTACGACCAAAATTGTCGCTTTAGTCGGTAACGTAGTCGACGGTTCTATAGAGATAGTGGGTATTGGTCAGGCTCCTTCCAAGGGGCTGGAGAAAGGTGTCGTAGTCGATATAGGTCAAACTACTAATTCAATAAGGAAGGCGATAAGACAGGCTGAAAAGATGGCGGATGTAGAAATAGATTCCGTATATGCGGGGATAACGGGCAAACACATCAATTACCTGAACAATACCGGAACGGTATCAGTTAACCGATCCGACGGCGTTATTCGCAGAGAAGACGTGAGTCGCGTAATTGAAACGGCCAAGGCAATGCAACAAATCCCCCCACAGTCCGAAATGATTCACATAATTCCCCGTCAATTCGTGGTAGACAACCAGGAAGGGATTTCGGACCCAATTGGGATGACCGGTACGCGTCTCGAAGCTGACGTTCATATAGTCACGGGCGCAACTACCGCCGTACACAATCTGACCCGATGCCTCGACTCCCTGGATATCGAGATTGACCAATTAGTGCTGGAGCCTTTGGCTTCGTCCCATGCCGTACTGTCTTCCGCTGAAAGGGAGCTTGGGGTTTTGCTAATGGATATAGGCGGCGGAACTACGGACCTGGCAGTGTTTAAAAAGGGTGATATCTGGTTTTCAAAGGTTTTACCCGTTGCCGGCGAGCACATGACAAACGATATAACGGTAGGTCTACAGACTCCCCTTGAGGTAGCCGAGGAAATAAAGGTTGAACACGGCACGGTCTTTATCGACGAAGAAAACCAGGAGGAAGAAATTGAGGTAGCCACGGTCGGTGGGGACAAGGAAAAACGTATTCCTCTAAAGAACCTGGCCAAAGTAATAGAACCGCGGGTGGAAGAAATATTCAACCTAACGTTCCAGGAGCTCGAGGACGCCGGTTATCGGGATTTAATTCCTTCCGGCGTAGTCCTTTCTGGCGGTACTTCTCTGCTCAACGGGATAGTTGAATACGGTAACCGGCACTTTGATACCCCAATAAGGAGAGGGTCCACGCCAGATGATATACACGGTCTCCGGGACGTGGTTGAATCGCCGATTTACGCCACTTCCGTCGGTTTATTGAAGTACTCGGTCGAATCAAACGATTACCTGAGAAACGGCAAAAGAAAGGTAAATCAGGGCGGGTCCGTCACATCCGATATTTTTAGCTGGCTGGCTAAGTTCTTCAGGAGTTAACGCTCCCCGGAACTAATAAATCGGAGATTTCCGTTATATAACCATTAACCGGTGATGTAATGAAAAAAATTGCGATTATAAACCAGAAAGGGGGTACCGGTAAGACTACCACGGCAGTAAATCTGGGTAAGGGGCTTGCGGACCGGGGCCTCGAGACCCTCTTGATAGACGTTGACCCTCAGGGTAACCTCGCAACCTGGTTTGGTCCGGATTACGAAAAGACTCTTTACCATTTACTGGTTGACGATGAAACGCCGGAAAGCTGCACCATAAAGTTAGAAGACGGACTTTACATGATTCCAAGCGACGAATCAACGGCTCAAGCCGAGAAGATTCTCACCGGGAAAACGAGCAGAGAAACCATTCTGAAAAGGAGAATGGAGGGAGTAGATTCTTACGACATGGTGATTCTTGATTGCCCTCCCAGTTTAAGTCTCCTTAATCAGAACGCTCTGGTTTACGCGAAAAACGCCTTTGTCCCAGTAAGTATGGACTATTTAGCCCTGGTTGGGGTAAGAAATATCCTGGAAAACATAGGGAGAATAAACGATTTACTGGAATACGAGATAGAAATCGAACTGGTTATCCCCACTCTTTTCGACATCAGAACCAATGAAAGCAAAGAAATACTTGAAAAATTAAAGGATCACTTTGACGGTAAAGTAACTGAACCGATAAGGACCAACGTCCGGCTCTCGGAATCCGCAAGCTACAATCAATCCATATTTGAATACGCTCCGGATTCTCACGGAGCCGAGGACTACGAAAAGTTAGTAGAGAGGGTGATAGAAAATGAAGAAAGATAAAGATTCAGTAGGTAAAGATCCACTGGATGGAGTCATGGAAGATTTTTATAAGTCCGGATCCAGTAACGGGGACGAAGATACTTCCAAGGAAAACGAAGAGGAGGACACAGGGAAAAGTAACGCCGAACAAGATAATCCCTCCACGGGGACGAACCAGTACAGTCCTGACGATTACGACCTGGCCAACTTGATGGTTATTGGCGTCGGCGGGGGTGGAAATAACGCCATTGATAGGATGTCAGAGGCGGGCGTCGACGGAGTGCAGCTGGTTTCTATAAATACAGATGCACAGGTACTGGAAATAAATAAATCCGACAGATCCATCCAGATAGGTAAGGAGCTGACCGGTGGTCTGGGAGCCGGTGGTAATCCGGAAATAGGTAGAGAAGCAGCACTTGAAAACCAGGAAACAATAGAAAAGCTGTTGCAGGGAGTGGACATGCTGTTTATAACCTGTGGAATGGGCGGAGGTACGGGGACGGGCGCAACTCCGGTAATCGCCAAAGTTGCACAGGAAATGGAAATATTAACCACTGGGATCATAACAAAACCTTTCTCTTTTGAGGGTCAGGACAGGGCAGAAAAGGCAAGAAGGGGTTTAAAGAACCTGGTAAATAAGGTAGACACGATCATAACCATATCCAACGATCGGCTTCTGGAAGTAGCACGGGGCGACATATCCCTGATAAATGCTTTCAAGCTGGTGGATGAAATTCTGATGCAGGGCGTCAAAGGTATTTCCGAATTAATTACGGTTCCCGGCATGATCAACCTCGATTTTGCTGATCTGGAGAACGCAATGAGAGACGGAGGCCCGGCACTCATGGGAATAGGCGAGGCGGAAGGGGACGATAAGACCGAAAAAGCAGCGAAAAACGCTATAGCTTCTCCGTTACTTGAGGGTTCAATAGAAGGCGCGAGGAATATAATCATGAACGTTACGGGTAGCCCGGAACTATCACTGGAAGAAGTTACCGAAGCGGCAGAACTGGTCAAGGACGAGGCGGATGACGACGCGGACATAATGTTTGGTACTACGATCAGAGACGGTCTGAAATCCGTGAAGTTAACAGTAATAGCAACTGGTTACGACGGCCGAGACGAGACCGAGGAAGAAGAAGCCATCAGAAATAAAGCCCTTGCAGAGGACCAGAACGGTGACTTCGGTAGCGAAGACGATCTGGACACACCAACCTTCCTGAGAAAAGGTTAGGTAATAGAAAGAGTGATCTGGTGGAGCAAAACTCCTCTTTAGCAGGTTTATAAATTAACCAAGGCAAGGACGCTCGGTTCGCCGTTACACCAAACCTTCCTCAGCAGCAAAATTTCCTTACCTTATTTTAGATCGTACAAAAAATCACTCCGCTAAAATTATATACCCCGTCCTTTAGGATCTAGGCAACGCGCGACCAATCCAGGGACATACCCTGGTAGCATCCGGCGGGACGGGGCACCCGACCTGATAACCCCACCTAACTAATTAATAGAATAAATCCTTCATCTCCAGCAGGTGATCGTCAATTGGTTTGGGAGAATTGGCGATAACTTTCTCCAGGCTAACCGGTTTTATCTTATTGCCCTTGGAAGCGGTCATGTAATCAAATTGGCCATCCAGACAGAGCTCAACAGACTTAACACCGTATCTCGTGGCAAGCAAACGATCAAATGCCGTCGGTTCACCACCACGCTGCAGGTACGCAAGAGTGGTTACCCGGATGGGCATCTCCAGAATGGCATCTAATTGATCCTTCAAGTAGTGGCCAATTCCACCGAGTTTGACGTGACCAAAGGAATCAGTTCCCGACTCACTGGTTATTTGCTGATCCAATTCCTTGGGGCTGGCACCTTCGGAAATGACAACGATTGAGAACTTCTTGCCAGCTGACTCACGTTCCTTTATTCGTGACTTGACGTCCTTGACGCGGAACGGTTTCTCGGGTACGAGAATGGAGTCAGCCCCACCGGCAAGCCCTCCAAAGAGCGCTATCCACCCGGAGTCTCTCCCCATCACTTCCAGAACCATAACTCGGTGATGGGAATACGCGGTCGTATGAAGCTGATCTACAGCTTTCATTACCTGGGACAGGGCCGAGTTAAAGCCAATAGAGTACTCGGTTTCAGCTAGGTCGTTATCTATAGTCTGCGGTATACCGACGGCATTAATGTCGTAATCCCTTAGTTTGTGGGCAACGCCGAGAGTGTCATCTCCCCCAATCGCTATCAACCCATCTAAATCATTTTGTTCATAGTTCTCGACGGCTTTTTCGGTACCGCCTTCAATAGAAAATGGGTTCGTCCTTGAACTCCCCAAAAAAGTACCGCCAACGGGGAGAATTCCGGAAACGTCGTCTCTCTGCAGTACCTGTTTATCGTCATTAAGCAAACCGGCCCAGCCGTTTTTAAAACCAACGACATCCAGACCTTCATCCTTGGCTTTTCGCACAACTGCCCTGATTGCCGCATTTATACCGGGGGAATCTCCTCCACCGGTCAAGACTCCGAGTTTCTCCATGTCTATCACCCTGTTTGATCTTTTGAAATAACTAGACCCACTTCTCTCGCATAATAGCGAGGAAACGAACCGACTCAATCTCGAAAACATCTTTTGATAACCAAAAAATTTTACAAATAAATCCCGTTTTTGCAACAGAAATGTCCGTTTTACGGTGGTTTAAGTCAAGAATCCCACCCACAGAGCGGGGCATATAAAAATACAACTGTAAAGATACCTTAGTTTTGAAAAACGAAAAATTGACCCAGCCCCAATTGAGGGTATGATACTTGGCCTAATAATCGTAAATTTTTTAACTATAGGCAAAGCTAATAATAAATTGGTACACTAATTAAACCAGATAAGCTTCCTCTCAATTGGGTGCTGGACTCAAAATATCCGATTCACCCCCATGGCAAGCCCTGGGGGTACTCGGCTAATTTTGGTTGATAATC
>CAZDMI010000017.1:0-20080 GCA_964506635.1 uncultured Thermotogae bacterium
GCTGGTTATTATTCCATCGATGAATTTAGCTAACTTCATTACCTCGATCAGATTGATAGTACTGCCCTTTATCATATATTCACTTGCTTATGGGATGTCTTCACTTGCTATGGCTTTGCTCGGGGTGGCGCTGGTCAGCGACCTGCTGGATGGCTTGATTGCCCGGAAAATGGACCAGATTACCGAGCTCGGGCAGATACTCGATCCCGTGGCGGATAAGTCACTATTTCTTTCACTGTTTGGCTTCTTTACCTGGGTGGGGGATATACCGGCTATTGCCTTTTTCCTCCTGCTCGTTCCCTATTCTGCCCTGCTAATTGGAGGAGGGGTGCTGTACAGTGCCGAGGGCGAAGTGATTTCGTCCAACGTCTGGGGTAAATCAAGTTCTTCCCTTCTGACGCTCGGTTTGATATCGGTTTTTTTTGGCCTGCCTTACGCCCTTTACTTGATTTACGTAGGGATAGCGGCTTCTTATGTATCGGCCATCGTTTACTTTACGATGGGCGCGGACCGGAGATCCTCTAAGGCCCGCGAAAGTCAGTAAAGACGTTTCAGTATAATTAATCCCCTCGTTTAATTCCCTCGTCGGAGTCCGAAGGGCCCTTTGATACCAAGCTATAGCCTCCGTTGGCGCTGAAAAATGGCGATAATGGGGTAAAGAACGACAAGGGCTGGAATCCTTCTAAATTAGGTCTTCGAACTCTTCCGGAACCGGTGCGTTCAGGGTAAGCGCTTCCCCGGTTTCCGGGTGTTTCACTGAAAGGCTACGAGAATGAAGCATTAACCGATCGTGGGGCTCACCACCGTAGTAGGAATCACCGACGATCCTGTGGTCTATGTAGTCCATATGCACCCTTATCTGATGCGTTCGGCCGGTGACGGGTCTGACCTCAAGAAGGCTGCGATCCTCGAATTCGTCCAGAACCCGAAACTTAGTTTTCGAATCCTTCCCTCCGAGCTTTACCGTCATCCTGGTTTTGTCCTTCGTGCTGCGACCGATAGGTGCATTTATCAGACCGCCCTCCTCTTCGAACCTGCCGCTTACCAATGCAAGGTATGCTTTTCCCACTTCTCGTTCCTTGAACTGATCTTTTAGACCCTCGTAAGCAGTCCCCGTCCTGGCAACGGCAAGAATTCCGCTCGTATCCTTGTCCAGCCTGTGCACTATTCCAGGACGCGTCGAGTCCGGAATCTCCGGTAGGTCCGGATAATTAAAGGCCAGAGCGTTAGCAAGGGTACCTTTTTCGTGACCGGGCCCCGGGTGAACGACCATAGGACTCGGCTTGTTGACTCCAATTAGCGCTGAGTCCTCGTAAACGACGTTCAATGGGAGGTCTTGAGGGACCAGTTCCTGGGAGTCGTAATCCTCCGGAATTTTGATCTCGACCTTCTCACCGGGTTTGACCCGGTAGCTTGATTTCCGTTCCGCTCCGGCCACCGTAACCTGGCCGTCCTCAATCAGTCCCTGCCATTTACTGCGAGACAGATCGGGAAGCAGGTTCGCGAGAAGTTTGTCTATTCTGGTTTCCTTTTCGTCCTCCCTGACGACGAATTCTTTTGAAATATCCATATTGGTTAATGTTCCCCGGGCAATTCGAGAAAATCAAGCTGGCTGATAATGGTTTTGCCAAAAGGTGGTCAGGATGGGCGCGAATTATCGGCCGTTTGCGTTCAAGTTGAGTTGCTACCGGGGTTTCGATATAATACCATTCAGGTTATGAGCAAAAAGAAAGAGAAACTGGAGAAGATTGTTACTGGTGTTCTCGAGGAGAGGGAGGAAGAACTGTACCTCCTCCGCTGGGAAAAGCGTGGTTCGGAGTGGGTCCTGGAGGTGCTGATAGATAAGGAGGGGTCGGTAACGACCTCGGACTGTGCGAGGGCGAGTGAAAAGATATCCGCCGGACTGGACGAATCAAGGCTGATCGACAGGAAGTACGAGTTGCAGGTTTCCTCTCCCGGACTCGAGCGCCCGCTGATCGAATCGAGACACTTCGAGGGAGCAGTTGATAGCCTAATAGAGGTTAAGACATACGGACCGATAGAAGGGACCAGGGAATTTACCGGGGTTTTGCAGAGTTACGACTCCGACGAGAAGAAAATAGAATTAGAGTGGGAAGGAGAACCTTTAAATATACCTTTAAGTCAGGTAGCGAAAGCAAGCACGAAATTAACGGAAGAAGAGGTGGATTGACCCAAGAGGGGTAGCCAATGAATATAGAGTTTATCGAAGCGCTTGAAGATATGGCCAAGGACAAGGGGATAGAAAGGGACGAGCTTTACGACATGGTCGAAAAGGGACTGCAGGCAGCTTACAAGGAACAGTACGAGACGAACGAGGACGTAGAGGTAAATATCGATCAGAATTCTGGGGATATATTTATCGAAGGGGAACAGATTCAACTGGGTCAATTTGGCAGAATCGCGTCAAAGAAGGCGGAAGACGTAATCCGGCAGCTGATTCAGGAAAAACAGAACGAGCTCGTTTACGAATCCTATGCAAAAAGACAGGGAGAGGTCGTAAACGGATCAATACACCGGTTTGAGGGCAGCGACGTCTGGTTGAACCTGGGAGAAGTCGAGGGTTTGCTTCCCGGTTCGGAAAGAATACCCGGCGAAAGGTACGATCAGGGAGATAGTCTGCGTGCTTACCTTTACTACGTGGATAAAAAGCCGGGTGGACTGGAAGTTAAAGTCTCGAGAACTAAAGAGGAATTCGTTGCAAAGTTGATGGAGATAGAGATACCGGAGATAGAGGACGAACTGCTCGAAATCGTCGAAATAGCAAGGGAGCCCGGAAAAAGGAGCAAGGTCGCCGTGCGATCGCTTGACGACCAGATCGATCCCGTTGGAACCTGCGTGGGAGCTGGAGGTTCCAGGGTCAAAGAGATTACTGAAGAACTCAACGGGGAGAAAATAGACGTCATCCACTGGAACGATGACCGAGAAAGGCTTATCCGAAACAGCCTCGAGCCTGCAAGCGTTCTTTCGATAGAATTTCAGGAGAACGAGAAAGGCGAAGAGGTAGCAAGGGTTATAGTCCCCAAGGACGACCTGGCTTATGCCATCGGTCAAAACGGACAGAACGTTCGGTTGACGGTGGATCTGGTGGGTTGTGATATTGACGTTAGAAGTCCCGGATCCGACTCGTAAATATTTTTCAGCGGGGCTTCACTGGTTTGCCAATCCATAATATTAAACCGGATAATCAGGGGTGGGTCGGGGTTTTCCCGGTCTAATACTGGATGCTGGACAAGCTATTAAAATATGTTTATCGTCTGGTTCGTTACAGGGCTTACTGGGTTATAGGTTTATTTCTGGTTTTAATAGTCCTATCTCTGACTTACCTGTTCCCTTTTCCAATCAGGAGTTCACTTCTTGACCTGCTTCCGCAGAACGATCCCCTGATAAACGAGTACAGGGAACGTCAGGGGACGATCAATAACACGCAAAACCTGACCGTCGTCCTTTCTCATGTTGATGGTGAGGAGCTGACCAGAGAGGAACGAAAACAAAAATTATTTGCACTTGCTGAAGTGGTTGCTCCGCGGGTACGGGAGATTCCGGAGATCGAATCGGTCAGTTACCGGGGGGAGGAGTTGACGCCGGAAAAGTACGAACTCCTATATTCCCTCAATGATAGGACCCTGGGGGAAATTCGAGAACTGGAGAAGGAGCTGCGTGAGCTTTCCTCCGATTTTCCCTCATCGGGTGGGATGGAATCCGACGATCTCTACGGGGACCTAATTGCGGAATACGAAGAGGTCCGATCCTCGGACAATGTTTCGGAGGACCGGATTAGTGAATTGCTATCGCGCCTGGAGGAGCGCAACCAGTTTGCCCTGGCGGGCATCGAATCCAGCGGCCAGCTCGGTCAGTGGGACGGAAAATTAATGGATCTGAGGGGGGATTTACGTACCGTCAGGAAAGAAAGGGAGCGGGAACTTGGAAGGGAATACCTATCCGATGACTGTTCTACGCTTCTGATCCAGGCAAAACCAAGACACCCGGAGTCCCATAACATCGAGTTTAGCGATAGTCTAACCCATGCCGCCGAAAAAGCAATTGCGGACGCGAAGGAGAGTAAGGTCTACCGATCCGAAAGTTACGAGATCGATCTGACTGGCTCTTTCGTGACCAATTCTCAGCGAAACGAAGCATTAAGGGACGATATGTTGAAAACCACCATAGTGTCCTCCCTGGCCGTTATGGTGGCTTTTTTCTTTGCCCTCGGGTCCCTGTTTTATTCTGCCCTCGTGGCTTTACCGCTGATCGTCGCCGTGATATTGACTCTTAGCTGGGCGAAGTTTTCCGTCGGTGGTTTCAACCTGCTGACCACGTTTTTGCCCGCGCTTGTGCTGGGGTTGAGCATAGACTACGGTATTCATCTGTTATTCCGGTTTAGTGAGGAGCGACTTGACGGTCTTACCGTTAGCAGAGCGATCAGGGTCACCATACTTAAGAAAGGTAAGGGGACCTTTATTGCTGCTTTGACTACTTCGGCGGTATTTACCACCCTAATTTTTTCTCGGTCCCAGGGACTCGTGGAAATGGGGGTAATTACAAGTCTTGGCATAATTATTTCTTTTCTGGTCTATATCTTCTTGCTTCCGTCGCTGATCGTGACGTACCAGCGCTGGCGCAGGAGGAGGAGGACCGTAGAACTCTTTGATTACCGCTCGGCGCTGACCGGAATAGTGGATAAAGCTATCAAGTACAGAAAAACGCTCCTGTTGATCTCGGTGGTAATTTCCGGGCTGGCACTCTTTGGGGCCCTGCAGCTCAACTTTCAGTTCTCCAACAATAACGTATCCACGGAAGTGAAAAGCATCAAAGTTCAGGAAGAAGTGCAGCAGCAATTTGGTTCTTCGGAGGTAAATATCGGCCCTTCGTTTGCCTTTTTCCCGGATAACCTCGAAAAAATGAAACAGCTTGAGAAAAAGCTAGCTGAGATGAAGCAGGTAAAAACTGTCAATTCCATCGGCGATTACCTGCCGGATGACTTCGGAACTGCTGGTGATTCGATAATTGAGACTAAGAGGATTGACGAAATCCAGTCCGTTCTTTCCGGCCTCGGAACAGTACTTGAAGACCGCGAAGCGACAGTGGGACAGCTGGAATCGTTGGTTAGTGATCTGTCATCAGCCCAACTATCGTCAACCCTCTCTAGCCGATCAGAGATGACCGTTCAGTTGAACAGGGTAATCGACCAGCTCCTTGACATCAGGAAAAAGCTCCGGACGCTGGATCGGGACTCCCTTCTCAGAACGGTTGATTCCCTTCAGAACCAGTTAAGCAGACTGGAAGCTCAATTAAAACCGGTAAACGAATTGCTATCCGGTGATTCCGGTATCGTTAAGGCCCTGCCGGATGAGGTGCGCTCGACCCTGACCACGGGAAAAGGTGAGTTCGTGGTAATTGCAGGAGTCGAAAAGTCGATTTACGAGTCGGAGAATTTAAATGAATTCGTCGAGGAAGTATCTTCCTTTTCCGACGATTACTTTGGCCTGCCACTAATTCAGTACCAGCTCGAAGGCCACATAAGACACGATTTCATCGTCTCAACTTCCCTTGCAGTTCTCATGATTAGCTTCATTCTCTTTCTTGGTATTAGAAACTTAAAGCTATCCTTACTGGCAGTAATCCCGCTCTTATTTGGTTATTTATGGATGCTGGGGGGTATGAAGGTTCTCGGTATGAACTTTAACTTCATCAACATCATAATATCACCCCTGCTGATCGGAATAGGTGTTGATGATGGTTTGCACCTGATCTACCGCTGGCGTGAGGAAGAGGTGGAAGGTGGTCTGGCTAACTCGATAAAATCTGCTTTTTCCCACACTGGTCTGGCCGTTGTAACCACTTCTCTGACCACCATCGTGGTGTTTGGAAGCCTTTTCATCGCCCGGACGCCCGGGTTAAGAATTCTCGGTGGTACATCTCTTCTCGGGATAGGTTTCGCCATGGTCCTCTCTCTATCCGTGCTGCCCGCGGCTCTCTATCTTGCATTCAAACGAAATGAGGAATAAAATTGCCTTACCATGGATATTAAATTTGGCAACAAGAAGATAGAAATTAGCGATGACGAGACGGTAAGCGCCCTTATTGATCAAGTCAAAGATAAGCTTTCGACTACTGACGAGCGGCTCGTCGGGATAAAGCTCGGTGGGAATCTTCTTTCGCAATCGGAGCTCGAGGGAAAGCTGGACCAGGAGCTGGGTAGTCAGGAAGTCGAGCTATTAACTGAAACGACCGATTCCCTGGCTGACGAGATGGTAACCAAGGCACTTTCCTATCTTGACGACCTGGAAGCCTGGAGCGAAGGTTTTTCCTTTCCCGAGGACGGCGACATCCTATCCGAAATAGATGATGAAGAGATAGAGCAAACCCTCGAAGGGTTCCACTGGCTCAACCTGGCTCTGGAGGAGCTCGTTTCCGGGAGCGAGGGGGACAACACGGTTGGTGGTCGCTCCTTCTCCAAATTTATCAGCGAGAATCGGATGTTTTTGAACGAAGTTAAGGGAGCGCTGGAACACCCTGAGGAAAACCCTCGACTGATTGGAACCCTGATTATGCGGGATCTACCCACCTGGGTTGACGAGTACAGGGAAGTCTTTCTTGATCTAAGGGGCTTGGAAAGGAGAAGGCTCGATGAGTAACTTGACCCCTTTTGCAGAATCCGTGAGGTGTGAAAATAATGTTGGCGGTATATATAGTCATTTCGGTGGTCGTTTCGCTGGTAGGTGGAACCTATCTCGGAAGGAAGCATCACGAGAGAAAGCTTTCCGAAACGGCAGAACAGGCCTCGGACATAATTGAGCAGGCGAAAAAAACCGGGGAAAACCTAAAAAAAGAGAAGGTTCTTGAAGGGCAGCAAAAAATACAGGAACAGAGGGAGGAGCTGGAAGAAAAGTTCAAAACCAGGGAAAAAAACCTGGACAAAAAGGAAAAGAGGATCATGCGGAAGGCCGATAGGCTTTCCAAAAAGAGCAACCACCTTGAGAAAATTGAGGATTCTCTGAAGGAGGATCAGGAAGAGTTAAAGGAGTTAAAGAAAAAAGGCCAGAAGCTCATCGCGAAGGAAAAGGAGTACCTGGAAGAACTTGCGGGTATGAGCTCTCAGGAAGCGAAGGACGAGTTGATGGAAAGGATAGAGGAGGAGACGGAGCGACACTACGCCCGAAAAGTTAGCGAGGCGAAGAAAAAGGCGGAAGAAAAGGCCGAAGAGAAGTCCCGAAAGATACTGGCTACGGCCATGCAGAGGTATTCGGCCGAACAGGCAGAAGGGAATACGGTTACCTCAGTTTCTTTACCTTCGGACGACTTCAAAGGAAGGGTGATCGGCAGGAACGGTAGAAATATAAAGACTTTCGAGTCATTAACCGGCGTCGAGGTCATGGTGGACGATACACCTGAGATGGTGGTACTTTCCTCGTTTCACCCGGTAAGAAGGGAAATAGCAAAGCTGGCAATGGAAGAACTCGTCGAGGACGGCAGGATACACCCCGTCCAGATAGAGGAGAAGGTCGAGAAGGCAAGGGAGAGGATGGTGGAAAGGATCAAGGAAGCCGGGCAGGACGCGGCTCTTGATACGGGAGTAGACCTGTCGCCGAAACTGATTCCCCTTGTGGGCAAGTTGAAGTTCAGAAACAGCTACGGTCAGAACCTGTTGCGTCATTCTCTGGAGGTCAGTTTCATCGCGGGGATGCTCGCTGAAGAACTCGGACTCTCTCCCAAACCAGCCAGGAGGGCCGGGATCCTGCACGATATTGGAAAGTCGGTAGATCACGAAGTAACGGGAACTCATGCTGAAATCGGGGCCGAACTTGCTCGTCGTTACGGAGAGGACAAGTTAATTGTAAACGCAATTGCTGCACACCACGAGGACGAGGAGCCGGAATCCCTGCTACCGGTACTGGTACAGACAGCGGATACGCTTTCGGCAACGAGGCCAGGCGCACGTCGCGAAACTTACGAAAAATACATAGAAAGACTGGAGAACCTGGAAGAGATCGCTGGTTCCTTTGACGGCGTGACCAAGGCGAATGCGTTTCAGGCAGGCAGGGAAATTAGAGTTATCGTGTCGCCGGAGGAGGTCAGCGACAATAGAGCCAGCAAGCTAGCGTACGATATCGCCAGGGAAATCGAGCGCGATCTCGATTACCCGGGCGAGGTAAAAATAAACGTGATCCGGAAGGCGGAATTCGTGGAGGCCGCTCAGTGATACCGGTCATTTAAGCTCTCCGGAAGGAGTTACCGCAAAAATCGAAGGAGGTGCGAGATCTTGGCTGAAATTCTTAAAGTTTCTTCGACGTCCGACCCTTCTGCCACTGCTGGAGCTCTGGCCAATACGATTCGCGAGGAAGGAGTTGCCGAGTTACAGGCAATAGGCCCAAAAGCTGTCAACCAGGCCGTTAAGGCGATAACGATCGCCAGGGGTTACATGGCACCGAGTGGAGTTGATCTTGTATTTTTGCCTTCTTTTGTCGACGTTGAGATCGATCACGAAAATAAGACCGCGATGCGTCTGGAAGTAAAAACCAGACTGCCGTTTAAGCCGGAAAAAGCCACCAGTAATCAGAATGAAGAAAAAGATAACAACGGCGTAAATAAGGAGGCGGACCCGGAAGGTAGTAAAACGAATCAGGATAACCAAGAGGAGGAAAATGGCGGGGAAGGTATTTTGGATATTTAAATCTTCCCTCCCTTTAATGGAAAACAATGACGAGGATGGTTGGAAGACCGCTTTAAGAACTGCGGGCCAGGTCAGCCAGATAGGTTTTACGTTCGTCTTTTCCGTAATAATATCGGTAGGGATCGGATACTGGCTGGATAATCAATTCGGAATGGAATACCTTTTTAAACTGTTGTTCCTCGTTCTCGGGCTCTTTTCCGGGGGGCTGAGTGTATATAAAACGTTATCGAAGTTTTTGCGGAATGACAATTGAACGAATTAGTCATGGTTTATAAGTTGTGCTGGCGATGAATTAATATCATTTAAGAGGTGAGAGAGTGAATAGGTTTTTTGATCGGCACAAAAAGACGATAATCTGGGTAATGGTAATTGGTTTCTTTCTGGGTTCTGTTGGTCTGGCCGCCTTCCAGTACATGAGTCCGGGAGGAGGAGGTTCTTCGGATAATGGTGATTCCGGTACAACAGTAGCTCTGGTCGTAAATGGGGATGAAGTACCCGAGTCGGAATTCCAAAATACATACGACAACCTGGTACAGAGGCAGAAGTCACTCTATAGCCAGTTCGGACGGGATTTCTCGAAGATGCTTGAGGGTGCCAGTGGTAAGCAATACGAGCTTAGAATAAAGTCCAGCGCAATGGATTCACTTATCCAGCAAACTCTAGTAAAGCAGGAAGCCGATAAGAAGGATATTAAAGTTAGTGATCAGAAGGTAGATAGCAAGTACAACGAACAGTTGAACTCGCTACTGGAACAGCAAGGCTGGACTCTGGATCAGCTCAAGAGTGCTCTGTCCGCTCAGGGAAGGACGTACGATAAGTTTCAGACCACCATGAGAAAAGATATTCGGGCTCAGCTAAGAAGGGAAGAGCTCCGGAATCAGGTTGTGGGAGAAATAGACCCGACGGACGAGGAGCTTAAGACCTATTATAATGACAACATCGATACCTACGTTCAGTCTCCTTCCAAGGTTAAAGCGAGCCACCTGGTATTTGGTTCCGAGGACAAAGCGAAAGAAGTTAAGAGCAAGATCGACGAAAACCCCGATTACTTTAATGAATACGCAAAAGAAAATGACTTGGACACCGACATGGGCTGGTTCCAGAAAGGGGAGAAGTCGACTGCTATAGATAATCTGGCTTTCTCGCTCGACTCTGGTGAAGTTGGTGGGCCGGTAGAGACGCCGGACGGCTGGCAGGTATTGAGAGTGAATGAAAAACAGGAACGGCAGGTACCTTCCTTTGAAGAAGTCCGGGATAAGGTCAGTGAAGACTACGTCTCGGAAGAGGAAAACAGCAGGTATCAGGATTGGTACAATAAGGTAAAAGAGGACGCCGATATCGAGATAAAGTTACCCGTGGTGGAAGCCTATCGGACGGCCCAGAACGATGATTTCCAGGCGGGTCTTGATGCTTACAGGAACCTGGAAGAAGGAACCGGGGTAAACGATCCGTATCTATCTTACTACATCGGACGCCTCTACCAGCAAAGAGCTGATGAACTGAGAAATCAGTCCGAATCGGAGACGGACGTGGAAAACGTTCAGGAGAAAATTTCCGAATATGAGGAGAAAGCCGTTAACAATTACCTGGAAGTCGTGCGGCAGACAGGTAGCAGGGACGGAGATTTGCTCAACCGCGTCAAGGGGCTCGCACCGGATAACGCTGAGGTCAACTACTACCTCGGTCGCTATAACCGGACCAACGGTTCCTACTCACGAGCCGCTCAGAACTTTGAACAGGCGATAGAGTCTAACCCTGATTACGTTGGGGCCTACGTTGAATACGGTGATATGCTTGTTGAATTGGAGGATTACAAAAGAGCAATAAAACAGTACAAATCCGCACTCGAGCGTGCCGACCAGAACGTCAATATATTGAACAAGCTGGCGCAAGCTTACGGCGAAGACAAGCAATACGAAAAGGCGGTCAGTACTTATCAGAAGACCCTGGATCAGTCAGCAAGCAACTTTACCGCCAGGAAGGGCCTTGGTGACATCTATATGGAGCAGGGTAAGGTAGAAAAGGCAATTGATAATTATAACAAGGCCCTCGGAATCAGAGCCGACGCCGAGACGTCCCTCAGCCTGGCGCGAGCTTATCTGCAAACAGGAGAACTAGAGGATGCCAAAATGGAACTGGATAGCGTCCTGTCCACGAACCCTTACAGCGGCGAGGCCTACATGTTGATGGGTGACTATTACCTGAAACAGGACAGCACCGAACGGGCACTTGAGGAGTACCGCCAGGGTCTGGATAGAACTCAGGGAGAGGAATTAACGATCGAGATCTCCAGCAAGATTCTGGAGCAGGCTTCGGGCGATATCGAGACCAGGTTTGCTCTGGCTCGCGCCTATCAGAGTCAGCACGTTTACGAATCCGCGATAGAAGAGTACAGAGAAATACTCAACAGATCTGAGGCTACCGCGGAGAGAAGGGAGGCCTACGCCGGACTGGGTGAAGTTTATACCAGCAAGACGGAGTACGGTAAGGCCAAGGAATTTCTGAAAAAGGGACTGAAACTGGCGCAATCGTCCGTACAGAGGCTTGATTTTTATCAGAGCATGCTGAAGGCGGACGAGGAAGAAAATGGTAAGGATAACCTTTCAAGTCTGGGCAAAGAAGCCTTGCTCGGTATAGCGGAAGTAAGGATTAACCAGGGTAATAACGCCGCCGCGGAGGAAAAGCTCAACAGGTTAAAGGAACTCGATTCCGGTTATAAAGAGGAAAAAGTAAAAGAGTTGATGGGGCGGATTCAATCGACGGGACAGGAACAGGGTTGAATGAACTATAATTTGAAGTCGAAAGAAGGAGGGCCTCCGCCGAAGGATTCGATCGAGGTGTACGTCGAGCTGGAGGAGGAGGACCTCCATTTTCTCGATGCGATTATTGAGGGCTACGACGGAATAGCGAATGCTCGCCGCGAGTACAGGGTGGTAGACGGCCGCAAAGAGTTCCGTATCCTCACTTCGCCCGGTTACGTTGATCGGACGGTTTCTCTAATACGCGACTTGAGGCGTTTTATATTTGTCGGGAGAATTGCCGTCGAAGGGAAAAGTGATGGGCACGTCTAAGTCTTTTCCCGGTTATTTTTTTCCCGATCAGAACGCAGAAACGGTAAGGGACGTGGATTACGGGGAGTTAAAGAATTCGGGAATTCGGGCGATAATTTTCGACCTCGATAATACACTTGCCCTGTGGGGCGAAGATAAATTGGAATCCGAAGTCTTGAATCTCTTCGAGGACCTCCAGTCCCGCGGGCTCAAGGTGGCCGTATTAAGTAACAGCAAAGAAAAGGAGATCGAGGATTTCGTTGCCGATCTCCCCTTCCCTCATCTATTTAATGCCGGGAAACCGAAGAGTCACGGCTTTGATAAGATACTGGGCGAGCTTGAAGTAAGGGCTGATGAGACGGCCATGGTTGGCGACCAGATATTTACGGACGTCCTCGGTGCCAACAGGATGGATATGTATACCATCCGGGTGGAACCGCTTGACCCGACTCGAGAGTATAAGTTTACCAGGCTGAATAGACTTGCTGAAGGAATTCTGTTCAAGATCAGGGACATTTACTGTTTCCTCGTTTCCCTGCTGGGTGGGAATTGAGACCATTGGCTGACGGAAGCTTAGCGCGACCAGCTTTGTAAATTTTAACTAAAACATTACCTCTTGAATCAAGCAGTTTTTACCTACTTTTATAACTTTAAAATATTAAAAATTAAGGTTAAAATTATTCAAATTTGGGCATTAGCTCACAATAGCTTGCGGGTTTTAAGGTGTAAGCTGGATTATGATGTGGTTGCCTTTAAAACATTGATTTAAGCGTGAAAAGGAGAATTATGTCCGAACAATACGAAATCGAGATATTGAATGATGGAGAGGTTCTAAAAGCAGAGTCCGGCAGCAACCTACTTGAGGTCCTGCACGAAAACGATTACCGCGTACCGAGCCTCTGTGGCGGTATGGGGCTTTGCGGTAAATGCAGAGTCAAGGTTCTGGAAAACCCGCCGGAGCCGGTTGAATCGGAAGAAGAATTTTTCTCTTCGGAAGAGCTGAAGGACGGGATGAGACTTTCCTGTCGACTCGAAGTCGATTCGGACATGGCCCTGGAGGTGCCATCCCTGGCCGGAGCGGGAAAAGGGGAAGCTAATGCAAAGGCGGAACTAGACGAGCCCCTGGAGAGCGTTGCAGCCGATAGCGGAATAGAACGGGAATTACTGGAACTGGAGAAACCCGGGAGAGGAGACCAGCGATCCGATTCCTCGAGGGTCCTGGATGCTCTTGAGGGTGAGTTGAGCGTCCCCCTGGACTTATTGAGAAACGTCTCGCACAAACTCCGGGAAAACGATTTTTCAGTTACGGCTACCGTGGACCGACCGGGGGAAAAGTTGCTTTCAGTTGATTCTCCGGATAAACGATACGAATCCTATGGTATGGCTTTTGATATTGGAACAACTACGGTGGCCGGTTACGGTCTTGACCTCGCGACCGGAGAAACACTCGACGTAAATTCCAGGGAGAACCCACAGGGAAAGTACGGTGCGGATGTAGTGTCTCGAATAAAGTACGTCAGAGAGCACGATGACGGTCTGGATAGGCTTCGGGAAGAGGTAATTCACACGATCAACGAACTGGTAGATGAGTTTGCCGAAGCGGAGAGAATCGACCCGAAGGATATTTATAAAGCGACTTTCGTTGGCAATACCATAATGCTTCACCTGCTCGCCGGTGTCGACCCAACGAAAATGGATCAGGCCCCTTACATACCGGGTTTCGTGGAGACTCAAAGGATGAGTGCCGAGGAACTCGGGGTCGAGATAAATCCGAAGGGAACATTGGTCCTTCTGCCGTCTCTCGCCGGCTACGTCGGTGCGGATATAACTGGCGGAGTGCTCCATACAGGTATGCATAAATCGGACGAGTTAAATCTACTGGTTGATATCGGTACAAATGGAGAAATGGTGCTTGGTAATAAGGAAAAGATGGTCGCAGCTTCTACCGCCGCCGGTCCTGCCTTCGAGGGAGCAAATATCGAGCAGGGGATGACGGCGAGAACTGGTGCCGTTTCCCACGTCAATATAGACGAAGAGGGCCAGCTGGATATAGAAGTAATCAACGACGGCACGCCAAAAGGTTTATGTGGTTCCGGGATCGTGGATGCAGTTGGCGAGCTGCTAAAAGCCGACCTGATAAAGGAGAAAGGCAACATAATCGCGGAAAGGGCTCAGCTTTCCCGCCCGACGATCAACCCTCTGGGTAATAGG
This sequence comes from uncultured Thermotogae bacterium, assembly GCA_964506635.1. Lineage (GTDB taxonomy): Bacteria > Bipolaricaulota > Bipolaricaulia > M55B111 > M55B111 > JAGXLP01. Next base: position 13,954 of record CAZDMI010000017.1, read on the forward strand.
TTGATCGATATAGGTGATGACAAGGCCTTCTGGTTGCACGTCGATAGTAACCCGGTCTTCGTGACCCAGGAAGACATCAGGGAGGTTCAGCTTGCAAAAGGGGCGATAAAAGCCGGTATAGATATAATGCTTGAGGAGTTCGGAGCCACGGCGGATGATATAGATAAGGTATACCTGGCTGGTGCTTTTGGAAATTACCTGCGGAAGGAAAACATCCTTCGAATAGGGGTTCTACCCCAGATGGATCTCGACAAGATCGTATCGGTTGGTAACGCAGCGGGTCAAGGCGCGAAACTCGCCCTCATAAATAGAGGCAAGGAGCGGGAGATCGAGGAGCTTTCCCGGGACATCGATTACATAGAGCTATCCTTCCGGACTGACTTCACGGATAAATTCATAACTGCGATGGAATTCCCTAGTTAATCAAGAATCGGTTGAATTAGTCGCGATATCGTCCCCTCTGGCTAAAGCAAAATAGTTTCGAGGGAATAAAGTCGGGAATATTAATGCCATGGCACTTCAGGCACCGGAGTCGCGGTTATTCATTATTTCCTTTAATATTTTACGGTAGTAGTTACCGGTGACAAAAGCCGGAAAGCTGCTTAACGTCCCATTGGGACTAATTTTCCTTGAGTTATCCAACCGAAAAAGCTAATATTAAACAATCAATCAAACGGGAGAAAAAACATGAGCGAAGTAAAGACCGCCTATATAGAAGAGGAGATGGAAGAGTCCTACATAAATTACGCGATGAGCGTAATCAGAGGGAGGGCCATACCGGACGTACGAGACGGATTGAAGCCGGTCCAGCGACGGATTCTGTATGCTCTGGATGAATTGGGCCTGTACTCGGACGGGGCTCCGAAAAAATCAGCGAGAATCGTCGGGGAGGTCCTCGGTAAGTACCACCCGCACGGGGACAAAGCCGTTTACGACACTATGGTAAACATGGCGCAGGAATTTTCCTTTCGGTACCCACTGATAGACGGACAGGGAAACTTTGGCTCGATAGACGGGGATTCCCAGGCCGCAATGAGGTATACTGAGGCGCGGCTCTCACCGATAAGCGAGACATTTCTGGAGGAACTGGACGAGGATACCGTCGACTTCACTCCGAATTTTGACGATTCACTGGAAGAGCCGACGATTTTACCGGCCAAAGTCCCGGGTTTGCTGTTAAACGGTGCATGGGGAATTTCGGTAGGAATGACCACCAAGGTCCCCCCGCACAACCTTACCGAACTAGTTGAGGGACTGATCTACCTGATCGACAACCCGGATGCTACCCTTGACGAGCTCATGAAGTACATCAAGGGGCCGGATTTCCCGACCGGTGCAATTATTCTGGGCAGAGACGGGATAAAGGAAGCTTACGGGTCGGGTAAGGGTCGGATTCGAATGCGGGCCAAGACCCAGCTAGAAGGAAACAACATTATCGTTACGGAGATACCCTTTCAGATAAAGAAATCCACGATAATTGAGAGAATTGCCGAAAAGGCAAAGGACGAAACCATAGAGGGAATAACGGACGTCAGGGACGAGTCGGACAGGGAAGGGCTACGGATAGTTATCAAATTAAAGCGGGGTACGGAACCCGAAGTCGTGCTCAACAGGCTCTTCAAGTACACTCCGCTGGAAAAGACTTACGGCGCCAACATGACGGTTATTGTGGACGGGAATCCGAGAAGGCTTTCCCTGAAAGAGATCCTGAATGCGTTCATAGATTTTAGGCGGTCCGTGGTTGAGAGAAGGACCGAATACCGGTTGGAGAAGGCCGAGAGCCGGGCTCATATTCTGGAAGGTCTTCAGGTCGCCCTGGACAGCACGGATCTGATTATAAAGCTTATCCGGGATGCCGAAACGAGGGACGAAGCCAGGGAAAACCTTATTGAGAGGTTTTCATTTTCCAAAAAACAGGCAAATGCCATTTTGAAGACGCAGCTGGGACGGCTAACCAGCTTGGAAAGGGAGAAGGTCGAGGAAGAACTGGCGGAAAAGCGCGAGTACATCGAGAAGTACAGGGAAATCCTATCCTCCACCCTCAAGCTCAACGAGATCATCAAGGGAGAACTCAGGGATATCAAGGAAGAGTACGGGGACGAGAGAAGAAGCTTGATAACGGAAAAGGTCGAGGAAGTAGATGCTGAAAAACTTGTTCCGGACCACAGCCTGGTTGTACAGGTTACCGAAAACGGTTACATCAATGCTCCCAAAAGGAGTGGCTACAAGACGCAAAACCGTGGAGGTAAGGGAGTTATCTGCATGGATCTGGAGGAGGACGACAGAATAACTGTTGCCTCAAGTGGTAACTCCAGAAACGAAACGCTGGTATTTACTGACAGAGAAAAAGTATACAAGATAAAGACTTACAAGCTGCCCACTTCACGCCGGGACTCCAGAGGAGAAAGGATCGCAGGCATGCTTGATATCTCCGGCGACGAAGTCGTGCGAGAGGTTCTTAACGTGAAAGGAGAAGAGTTGAGAGGGGACGGCTTCTGTCTAATGGGGACAAAAGGTGGGTACGTGGTTAAGAACCCAATTGATGACTTTTCTTCCGCCCATATAAGCGGAATACATAGTTTGAACGCCGAAAGCGGTGACTCTATCAGCACGGCTGCTTTGAGTCACGGGGAGGGTGAAACTCTCATGGCTACTCGGGAAGGTCAAGTGATACGGTTCCAGGAAGAAGAATTGAGGCCGACCCAGAGACCCGCAAAAGGCGTCCGAGGTATGAGTCTGGCACCGGGAGATCAGGTAGTGAGCCTGGAATCCGTTAGCCCGGAGACGCTGGAAAGGGACCCGCTTCTGCTTTTCGTGACTGAAACGGGCAAGGGAAAAAAGGTTCCTCTAACCGAGTTCAATTTACAGAAACGCTCGGGTAAAGGAAACCTTGGAATAAAGCTGGACGAAGACGACGGTCTCCGTTCGATGAAGTTGCTAGAAAAAGGAGAAGAGGTTCTTCTGTACAGTGAAAGGGGCCAGGCGGTTAGGTTGAGCATAAATGATATAAGTCAGTTTCAGCGCTACGCAAAGGGCGTGAAGCTGATGGATCTGGACGAATTCGACCTGATTTCGTCCGTTACAGTTATATGAACTACTGGAGGTTTTAACGCATGAAGGAAGATTTTGGGGAAGAAATTGAAAAAATAAAATCTGGTACGGCGGACCTCATTCCCGAAGAGGAACTCGAAGAAAAACTGGAAACCGCCACGGAAGAGGAGAGGCCGTTAAGAGTAAAGCTGGGTGTGGATCCTTCTTCGTCCGCACTCACACTTGGACATGCAGTTGTCCTCCGAAAGTTGCGCCAGCTTCAGGATCTCGGCCACAAGGCCGTAATGGTTGTAGGAGACTTTACCAGGAGGATCGGTGACCCCTCGGGAAGGTCTGAAACCAGGGAGATCATGGGAGCAAAGGAGATCGAGGAGAACATGAAGGATTACGAGAGGCAGGTCTTCCGGATTCTGGACCCCGAAAAAACTGAGTTCCGCTATAATTCCGAGTGGCTTGGTAAGCTCGGGTTCGAAGATATCATAGAGCTTACCTCCAAGTATACCGTGGCCAGAATGCTTGAACGGGACGATTTTGCCAACCGTTACGAGTCAAACAAGCCGATTTCCATTCTTGAATTCCTCTATCCTCTGGCCCAGGCTTACGATTCCGTAGCCGTAGATGCCGATATAGAGCTGGGTGGGGCCGATCAGAGGTTCAACTTGATCGTAGGCAGGCATATACAGCGGGAGTTCGACCAGGACCCACAGATCGTACTGACGGTTCCGCTGTTGACCGGTACTGACGGTAGCAGGGCCATGAGTCAGACAAGGGGCAATTACATCGGAATAAACGAGGAGCCGGAGACGATCTACGGTAAGTTGATGTCCATCTCCGACGAAACCATGGCGGAATACTTCGAGTTGTTAACTGATATAGCTCCCGTGGAAACAGAGGATATGCACCCAAAGGAGAAAAAGAAGAAGCTTGCCAGGGAAATAGTCGAAAATATTTACTCGGAAGTGGAAGCAGGTCACGCCGAAGAGGAGTTCGAAAGAGTTTTCGAGCAGGACGAAGTGCCAGAGGACTTAAAAGAGCTACGGATCCCCGGGGAAGAGATAAAGGACGATGGGACCATATGGATTATTGATTTACTTGACCTTTCCGGTTTCGTCTCCAGCAGGTCGGAGGCAAGGAGGCTCATCGACCAGGGAGGCGTGACCCTCAACGGAGAAAAGGTTACCCAAGTAGATTTTGATCCATCCGTGGAAGAAGGAAAGGTGCTTCAAGTAGGAAAGAAAAAGTTTGCAAGAATGATTCCCGAGAAGGAATAACTTGATAGGTGGGTGATTAAGATGGCCGATTGTATATTTTGCAGTATCGCCGAAGGAGAGATAGAAGCGGAAGTCGTATTTGAGAACGATTACGCCATAGGGTTTCTCGATGCCAATCCTGTTGTTGATGGTCATACCGTGGTGGTGCCAAAGGAGCACTTTGAAAGGTTTTCCGACCTGACTGAAGAAGTGGCTACCGGGATCTTCGCGACCGTGAGGGAGGTCAACGATGCAATTCTCAACGGTCTGGGGGCGGATGGTACGAACATCGGAGTCAACGACGGCGAAGCAGCCGGTCAAGCGATTCCGCACACGCACGTACACGTGATACCCCGCTACCACGATGATGATGGGGGTTCACTTCACTCGATAATTAGGGGCTCTCAGGAATCCGATCTGGAGGCAATAGGAGAAAAATTGAGGGCGGAGACCTACGGAGAATAAACTAGCCTCTTATTTTATACTATCGCTTTATTTAGTTGATACTGGAAGGGCTATCCGATGAATTAGGGTGGCTCGTTGGATAAATACTATCTCAGTTTGCTGAGGGAAAGGTATGGCGAAGGACAAGTTCAATAAGTTTGATGAGCTCGTCGACAGAACGGGTACGAATTCCGTTAAATGGGATAAGAGGGAAGAGGTCTTCGGAAAAGATGACGTTTTGCCGATGTGGGTTGCGGATTCCGACTGGCGCACGGCGGGGCCCGTCATAGAGGCCCTGAAGGAGAGAGCTTCCCACGGTGTCTTTGGGTACACGGACACGGATAGTAAGACGGATAATCTAGTTGTGGATTGGTTTGAACGAAGGTACGACTGGGAAATCGAACCGGAGTGGCTCGTCTACGGAAACGGGGTAGTTCCTTCTTTAAGAATTATTCTGGATAGCTTCACCGATAAAGGTGACGGTGTAATACTCCAACCTCCCGTTTACTACCCTTTTTATACCTCGATACGCGCAAGTGGCGGACAGATAGTTACTAACCAGCTTAAATACGAGGACGGTCGCTACGAAATGGATTACGATGATCTGGAGGGAACCTGTGATAACGGGGGTCGGTCCTTTCCGGCGAACCCAACCCCAACATCTCTGGTACTCTGTAACCCGCATAACCCGGTTGGCAGGGTTTGGAGTGAGGAGGAGCTGGAAAAATTGGGTCATGCCTGCCTTGAGAACGATCTGCTGGTAATCTCGGACGACATACATGCCGAATTCATTTACGACGAAAAAGAATATACGCCATTTGCTTCTATATCCCGCGAATTTGCGGAGCGTTCCATTACCCTTACATCGCCCAGTAAAGCCTTTAATACGGCCGGCCTACCTGCTTCGCTCGCCGTTATCCCGAGCGAAGGTATAAGGAGAAGGTTCAGGCGAGCGGGAGAAAAGTTGCTGAAAGGTCCGAGCGTCTTTGGACTGAAAGCCCTCAATGCTGCATACAGCGACGGTGAAGAGTGGCTGAAGGACCAGCTTGCTTACCTGGAATCCAACAGGGACTATAGCCTGGATGTTTTAAGAAACGAGGCCCCACATGTAGAGCCGATAAAACCGGAAGGAACGACACTGCTCTGGATGGACTTTAGGGGGCTGGGCTTGAATAGCGAAGAATTGGAGGAGCTATTACTTGAGGAAGCGCGCGTGGGCCTGGATTTTGGCACGTGGTTTGGTCCAGGCGGTGAAGGTTTTCTCAGGTTGAATTTTGCCTGCCCGCGTGAGATCCTGGAGGATGGGTTGAACCGAATCGTCGACGCCGTTGAGGCGGTTGCCTGAGTTTGCGGGTTTTCCTTCTAGCTTCAATTTTTAGTTT
>CAZDMI010000018.1:0-18917 GCA_964506635.1 uncultured Thermotogae bacterium
CCTGAACTACTGCCGAGTAAAGCCGTACCCTAATCGGCCTCTCTCCTTTATAGCTTAGGTATATTCCCTCTTCGAATCGTTCCAACGCCGCCTCGGGGTTTTCTTGCATTAAGGCCCTGAAATCCTCGGAGGCGTGGATTCTGACAAGACCTTCAGCCTCCTGTGCTTGACCGAACTGAGCAAACGGTACAACTAATAATCCGGCCAGTAGGACGGCTCCCATCAGCAAAAATATCTCTCTTTGTCGGGTGCCTTTTTTCGTCTTACTGTTCATCGTATTCCTCCCTGGAATCTACGTGAAAATAAATATTACCTTTAACGAAAGCCGTGGCTTTGCGCCCAATTTAAGGGTTGCCCTTTTTCGTGTTCTCTAGCAGTTTGAGACGATAACTTCTTTTCCGGTTGAAATATCACGAGTGAACTTTTTTCCTTGTTAAAATCAACAGAGGTTGATCCTGCATAATAAACTGTCTTTATTCTCCTGGTTGTCCCCGAAATGGTTCCCTTTTCTTGCGTTTATTTTGCAGGACTTGTCGGAACATGATTGCTCCTTATCTAACTCGAATTCACTTATGCTATAACTTAGATTGGGATACATTGTGACCACTCCTTATTTAACTGTAAGAAAACTAGAGTAATTTCCTCTACTTTTATTATACATGGTCTCATGGTAAGTGTAAACAATGGCTGGTCCCATGAATCTCAACCTTCTTTTTTTGGTTGGGCCAGATCACCATCCTTGAAATCCATTTGAGCGTTCTGCCCGCTACGGCTAGCTTCAGGCCCAAAGTCTAAAAAGTTCATGAGTTGGAGCAAGTTTGAGGCAGGGTAAATGTACATCGGATCCACTGGTCAAGCCTCACGGCAACAACTAAAGGATAATATGGATAAGCTGCGGTAAGGATCAAAAAACTCACGTAAAATTAATTTCCAAAGGAGGTCAGCAGGAAGCAATAATTTGGAAGATATTAGGTTGGTTGATGGGCCTCAGTTTCCGAGTATTGAGAATTATCCCCATTTGCTAATGCCTACTAGTTCCGGTTTTGTAGAGATCGATAAACTTCATCTTAGTGTATTTGAGAGAATTCCGATATGAGCTGGCATCTATCCCGTATATATGAGGGGCATTCTATGTTTTGCTCGATACTTGATATCTATTGCAGTCAAGAACCCCGCCCCGACCAAGGACGGGGCTTGTAGAAAAGCTTTTTAAGCAGTTTTTTCGGTCTTTTACAAACCAAGACCCAGCACCCAGCAGTCAATTCGGAACTGGCTCTGTATTTGTAGCAAACTCAAATACGTGGGGCGAATTGACTGCTGGGCACCTCATGTTTCAAGCCAACCAGCCGATTCACCCCCAGGGCAAGCCCTGGGGCACTCTCGGCTAATTTTGGTAGAACGAAGAACAGAAAAAAGAGGTGGCTACAGCGCCTGCTTGGAAAAGAGGAGTTGAAACCCTAATAGATGATTTTAAGCAAGGACCCAAAAAGCTCCGAGTTAAACGGGAAAAATCCGAGTTAACTCCCTCGCATCTGTAGAGATTTTGGGGGAGTGAAGTACCTAGGAACTCCTTTTAAAAAAGTGTTGTTGTGAGTGTGATATTTACATCAATTGGCCGCATAATTCAGAACAGAACAAAAAGTTCGTTAACCCCACGGGAACGCTTTGTTTGCCTAAAGTTTTATTTTCTTTCCAGATATATTTCGCCCTTCGAGAAGTTTATACTTTTGATCTCCCCGTCTATCTCTTGTTTTTCCCCTAATATGTTAGATAGTACGATTTTTTCGTCCTTTGCCTCCAATGAAACTACGTTCTCGAGCAGGGCTCCATTCCCTTCTTCGTTTTTTATGAATGCTTTTGAAAGGCACATATTAGTCCTCCTCCAGTTCGCTTAACGCTCTTTTTAAGGACGAACTTGCCTTATTCAATTTTTTAGCGGCGTCAAGCAGGTCCTGCTGAACCTCCGTTTCGTCCAGCTCGCTGGCCTTATTTGCCCAATCTTTGACCTCTCGTTCGTGCTCCTGGTTGTGCTCTAACCCGTGTTTAACTAACGCGAGCAACTTTTTTCGTCCTTTGTCATCGTGCGAACTCATGGTAGCTCCCCCATAAATAACCGGCCACTGTTTTATTGTTAATTTTAACTCTATTTGGAATTCTGGCCCCATCAAATTTTTCGCCCGACAATTAATCCTCATTACATGGGGTTTTAGGCCCAACCCCATTTATCCAACCCATGGACAGGATACTGACTTGCTTTGTCATCCTGCTTCTTTATGATTTACTAAGTTCCGCCGAAATGCAACCGGTAGCAGGTTTCTAGCTGGGAAAAGGGCGGCTTATAGCTGGAGGTATCCATGAGTCCGTCTAAATACGTCGTTTTAGACTACGATAAATGCGAGGTTGAAAAGTGCGAAGAAACGGGTTGTCTTGCTGTCCAGGATTGCACAAAAGATATATTGATACAGGAAGCTCCCGGGGCGACACCGATGCTTAAATCTCCCCGGATGTGTGTCGGATGTGGTGATTGTATCTCCAGTTGTAAATATTCCGCAATTCGTTTCCACTCTGGTTGAAACCCCCACGTTTATTGAAGCGTTTTTGTTGAACTTTTCTCGTTCCTCTTTCTTTCCTTAATCTACATATCGATCCCCGGTAAGATCTCGCTCGCTCTTTAAAGTTTCTTTAAAATTTAAAAAGTGAACGTGAAAATCTTCACTTTATCCAATTCACAAGGAGAATACTTGATATTGTTAAATAGTGCTGTTATAACAATTGTGATTCTGGATAGGAATAAAATCTCTCATTTTGGAAAAAGTTTTACCTTCATAAATTTGGAAGGTTCGGAAAAATCCTATCGGGGGTAAGTGCGCTCGTGCAGATAAGCAAGAGGAAGGAAGAAATACGCAATGCTCTCCTTTCGGCTGATCCTGAGGAGATTGCGAGGCAAAGCGGGGCTAATCTGGAAGAGGGACAGCTGCATTTCTCGGTTTTCGGGGAAAAGCACGAAGTAAATACCTCGGAGTATCAGGTCAAGTCCGTAGAAGGGGAATGCCCGGAGGAATTAGAAATCATTATACTGGATTACATCTTGCGTGCGACTGATTCCGGTTCTTCGGGTGAGTGGCTGGGGTTTCAGGAGATACCTAACGGGGACTTTTATTCGGCAAATTTCAAGAGCAATACGGAGAGCAAGCTTACGAGGGAGTTTCAGGGGGAGATGGAAAGCTTTTCTCAGGTTGCAAAAAAGCTGGGTGGTGACCCTATACCGCTTGGCGATGCCGGCTTCTCTTTTCCGGTTTTTCCAAGGTTCGACATTGCCTTTGTCTTCTGGGATGGAGGAAAGGAGTTCAGGGACAAAGTCAACGTGCTTTTTGAAGCTACCGCTCCAGACTGTCTTCCGACGGAGGGGCTTTCTATTTTGGGCAAAAAGTTATGCGATAAGTTCTTAAACCAAGCCGAGGTTAGGTGAAAATGAAGATCGCGATTGGGGGTAAAGGCGGGGTAGGAAAATCCACGGTATCTTCTCTTCTGAGCATGTACGCTGCCTCGAAAGGTAAAGAGGTTATTGCCATTGACGCCGATCCCGACATGAATCTTGGTTCCTGTCTTGGGCTTGAGGGAGATGTCGCACCTCTAAGCGAAATGGACGAATTGATTGCGGAAAGGGCGGGTGGTAGCGGAATGGTTAAGTTAAACCCCTCGGTCAGTGACATTCCGGATAGGTTCTACCAGGAAGCCGGCGGGGTAAAACTGATGGTTTTCGGGACCGTCTGGGCAGGGGGAGCCGGTTGTACCTGTCCGGAAAATGCTTTCCTTCAGGAGCTACTTGCACACATAATTCTGAAAAGAGATGAAATCGTCATTGCAGACATGGAAGCAGGTATCGAACACATGGGGCGAGGAACCGGGAAGGGAGTGGACGCGTTGCTTGTCGTGGTGGAACCGGACCGAAGGAGTCTGAAGACGAAGTCCCGGGTTCAGGAACTGGCGCAAGATATCGGTATCGATACCGTCGTTCCCGTCTGCAACAAGGTAAGAGGAAAGGAGGAAAAAGAGTTCCTCCGAACTGCCCTGGATGAAGAACCCCTGGGTTTCATTCCTTACACCGGGGAGATCCGGGCGAGAAGTCGCCGGGGCCGTAAAGTGCCTCTCAGGGATGGGGGACTGGAAGAGCCCCTGGCTGAGATATGGGGTGGACTTCAAAAGAGGATCGGATGAGAAATTTAAATTGTCGCCGAATTTCAGGAGGTGGCGATGTCAAAAGTTGTCGCTTCAGCCGCAATTAGAGGTGCACACAAGTACGTTTCCGAAGCGGAAGAATACTGGCAGGATTCCAGGGACAATTTTGGGTCCGACGAAGAAGTAGGATTTCCCAACACGGGTTATAATTTACCCTTAATACTTTCTCTCACTGGAAACGAGGTCGAGACGATAGGTGATTTGAAGGAGCCTATCGACAGAGCCAAAAAACTTCTTCCCGATCAACCTGAGGATGAAATGTGGACCCCTTACCTTGGTAACGCCCTTGATGCAGGTATCTCCACTCTCCTGGCTCAAGAAATAATTGAATCCCTGAAGCTGCTTAATGGTGATGACTCCGAAGACCCCTGGCTGGGGTTTACCGACGACTCGACGCTCCGGACTCAGGGTATAAAACTTGTCGATGGTCGGATGCCGGGGTTTGCGGCAATAGTGGGAGCTGCTCCTTCCAGCGAAGAAGCAGTCGAGCTTGCCCAGGAACTACAGTCGAAGAACATCCTGGTCTTTATGGCGTCCTCGACTAACGGCAGAAGCATGGCGGAACAGCTGGCTGAAGAAGGCGTGGAGATGGGCTGGGACACTTTCCTCGTTCCTTATGGCAAATCCACTTCGGCCATAGTTCACGCTTTGAACTTCGCCTGTCGTGCTGCACTGACATTCGGTGGAAAGGAACCAGGGGGGCTGGAAGAGGCGAAGGAAATTTTGATGTACAACAAGGAAACCGTCCATGCATTTGTGCTTGCCATGGGGGAAGATGAAGATGCTGGAGATGACCAGGTAATTAACGATAAGAAGTATGCCGCCGCGGCCGGAGCATTGAATTTCGGCTTTCCCACGATATCTGACGTCGGCCTCCCGGAGGTCCTGCCCCGGGGAATATGCGAGTACGAACACGTGGTATCGTCCATCCCCTCGGACAAGCTGGTAAACAAGGCGGTTGAGGTCAGAGACCTGGAGATCGAGGTCTCCGATGTCGACATACCCGTACCCTTCGGAGCCGGTTTTGAGGGAGAATCCGTAAGAAAAGAGGAAATGTACGTCGAATTTGGAGGTAAGTCCAGTACAGCTTTCGAACTGCTCCGCAGCCGTCCGATGGAAGAGGTCGAGGACGAGAAGATAGAGCTTATCGGACCCAGTTTGGAAGACGATGTGGAAGAAGGTGATTCTCTACCCCTCGGGGTCGAGGTCGAAGTCGCCGGGAGGGAGTTTAAGGAGGACTTTGAGACTATAGTTGAGAGGAGATTTCACGAATTTATAAGCTGGGCGAGCGGGATCTTTCACATGGGACAGCGAGCGATTCCATGGATAAGGATAAGTCAAGATAGTTACGAAGAGGGTTTCAGACTGGAACATTTTGGAGAAATTCTAATATCCAAGATAAAGGAAGACTTTTCTTCCGTGATAAGCAAGGTCCAGATCAAGCTAATTACCGACGAGGAAAAGATCAAGGAACCTCTGGAGAGGGCAAAAGAGATTTACCACCAAAGGGACGAAAGAATACTTGGGATGAAGGATTCGGACGTTGACAAGTACTATTCCTGTACCCTGTGTCAAACCTATGCTCCCGACCACGTATGCATAGTGACCCCGGAAAGGTTGGGGCTCTGCGGAGCTTATACCTGGCTCGATTGCAAGGCGGGTCACGAAATGGATCCTCAGGGTCCGAATCAGCCGGTAGAAAAGGGAGTAACGCTCGACGAGAAGTACGGTCAGTGGAAAGGAGTCAACGAATATCTGGCCAGAGAGACCGACGGGAATCTGGAAAAGTTCAGCGCCTATTCCATGATGAAGGATCCCATGACTTCTTGTGGCTGTTTCGAATGTATAGCGGCGGTACTCCCACAGGCCAACGGGGTGATGATCGTTTCGAGGGAATATCCGGACATGACTCCTGTAGGTATGACGTTTTCCACTATGGCTGGTCAGGTAGGAGGAGGAGTTCAAACCCCTGGATTCATCGGAATAGGGAAGATGTACATCACTTCGGAAAAGTTCATTTCCGCGGACGTTCCCGACGGACACGCCGGGCTGGAAAGAGTGGTCTGGATGCCTTCCACTTTGAAGTCGGAAGTAGAAACGCGCCTGAAGGAAAGGCTGGAGGAAATTGGCAGGTCCGAGCTCTTCGACAAGATAGCGACGGAGGAGGAAGCGGTCGAAGCCAGCGAGGTGGTGGAGTTTCTGAAGGAAGTCGATCACCCGGCACTCGAGATGGCACCGATGGCCTGAGTTCTTCAACTAACAAACCAGGAGGTATAAAGTGACGGACTTGAGTGCAATGGAGATTTATCAGGAGTTACCCCAGACGGATTGCGGCAAATGCAATTTTCCGACCTGCATGGCTTTTGCCATGCAGCTGGCCAGCAAACAGGTCTCACTGGACCAGTGCCCGGAAGCTACCAGCGAGGCGAAAGAGAAACTTTCCGCATCATCGGCCCCACCAATGAGGATCGTGACGATAGGTGAAGGGGAGCGAGAAGTAGAAGTAGGCGGTGAGACCGTACAATTCAGACACGAAGAAAAGTTTCATCGCCCACCAGGCGTGGGAATAACCGTCGAAGACGATCTGGGGGCAAACGAGCTGGAAGAGAAAGTCGACGGGATAAATCAACTCAAGTTTGAGCGAATCGGAGAGGAGATAAGCGTCGATCTGGTAGTAGTTAAGAATTCCGAGCTACCTCCGGAGGAGTTCGGAGATCTGGTGGAGAAGGTCGATGAGGAGACCCGGTTACCTCTGGTCATCTCGTCCGGAAATCCAGAAGCGGTTAGCGAAGCTCTGAAAAAATACTCGGGAGAGAGACCGCTGATAGGGAAAGCTAACGGGGAAAACTGGTCGGAAATGGCCGAGCTGGCCGCCAGTTACGGTTGCCCCCTTGCAGTCGGAGGGAATAGCAAGGAAGGGCTGGCGGACCTTACCTCAAGGATAGAAGATGAAGGGGTAGAAGAGATGGTTCTTGCTCCGGAACCCAGGAGAATTTCTTCTTATTTAAAGACCGTGACGGAATTGAGGAGACTTGCCGTGGAGGAGGAATTTTCGCCGCTTGGCTACCCAATCTGGGTATCGCCGGACTCCGTAAACCCCTATCAGGAGGTGGCTGACGGTACCATTCACGTGCTGAAATATGCCTCGATCCTTTCTATTGACGCTATCGAACGCTGGCAGGTGTTGCCCGTACTGACGGCACGCCAGCATGTATATATCGACCCACAGGTTCAGAATTCCGTCGAGGCCAGGCTCTACGAGGTAGGAAATCCCGGTCCGGAATCACCGGTTCTTTTTACGACCAACTTTCAGCTGACCTATTACAGCCTCGAAGGTGAGGTAGAGGACGGCGGGTTTTCAGCTTACGTCTCGGTAATGGATACCGACGGCCTGGGAGTGCTAAATGCCTACGCAGATGACCAGCTATCGGGTGAAGGAATTGCCGAGACTGTTAAAGAACAGGGAGCGATGGAACGCGTTAAGCACGACAAGCTCATTATACCCGGCCTGGTAGGGATGCTCAGAATGGGTGTCCAGGAGGAAGGGGGTTGGGAAGTAATCGTCGGACCGGAAGACGCCGCGACACTTCCAAGATTCCTTCGCCAGGAATGGGGAAACGGAAAAAATGATCAGTGACGAGGTAGATAAGTCAGATGCCTGAAGTCGAGTTCAGGGTGCTGGACGAGGTCGACAGTACGGAGGTTTCCACTGGGACCACGTTACTGGAAGCCGCTACCTCTGCCGACGTCAGAATTAACAGTATTTGTGGAGGAGACGGCATCTGCGGGAAGTGCAAGGTAATCGTGGAGAAGGGCGAGGTGGAGGTTAGTTCGACGTCCACTTTGAGCAGGGAGGAGATCCAGGAAGGCTACACGCTGGCCTGCAAGACGAAGGTTAAGAATGATTTACAGGTTAGAGTTCCCGCTGAGAGTGCCGCCGCGGAGGGGAAGATATTAATCGACGAAGACGCGCAACGGTTCAAGGCCCTGACCTCGAATGGGGTTGGGGATTCAGTCGAGTACGAACCGCTGATCGAAAAACAGTACCTCGAACTTCCCGAGCCGTCACTCAAAGATAACCTGTCCGATCACAGGAGGATTTACAGGGAACTTCGGAGATCAAAGGAGATACCAATAATGCAGACCGGCCTCAAAGTGTTCGAACACTCGTCGTCTCTATTGCGCGAAAATGACTGGAAGGTCACTGCCACGCTCGGACGCAGAGGTGATACGACGGAAGTAATCCAGCTCGAGGGTGGAAATACTTCGGATACGAATTACGGTGTAGCGGTTGACATAGGTACGACCACGATAGTAGCCCACCTGATTGATATGGCGAGTACCGAGACTCTGGGGGCCGAAGCCAAATACAACTCTCAGATGAAGTACGGAGAGGAAGTAACCAGGAGGATTCGCCATTCCGAGGAACACGGGCGCGAGGAGCTTCAGGAGACGGTTGCCGAAGACATCAACGAACTCATCTACGGGCTCGTAGAGAGAAACGGAATCGACCTCAAAGACATTACTTCCGTCGTCTGTTCGGGTAATACGGCCATGATGCACTTTCTACTCGGCCTGGAAGCCTCCAACATAAGAAAAAAGCCATACGTACCCAACACGACAAAGCCTCCTCCGATAAGGGCAGCGGAAGTCGGGATAAAGATCAACCCCAGGGGTCTGCTCCATTTCGTACCCGCAATTGGTGGCTGGGTTGGGGGAGACGTTACCTCTGGAGTACTTGCCACCGCCATTCACAGAGGCAAAGAACTCACGATGCTTGCTGACATAGGAACGAACGGGGAAATACTCATCGGAAACGAGGACTGGATGATGAGCTGTGCCGCTTCCGCCGGCCCAGCTTTCGAGGGAACGGGGATAAGGTCGGGGATGCGTGCGAGCGAAGGTGCCATCGACAAGGTCGAAATAACGGAAAAGGGCCTGATCTTCTCAGTGATAGGCGGTGGAAAACCCAAAGGAATATGTGGCTCCGGATTGATAGACCTGGTTGCGGCAATGTACAGAGTCGGCTACCTGAACCGCAGAGGTAAATTGATCCCCGAAGAGTCAGACAAGATAGAGGAAGAAAATGGAGAACTCAAAATGGTTCTGGTGGATTCCAGCAAAGCGGAAAGGTCTGGAGATCTTGCCATCTATCAATCCGAGATAGAGAATCTAATTAACGCCAAAGCAGCCATCTATTCGGGGGCTTATATACTTCTGGATAGCCTCGATCTGGAGCTTGATGACCTTGATCAGCTGTTAATAGCAGGAGGGTTTGGTTCCTACCTGGACAGGGACAAAGCAAAGGTACTCGGACTGATTCCGGATATTCCCTCGGAAAAGATAAAGTTCGTCGGTAATACCTCTATTATAGGGGCAAAAATGGCCCTGCTATCCAAGCAGGCATACGAAGAGAGCCACGACATCTCCGAATCCGTCACATATTACGACCTGATAGATTATCCGAACTATTTCGAAGAGTTTACCGCGGCCAAGTTCATCCCCCATACGGATCTCAGTCAGTTTAGTTCGGTAAATGAAAAGGTTAATGAAGGAGAGGGTCAAAATTATTGAAGGAAAATCAAAATCTTCGGCCAGTGAAGCATTTAGCGACCCGGGGGACACGTTCACGATTGCCGTAGCGGGTAAAGGTGGTACCGGTAAGACAACTCTCGCGAGCTTGATCGTAAACGAACTCGCGAGCAGGGAACTGGGCTCCGTCCTTGCCATAGACGCCGACCCGAACGCCAATCTGCATGAACTACTCGGTTTCGACGTGGACGGGACCATTGGCGAGCTGGAAGCTGAAGTGCTAGACGGTGAAAGCGATATTCCGCCCGGAATGACCAAAAAGAGGTGGATGGAGTACAACCTGCAGCAGATACTCGTTGAAGGAAGGATGAAGGACCTTCTTGTTATGGGGCGGGGTGAGGGGCCGAGCTGTTACTGTGCCGTCAATAACATCCTGAGGGAATATTTGAATAATCTTTCGAAGAATTACGATTTCGTGGTCATGGATAACGAGGCCGGTATGGAACACCTTTCGCGGAGGACGACCACCGGAGTGGACGTGTTGCTGGTTTTGAGCGACGGTAACCCGGTGGCGATCAAGTCCGCTCGGAGGATCGTCGGGCTGGTAGACGAACTCGGAATTGAGGTAGGAGAAAGTTATCTAGTTCTGAACAGAATTCCCGAAGAACTGCCGGACAATTCCAAAGAGAAAGTGGCGGAGCTGGATATGGACCTGCTGGGCAGGGTGCCAAGGGACGAGGACCTCCTTCAATTGTGCTGGGAAGGTGGTACTCTGGAAGAGCTCGCTCCAGATTCGCCTTCCAGAAAAGCGACGAATAGGTTGTTGGAAGGGATTTTGCCGGAGTCGTTGGAGGCCCCGGCGAAGAGATGAAGGCTGACGCGATCGAAAATTCTACCGGGAGGTTTTTTGGTTTATGGAGATACCGGACGTAAAAAAGAGCTGGGAGAGCAAAATCAGCGAGGTGAGGATAGGAGCCACGGAGGAAGAGGGGGGGACGAGGTCGGATGTCGTGACGATCGGTGGAGAGACCGCTCTACCGTTTTTGCACTTTGAAGGATCTATCCCGCATAGACCGGTTATTGCGATGGAGGTGTGGGACGTTCCACCCGAGGACTGGCCCTCGGTGGCGAGGCAGCCCTTCGAGGACGTAATGAACGACCCTGTGGAGTGGGCTAGCAAGTGCGAAGAGGAGTTCGATATCGACCTTCTCTGTCTCAAACTGCAGGGATGTGACCCTTACGGCGAGGACAAAAGCCCGGACGAAGCGGCAAAGGTGGTCGAAAGAGTTCTCGAAAATACTTCTCTCCCGTTGATCATCTGGGGTTCCGGAGAGGACGAAAAGGATAACGAGGTATTTACCAAGGTTTCCCCGGTAGCCGCCGACGAAAACTGCCTTCTCGGGACGATTACCGAGGACAACTATCGGACACTTTCGGCCCTCAGCCAGGCCGACGGCCACAAGGTGGTGGCGGAGTCGCCGGTTGATATAAATATAGCCAAGCAGGTGAATACCCTGGCTCTGGACGCGGGTTTCGACCTGGAAAACCTTGTTATCTTCCCCGATTCGCCCGCACTGGGTTATGGAATAGAGTACGTTTATTCGATAATGGAGCGTACGAGGCTGGCCGGTCTCAAAGGGGACAAGTTGATGGGACAGCCGATACTGGCCAACGTCGGGGGCGAAGTGTGGGGAACGAAAGAGGCCCAGGTACCCGAAGAAGAAATGCCCGAGTGGGGTGATCACCGGAAGCGCGGACCCGCGTGGGAGGCGACCACCGCCTTTACCTACCTTCAGGCAGGAACCGATCTCGTAATTTTACGTCACCCGAAAGCCGTCGAAGAAACCAGGATGACAATAGAGCGATTGATGGACGGCAAGAGCAGAAACTTGTAGAAATAAGCGGACATTACAGGGGGTAAAAAAATGATCCTGATCGGAGAGAGGATAAACGCCGGGTTCGACCCGGTGGCGGAAGCAATTCAGAACAAGGACGTAAAGCGGATAAAAAAACTGGCAAGAGAACAGGAAGAAGCCGGGGCGGACTACCTGGACATAAATTTGGGGGCTATTTCCAAGGATCCCGAAGACATGGTATGGCTGGTCGAAACAGTCCAGGAGGTCTCGGGCGTCGGAATTTCGATAGATTCCCAGAACCCGAGGATCGTCGAGCCCGCGCTGAAAGCCTGCGAGAATGAAGCACTCATAAATTCGACTACCGCCGTGAGCGAGAAGCTTGACAACCTTCTTCCTCTTGCAGCGGAGTACGATGCTTCGATCATCGGTGTAACCAGCGGGGAGTCGGGAGCACCCCAGGACGTAAACGGGCGGCTGGAACATGCCGCCACGATATTTTCCAGGGCGACGGAAGAAGGAATACCGCCTGGAGACCTCTTTATAGATCCGGTGGCTATGCCGTTGAAGTTTATGCAGGAACAGGCTTCCAACCTGCTCGAATCAATCCACCAAATCTCCAACATATCCGATCCGCCACCTCACATTTCGCTCGGTATAAGTAATATTTCGTCAGACGCGAGCGAGAGGAGCCTGCTGAACAGGACTTTTATGGTTATGGCCATGGCAGTAGGGCTGGATGCCGCCATATGCGACGTTTCCGACAGGCAGCTGATGAAATCGGTTGCGACGGCGGAGATGGTTCTGAATAACGAAATTTATAGCGACGCGTTCGCCGAGACTTACCGCATGAGTTGAGAGGTCTCGTTATGGGTGCGGAGATAGTGAATATACCGAGGAGGAAGTATGAGTAAAGAGAAAAACGACGATGATGAACGGAGGAGTGTCGATCCAGCGACGCGCGGGATGCTCGAACTGGCTGAGAGTAAGGATATGGACTCGGCCTGGGATAGGTACGAGGACATGCAGCCCCAGTGCAGGTTTGGGGAAGAAGGTCTATGCTGCAGGGTCTGCAATATGGGTCCCTGCAGGATAGTCCCTGGCAAATCCGAAACAGGAGTATGCGGTGCAACCGTGGACACTATAGCGGCAAGGAATCTTGTAAGGATGATCGCGGCGGGTGCCGCGGCCCACTCGGACCACGGGAGAGACGTGGCGAATACGCTGTCCGAAGCCACCGAAGAGGACTCCAACTACGAGTTGAAGGACCAGGAGAAGCTCGATCAGCTGGCTAACGAGTTCGGAGTAGTCGGCGGGAACGGAAGGAAAGGCCGGGAGGCCGAAAAGCTGGCCGAAGAGCTGCTGGGGGAGTTCGGTAACCAGTCCGGCCACCTTGCCTTCACGGAACGGGCGCCCGATGAGAGGTTCGAACTCTGGAAGGAGAAGGGGCTGCTGCCCAGAGGAGTCGACAGGGAAGTGGTTGAGACCCTTCACAGGACTCACATGGGAACCGACACCGACTATCGGAATATCCTGAAACAGGGCCTTCGCTGTTCGCTTGCGGACGGCTGGGGAGGATCAATGACCGCCACCGAGCTGCAGGACGTCTTATTCGATACGCCGGAGCCGCTCCAGGCCAGAGTAAATTTGGGGGTTCTCGAGGAAGATTCAGTAAATATCGTAGTCCACGGACACGATCCGACGCTTTCGGAGGTAGTGGTCGAAGTCGCCAGGGACTCCGAATTCCTCGATCTGGCCGAGGAGGCCGGCGCCGAAGGGATAAACGTCTCCGGGATGTGCTGCACGGCTAACGAGATACTGATGCGTCACGGAATCCCCATCGCGGGGAACTTTCTCCAGCAGGAACTCGCGATAATGACGGGGATAGTTGAGTTGATGACCGTTGACGTTCAGTGTATCATGCCCGCCCTTTCTGATGCCACCGAGGATTTTCATACGAGGCTGGTGAGTACCTCGGAGAAGGCGAAGTTCCCGGGAGCCGAACACGTGGAATTCACCGAAGTAAATGCCCGGAAAGCCGCCGAGGAGCTGGTTGAAAGGGGCATCGATAATTTTTCAAATCGGGATAAAAACCAGGTAGAAGTGCCTGAAGAAACAGAGGAACTGATAGGGGGGTTCAGCTCGGAATCCGTATTTAATTTCCTGGGAGGGACTTACAGGTCCACTTACCGCCCCCTTAACGATGCCATTATAGATGGGCGTCTGCGGGGAGCCGCAGGGATCGTTGGCTGCAACAACCCGGATACCTGCCACGATTACGGCCATACGGAGCTGGCAAGGGAATTGATAAAGAACGACGTCCTGGTAGTAACTACCGGGTGCTCGGCGATCGCCGACGGCAAAGCCGGGCTGATGAAGCCGGAGGTAGCGTTCGACCTGGCCGGGGAAGGCCTGACCGAGATCTGTCGCGCCGTCGGGCTCCCGCCGGTCCTTCATCTCGGTTCCTGTGTCGACAACAGCAGGGTGCTGAAGCTATTGACGAACATGGTCGATGAAGGCGGCCTCGGCGATGACATCTCGGACCTGCCCATAGCGGGAGCGGCACCCGAGTGGATGAGCGAAAAAGCCGTATCCATCGGGTTCTACTTCGTGGCTTCCGGGGTGTATACGGTACTCAACGAAGCCTTTCCCGTTACCGGATCAGAGAAGGTGATGGAATACCTGACCGACGACGTCGAGTCAGTCACGGGCGGTAAGTTTGCCTTCGAAGATGATCCCAAAAAAGCTGCACAACTCATGATGGACCATATAGAGACCAAAAGGGAGGAGCTTGGCCTGAAGTCGCTCATGTATGCAAAATAAGGAGATTAAAGAAGGAACCATATGGTAGAGAGCTGATGTTTTTTGCTTCTTAAAGTCAATCACTATCTTTGGGCCCTTTAAAGATATCGGAGTCCGTTTGAGGGCTGGAGGACCAAAAACTAGCTGAGAACCCCCGGGGCAAGCTCCGTAAGTTCTCAGCTAGTATTTGTAAAGAAATCGCTCGAATCGCGCTTTCCCCGCCCAAAGGCGGAAATTTACTACAAATTCAGGGCTTACCGCGATTTTCAGATTACTGCCGAACTTTCGGGTTTGTTTTCGGCCACAGGACGTAATGCTCTCCGTAAATCAGTAATTACGGTGTATGCTGAAATTCATTTACTTGTCCTTCACACTTTTGCCCACCCTGTTCCGTAAGTTTGACCCAGTAATAATCGTAGTTAGGCCGGCTATCGGAAACTAAACCTTTCTCTTTTAATTGTTCTATTGTTTCTGCAAACTTTGGTCCGGGCGGGGCTTCTGTATCTTCGTTCTTAAGAAGAGGAGCGAAGTCATATTTTCCGTCTTCGGATTTACAGATTCGTTCCCAGATAAATTCTCTAACCTCTTTGTCTTCCCAACCGTCCTTCAGGTTATTCATATCCACCCTCCTTTGATGATTTATCAATTAGGCAAACGGGTTAGCTTTCAAGCAAACTAAAATGACAAAAATTTCCGAAACCGGGGTAAAAACTACAAAAGAAAAACATGATAATTTTAATAGGCTCGTTCGAGATGTTGACGGTTTATCTTTCCCTCCGGAACACCAATATTCTTCAGAGTCCGCTGGGTCTCGTTCACCATGACATCCGTTCCGTACAGGAAACACTCTTTCACGTTCCCGGATTCGAGGTGGTCTCGTACTACATCCGTGATAAGCCCAACCTCGCCATCCCAATCTGGATGAGAAGAATTCAGGGCAGTTACCATATGAAAGTCTTCCGATAGATCCGACAGGTTCCGTAATTCTTCTATTCCGTCTAGCTGGTTCCTTGAATTTGCCCCGAAGAAGAGACGTATGTCGTGGGCTGGGTCGTTTTTGAGTGATTCAGTAATGCATTCCTTGAGGGGTCCTAGTTCGCCTCCCGCTATAAGAACTATTTCTTCCTCTTCTTCAATTTTAGTGCAGGTAAAATCAACGCTTTCTTTTTTCAAACGCTACACCTCCCTAAAGTGCTGGCTGAAAAAATCTTATATTCTCATAACAATCGTTATAATATAACAATTGTAATTTTATTTCAAAAAATAATTTGGCTTTCAACCTTTGCGGAATTTACATTCGCCTTAAATATCGATCCACTCAATTCAAGACAAAAACGCTAATTGATATCCGATAGTAGTTCTTTATATAATGGAGTCACGATAACAAAACTCACTGTTTTTTTATTCAGGATGGGGTGTGGAAAATGGAGCGAGCAAGTTCTAATCAGCCGTGCGCGGAGGCAATATGGTACGTACTACCAAAGATAAGAGCTGGTCTGGCAAAAGAATTAGGAAGGCTCGGACTAAACCAGCAGGAGATTGCTGACGAGCTTGGTCTTTCACAGGCTGCAGTTTCTCAGTACGTAACTGGAAAACGGGGCAAAGGCAAAACAGAAAAGCTCAGCCGTGATACTTATGATTTACTAATTGATCTGTCTTCTCGCTTAATTGATGACGAGGTCGATGATTTACGGGGGAGGATTTGCACCATCTGTGAGCAAGTAAGGGAAGACCAAAAAAACTTAAGTGAGTGTAAAGCAGAAGGATACGAAAAGGTAGAAAGTAGTTAGTAGCCAGTTAAATGCTTCTTTAAAAGCTAGATGGAGGTTTTTGTTCCAGCTGATTCGCTACTTCCGTCGTCGTTACCTCGATTAAGTTCTTATCAGCGCAAGTGATAGAATCTGGTTTATATCGCCTTATGTCAACTAGACCGAATTTATTGTCGTCGGTAGAAATTGGGCTGACGACTTCACAACACACTTCTGGATCATATCTGATAAAATTATCCTGTTCTCCTACCTTGCTGAGAGAACGCGTCTCGTTCCTCAAAAATGATTTTATCCTGATTCCTGACCCGGAAAGGTAAAGCTTATCTCCTTTGATCGGTCTTTTATAGCCGATCTGGTACTCACATACTAACTTGTCCCCCTTTTTTTCGTAAATGGTTATCTTTGAGGTTCCCAGTGTCTCGCTTAAGAAGTTGAGCAAAAAGGAATACATACCCTCTTTGCTATCTAATTCCGTTAGGCCTCTCAGAAAAAAGTCGCAGGCCCTTAATTCTCCCGGGGGGCTGCTTTCAACTTCAGTTACTGTATGGAGGAAGGCAGCAGTTTTGCCGGATCGATTCTGAAGGGGGAAAGAAGTTACTACGAAATTTTCCCCTCCCTCGTGAACTTCACCTATTCCGGCTTCCCCCGATTCGATCGTTTTTTGACAGGGACATCCTGCCACGGGAGAGTTTTGTTGATGTACCACATCAAAGCAATGCTTTCCCTTCAGATCCTCACTGTCTTTGCCCAGCTTTTTTGCTCCCCTGGAGTTGATTTTCTTTATTTCGTAGTCCGTGGATATAATTGCTACTATATCGGGTGGGGATACAACTGCCTCTGGCCAGTTAAGTTCCGGCTGGCCGATTTCAAATAAGGATCTCCTCCGGGGGGAAATATTCTTCACCAGAAATACTAGCTGGTCCTTACCCAGCTTAAATACAAAAGCTTTTTGGGAAAATCTTTCTCCCTGGCTCCTGACACCGAATAAGACCCCTGACCACCAATCCTCTTCTTCTAGAACGGGTAATATTTCCTCTTCGAACCTGCGTAGGTGAATCCTTTCGTACGTCTCCGTCCAGGATTTGCCGATTATTCCCGGGCCAGCGGAATAGCCGTACAACCGGGCAAAAGATTGATCTATATATTTGAACTCTCTGTTCTCGTCAATTACTGCTATTCCGTCAATATCCGACTTCATTTTGATATTTACCCCTGCTTTATCCTAATTGGTCAACTGAAGCGACCCCTACAATTCTATGGGCAAAATGACATGGTTCAAATTTTGCGGAGAACAAATATTTTGGTTAAATAGAACTCTAGACCTCTTGTTTCTTTATGGGTCTCAGTAATTTTACCTGCTGGAGTAACTTTTCGGCATGGGTTTCTCCTCTCCGATTGAGTCATTTCTCGTTTAGTAAATTCCTGAGGAGAGTCAAAATTGAGACTCAACCCACAAACTCCCTGGTTCAACTTTTTGAGCATGTTTCATAAGCAAAAACGGTCAGGCTTTATATTGTTGCAATTATTCTGTTGATAGTGAACAGGTAAGCTGTGATTACAGGTCAGGGGGCTAGCTCTCTCCAGATGCTTAAATTGCTCCGGATTGGCTGCTAGGCTGAATCCGGAGAAAGCATGAGAAAAAACGAAATTCAGCTTTGCCACTCCCTCAGCTCTATCGGGAGCCCATTGGGGTCCTCTATTTCCGCTCTTTTGAAATCACCCATATCCCTCGGCCCCCAGGTGACGTCGACCTCCTCCGGGAGTTTCTCCAAACTTGCTTCCATCTTGTCTACCTCGATGGCTATCGCTCTGTAGCCGATCCGCCAGTCATCATCATTTTTTCCCGCCGGATTTTCGACCGAGAGAAGTTCCAAAAGAGTATTCCCAAGTTTCAGATAGACCAGTGCCTCAATCTCGCTACCTTCTTCCATATCTACCCGCTTTACAAAATCGAAGCCGAGAATTGATTGGTAAAACTCTCTCGATTCTTCTAGATCACGGACTACAACCTCCACGTGGTCAATCTCTTCGTACATATTTCACCCCTTGAACAAGCTGTTTCTGTTTTCTACTACCAGCGCAATTATTTTAGAAGTCGAGATTAGGCCAAGCGAGAACATCGCAACTCCAAGACTCAGGCTATTATTTCTGAGCTCTTACTCTTTTATTTTCCCCTTTTGCTTGAGAGGTCCATATTTGTTAACTTGCCGTGAGAGTGGCCACCAACAGACTTAGGGGTGGTACAATGAAAACGGAAATGTTCGTACTACTAACCGCGGTTCTTGTCCCCTAGCTTTTTTCTGACTGGTTGCTCTCTTTAGCCAATCTCCTGTTGCCAGCTTCGAGGCAGATACCCCAAGTGGAGTGGCACCACCGGTAGTCTCTTTTGACGCCTCCATCTCTAACAAGCCCTCTTCCGGAGCAATAGTTGAAGTCATACTTTACAATGCCTCCAGTGATAGAATTGGCATTTCTTTGGGCACCATTACGTTTCTGGACTCAGGCCAAGAGTGGGTGTTCGAAGCGGACTCCAATACAAGTAATGACGAAGTGGCCATGTAGAAATGGTTACTGACTCCTCCATTTACGAAAGTCCCTGGTTGAGATTGGGTGTAAAAAGTGGACCAATATTTTAAGCGACGTTCTTTTGCGATGTTAAGATTGCGACTCCTACAAAATCCCTTGCCAAAGTTAACAGAGTAATGGTTATATATACTCAATT
>CAZDMI010000019.1:0-18910 GCA_964506635.1 uncultured Thermotogae bacterium
TGCTTACCTGGGGGGATTACGCCTCCAGTCTGAGCTACCTGCTCGGGGTCTTACTTCTCGGTATCTTGTTTTCGGTTGTATATTTCCCTCGGTTCCTGCAGGCTTTCGGCACAAGCCGGAGCTGGATGAGGTTGTTGGCACAAGGCGTCAAAAAACCGTCGGTGCTATTGCAAAAGCTGAAGAAATTTTTGCTTCCCGGAGAAAATGGTAAAAGCTAAGACTCGTTCGAGACCGTAATCAAATGCTAAAACGACTGAAATATATAGTTGCAGAAGTTTTTTCAGTCCAGCAAAATAGACACCAAGAATCCGCAAGTTACAGTCGGATTACCCCGAATGGAGAAAAACGCTACTGAACAGTTGAAACCAGTTGCCCGGAACGAGACCTGTATCTAATTGAAGAGGTTAAACCATGCGCCTTATCCAAGCCGTAATTCCCGAAGGAAAAAAGGAAGTAATAATAGACCTCTTGAAGGAGCGTGGAATAGACTACGTAATAAGCCCGGAAACTTCCCAGAGAAAATACAGCGACGTCCTGTACTTTCCTATTCCAAAGGAAGGTGTGGAGGAAATACTTGACGAACTCAGGGACGCCGGCCTGGAGAAAAGCGGATTTACGGTTGTCACGAAGGCCGAAGCGATAGTGGCGGAGGAATTCGAGAAACTGAAAGAACGCTACGAGGAGTCCGAGGAGGCGGACGAAAGCAAGCTCGCCCGGCAGGAGTTAAAGACGAGCGCCGAGAATCTTGCTCCGCCCTCCCCGACCTACTATCTACTTCTGGTGGCGGCCTCGATAATCGCAACGGCCGGGATCTTGATGGATAACGCCGCCATCGTGGTCGGGTCGATGGTGATCGCGCCGTTGATCGGACCGGCCATGTCCAGCTGTGTGGGTACGGTGATAAACGACGAAGAGCTTTTTTACGACGGGATCAAACGGCAAGCCCTTGGGGTTTTTATGGTTATTGCCAGCAGCGTTGTTTTTACCAGGATCGCACTTGGCGTATTGTTGCCAGAACAGTTCGAACTGCTTTCCCTCAACCAGATCACCAATCAACTAAATCCTGGGTTTCTTAGTTTAGTTGTGGCACTTGGATCCGGCCTCGCAGGGGCATTTTCGTTGACCGCCGGCGTGAATTCTGCTCTGGTTGGGGTCATGATTTCTGTAGCTTTGCTGCCACCCGCCGCAGCAACCGGGATCGGGGTATCAATTGCGAACATCCAGATTGCATCCGGAGCAGCTATCCTACTCGCAATAAACCTGATAAGCATCAACCTCGCCGGAACTTTTACCCTCTGGTTTCAGGGTTACGAGCCGGGAAGGTGGTACGAACAGGAAGGAGCTGAAAAAACTACAAAGAGCCGGCTCTTTATCCTGATTGTTCTTTTACTGATAGTCGCCACTTTTCTCGCACTGGTTACCTGGGAAACCAGGAAGCAAGGGAGAAGGGTTGCCAGGCTTGAGGAGATAGCAAGGGACACTGTATCTAGTGCCGGTGGGGAAATCACTTCTTTTGCGGTAGAAGAAACCGGGCTTTTCTTCGAGAAAATAAAATCCGTTTCGATCCGATTTAGGGCAAAGAGCTATCCGGAAAACCTGGGAAAGAGGGTAAGAAAAGAACTGGAGGAATGGCTGGGGCAATCGATTGGCTTTCAAA
Source organism: uncultured Thermotogae bacterium (assembly GCA_964506635.1). Lineage (GTDB taxonomy): Bacteria > Bipolaricaulota > Bipolaricaulia > M55B111 > M55B111 > JAGXLP01. Next base: position 1,658 of record CAZDMI010000019.1, read on the forward strand.
TATCCTACTTGCAAGCCATTTCAGGTTAGTTTTCCCATTCCTCCATAACTGAACGGAAAACTTTTAATCTAGTTCTCTGAACAACTAATCGCCCCAACTTAGCAGCAATTAACCCAGGAAGTACTTAAGTGAAGGGTATTTCTGCTCGAGAGGCCGAGCAATAAAACTATCTAAGCCCGCTATCTTTCCGGCTTCAGCTATTGCTAGAACCCCAAACATGATCAGGTAAATAATCTGTTGGCTGATAATTACGGACCCCGGTGGAATGACTGCCAGATAGAACATAAGCATAATTATCATCCCGCCATAAGAGGCCAACCTAACAGCCGCTCCCAGAACGAGGGCGACGCCAATTAAAACCGCGGACCAGATCAATAATTGAATTACAAATTGGTTTCCCCAGAAGTTGAGCAATATTTCTCCTATCGGTCCCCGGGGATATGTAGTGGGCAAAACCACTCCGATTTGATTCCAGGCTCCCCAGCCGCCGCCGACAAATAGCCTCAAACCAAGACCAATCATGCTTGCACCCATGGCCAATCGTGCCAGGAAAAGTGTCATGTTAAGTCCTCGTGAGCGTGAATTTCTACTCCCGGAATTCTCGTTCATTGCAAACCTCCTCTACTAATTGTTGACTTGTTCTTTTTCCGTGTATTAAGCTTACTTTCCTCATAACAATTGTAATAAGTCCGATGAAAATTACCAGGTTAAAACCCCAGTGCCTCTCGTTTCAATGCGTCAATTATTCCTACTGTATCTATGTCCTTTGGACAAGCTTCTTCACAATTAAAAACTTTGTTACAGCCCCAGACACCGCCTCGCTTGTCATCCAGCGCGTCCATTCTTTCACCTTCGCCTTCGTCTCGACTGTCCTTGCTCCATCGGAATGCTTGAACGAAAGCAGCCGGCCCCAGGTACTTCTTATTATCCCAGTAAGTCGGGCAGGAAGAAGTACAGGCTCCACACATTATACATTTCGTGGCTTCCTGGATTCGTTTCAATTCATCCGGAGTCTGAAGATTCTCTTTTTCAGTTTCCGAACTGTCGCCGGCAATCATATACGGTTTTACCTTTTCTCCCTGTGCAAAAAACGATTCCAGATCAACAACCAGGTCTTTTACAACTGTAAAACCCGGTAATGGGGAAATTTTTATCCTGGGCTCCTCCTCGGAAACTACATCAGTCAAGTGAGTTTTACAGGCCAATCGGTTCTCTCCATCTATCAACATTGCACAGGAACCACAGGATCCATGACCGCAGGAATGGCGAAAGGTCAAACTCCCGTCTTTTTCCTCTTTCAGCTGGATAAGGGAATCAAGTACTGTGACGTCATCCAGTTTCCCCTGTTCGACGGGGTAAGAGAACTCCTGATAGAAGCTACCTTCTTCCTTTTCCGGGTCGTATCTATTGATTTCAAAAACTACTTCCACAGTTATCGCCTCTTTCTTTTAATCCAGTCTCTACTTTTTGATCTTCCTGTACTGATGCTTTATCTCACCGGTTCTCTCTCTGTACAGGAACGAGTGAGTCAGCCACTCCGAATCATTTCTCTCCGGAAAGTCAGTTCTATAGTGAGCTCCCCGGCTTTCTTCCCTGGCGAGCGCTGCTTTGACTATAACTTCCGAGTAATCCAGCATGTTCCTAAGCTCCAAAGCTTTTCTTAACTCGGTATTAAATTTCTGACTCGGATCTTCAAGGATAAGTTTTTCAGGATAATCCTCCTGTATCGAATGAATTTCGTTTAGCGCTTCTTTCAGCTCATCACGGGACCGGAACACTCCACATTTCTCCGTCATCGTTTTTTTCAACCGATGCCGCATTTTGGAACCCTCAACCGATCCATCCTTACCTGCCAAAGACTCGAGCCTGGACTCGTACTTGCCCGCAACCGCTTCATCCACTTGGGACCAATCCCGATCACTTGCCCGTTGGGCCGCAAATCGGCCGGCTCTTTTGCCAAATGTCACCGCTTCCAGCAAGGAGTTTGTCCCCAATCTATTTGCCCCGTGGACACTGACGCAAGCAGTTTCACCCGCTGCAAATAGATTCTCCCAGACAGTTCCTTTCTTCTTACTCTGAACCCGGGCCTCAGTATCGGTGGGGATTCCTCCCATGGAGTAATGCGCCATCGGCTGTACCGGTATTGGACTCTCCACCGGATCGATCTGGGCAAAGTCCAGAGCGATCTCTCTTATCGTCGGTAATTTTCGTTCTATTTTTTCTTTTGAAAGGTGGGTAAGATCCAGATGGAGATAGTTTTCTCCGTTTATCCCTCTCCCCTCGTTAATTTCGCGTTGCATCCCCCTTACTACCCTATCCCGCGGTGCCAGCTCCATATCTTCAGGTTCGTACTTTTTCATAAAACGTTCTCCCCGATCGTTTTTGAGGTAGCCCCCTTCGCCGCGGGCCGCTTCAGTAATCAGGATTCCCTTATCCTTTAAGCCGGTTGGATGAAACTGGATAAACTCCATATCTTCCAGAGGTACTCCATTTCTTAAGGCTATAGCCAGCCCGTCCCCGGTACTCGCTGCTCCACTACTGGTTAACTCGTAAGCCTGGCTCGGTCCTCCGGTAGCAAGGATTATCGCCTTTGCCCGAAAAACGACGATCTCACCGGTTTTGACCTCGTAAGCCACCAGTCCCGAGACGGATTGTTCTTCGGTTAATAGATCCAGAACGAAGAATTCGTCGTAAAAGGCCGTTCCTCGCTTGACGTTTTCCCCATAAAGTGCATACACGATTGCATGTCCGGTTCGGTCCGCGGCATAAAGCGCTCTCGGAGGACTATGACCGCCAAAAGGTCTCTGATCAAGAGTTCCCTCATCCGTTCTGCTAAACGGAACCCCCATATGTTCCAGCTCAATTACGTTCTCAATGGCATTCCGGGTCAGGACCTCACCGGCATCCCGGTCGACCAGGCCATCTCCCCCTTCAACGGTGTCCCTCAAGTGTTTCTCCCAGCTATCGTCCCTGTTCTCCGCGGTATTTCCCAGAGAAGCAGCTATGCCACCCTGCGCCGATACGGAGTGCGATCGCAGCGTCCGAACTTTGGAAATCACGGCAACATCATCTATTTTCTCCTGTGCTTCTATAGCCGCCCTAAGCCCGGCGGCTCCCCCGCCTACGATCAAAAGTTGATGTTCTACTGTCTTCATTTCAACTCCTTCTGTACGATACCCATTTCAAGTTACCCTGCAATTGACCGGTCCAGAGAGTTTCGTTCGGCAATTTGACCTTCTACCATATAATAGTCCCGTTGAGCCAGTTCAGCAGCCAGGTGAAAATCCTGTTCCACGAAGAGGACGGAAACACCGGAAGAGTAAATATCTTTGATCTTATCCGTAAACTCGATCGCACGTTCCTGAGATAATCCAAGGGAAAATTCGTCCAGCAAGAGCAGTTCCGGTTCCGAAAGCAGAGCCTTTCCGAGCGCCAGCATCTGCCTCTCGCCCCCGCTCAAGGTAGTAGCTCTCTGTCCCATTCTCGACTCCAGTGAAGGGAAAATACTGCAAATCCAATCGAGCTTCTCCTCTTCCTGATCCGGCTTGAGAAAGGACCCGATCTCAAGATTCTCGCGTACACTCATCCGCGGGAACACGTTATCCTCCGATGGACAATAGCTCAGGCCCAGTTCGACACGCCTGTGAACAGGTATTCCCAGCAGATCCGTTTCCTGGAAGAGCAACCTTTCGGCCTCCGGCTCTTCCAGTCCGACGATCGACCGAAGCGTCATCGTTTTTCCCGATCCGTTATCTCCTACCAATCCGACTATCTCGTCCTTCCCGACCCAGAGATCGATTCCGTGGAGAATCGGGGGTCCGGCCAGGCTCAATTTCAAGTCGGAAATCTCCAGCAACTTATCCATTCGGAATGGTTACCCTCCCACCGTCCATATAGACCAGATTATCGGCCAGTCCGGCAACTGACCCGAGATCGTGTTCGACGAGTACAACTGTGAGCCCTTCCTGACTTAAAAGCTTTACCAGATTGATCAATTCACTTAAGTCGAACGTATTAGTCCCGCTAAACGGCTCGTCGAGCAACATTAACTTCGGATTTGTAGCAATCGCTATCGCCAGCTCCAGCCTCCTCTTGTAACCATAAGAAAGGTTTCGGGCCAGATAACTATCGTACTCCTGAAGCTTGGTAACTTCCAGTATCCAGTCAATTCCGGAACCGTTCTCTCCAGACCCAACCTCTTCCAGTTCTTCCTTATTTTCCACGGAATAGGTCCCGGTAATCACGTTTTCCCTGACCGAAATTTCGGGGAAAACTCGACTCCCCTGGAATGTCCTGGTTATACCGGCTTTGACGCGCCTGTGAACCGGCCAGTCAGTAATTTCCTCGCCCTCAAAGTATATAGAACCCCCTGTAGGGGCGAGAAAACCACTAATTAAATTAAACAGAGTAGTTTTTCCCGCCCCATTCGGCCCCACAAGACCTGTCACTGACCCTCTCTCCAGAGACATATCTACTTCCTCTACCGCCTTCAACCCACCGAAACACTTCGTCAGGTTCTCTAATCTGGCAATTTCACTCAACACCATCACCATTATCTTCAATATCTTCCGATACGGCGAACTCCTTCGTTTCGTTACCCCCACCGGTCTTCACCAGATGTCCCGGAAGGAAACGGGCCAATATTTTCTTTACCAACCCAACTACCCCGCCGGGAAAGTAGATCAAAGTAATTATCAATATACTGCTAAAGACCAGCTGGCCGAGATAGGAATTTATCGGCCGGGTAAACTCCTCGACGGCACTAACGAACCCGGATCCGAGGAAAGGCCCGATTAGACTACCCAATCCGCCAATTCTATTCATCATGAGAAAGCGAAAGGAAAGCACGAAATCAAATAGATCGGGGTGCAGGTAAGTCACGTAATGACCGTACAGAGAACCGCCAATTCCCGCGACAGCGGCACTGACCCCAAAGGTTATTACTTTGTACCTCCCGGTCGGTATTCCGACCGACCGGGCAAGCCCCTCGTCCTCCCTTATCGCCTTCACCGATCTACCGTACCAGGACCTCAGCGCCAGATGTTTAAGCAGGACCAGAGAGAACAAGACCACGGCTACCAGAAGGTAATAAGCCCGTTTATTGAGAAAGGGATTGAACAAAAAACCTTCTCGGAACGGCAGATTTAACAGAAGCGGAGGTACTCCGGCCAAACCGCTCGGGCCACCGGTAATGAAATCCAGATTCGAGAAAGAGATAGTGAATATTATTGTGGTTATAAAGGTAAAAGAAGTCCAGTGACGCCCGGTCCTGATTCCAATCAGCCCTACAAGTGCGCCAATTATCCCTGCCACAAGAGCACCTCCGGCCAGTGAGAGGAAGAGAGAATTACTGATATTCATAGCCAGAAGCGCGGAAGCATAAGCCCCAACCCCGAAGAAAGCGCCCTGGGCAAGAGAGGGCAACCCCGTATAACCGTATAGCAAGTCCAGACTCGTTACCCCGATAGCAAAAGTACCGATGGTAATCGCCAGGTGGAACAGGTACGAAGGTAAGGTCCAGAAAAAAGGAATCAGTAAGAGCCCACCACCGATCAACCAGAAAAAACGTCGGTCCAGCGGGAGTTCAATTTTTAACCAACTTCCCGCATGACTCCGGATCCGGTGCTTTTCTTCCGGACCGAGTACCCCGGGCCGGAACAGGGTGACGGCTATGAGAAGGATAAAGGGAATCAGGTTGCTCAACTCTCCCAGGAAATAAGCCGAGGTCAGTGATTCCGCAATGCCGACTAAGATGGCCAGCCCGAGTACGAACGGCACCGACCCCCCCGCTATTCGAGAAATCACGAACGCCTTCAGCACTGTTAATCTTCCGGCAAAAGGCGTCAAAGTATAGACGGGGGCCGTAATGAACCCGGCGAGCCCTGCCAGGCCTCCGGCTATTGCAAAAGCTATTCCGGTAGATCGTAAAACGTTTATTCCAGCCAGAGAAGCCATTTCCCTGTTCTGGGAAACCGCTCGAATGCTTTTCCCCCATTTGGTCCTTCTCAATAGAAACCAGAGCAGCAAGGCCAAGACACCCGTCAATAATATTACCAATAGCTTATGTGAATAAATTGATGCGGAACCGATTTTTATCATCTTCGGTGAAATCGGAGACGAAAGCGTCTTTGCTCGTTCGCCGTAACCCATGGCAACGATACTCTGGATAATTAACAGAAGGCTAACGGCACCCAGGAAAGTGGGAGCTATCCCGTGTTTTCTCAGCTTTCTATAAATGAGAACCCCAAAAGACAGACTGATACAGGCAGTCAGAGGCACAACCAGCATGGGGGCGAGAAAATAGTTCAGACCAAACTCGCCCGCAATGGTATAGGCAAGATAGGCACCCAGTGTCAATAACCCACCCTGGGCCACGTCACCTATCTCTAGCACACCAAAAATCAGGGCAACGCCGAGAGCCAGCAGCCCGTAATAACTACCGAGAAATAAACCATCCAGAAGAAATTTAAATAAGACCGCCGGGGCGAACATACAGTACTAACTCGGACAGAGAGGGTCGAGCAAACTCTCCCCGTAACCGCGATCCTTCAATAGATACTGTTCTTTCTCTCTGAAAGTAGCAACCCCGAGCCTAATGTTAAACTGTCCGCATTTTAGAAATCCGTAATTTCCGTAGGGCGTATTAACTACCGGACCCGTTTTACTCTGACCCTCCGGCAGTAGATAACCAATCGCCTCGCCCGGTAGTTCTCGAGTGAGATTCATATTTAGAACAGTTTCTTCTTCTCGTTTGCTTATCAAACCTTCGATTGCCTGTTTGATGATATAAATGCTACCCCAGCCCCAGCTTGCCGATGGAGGCGAATCAGGTGGGTTGCCAAATTTTTCCTTGAAGGCTTTTTCCATCTTCACTGCACTTTCTGGAGGTTGACTTCTCTCAAAGTCCCGCTCTAAATTAGCCCCTTCGTAGTGCCAGGAAAAAATTACTCCGTTTCCCAGACCTTTATCAACTACCTGGTTCCGAAAAGCCACGGAACCGTTGGGGGTTTGGCCGGTATAATAGCCAAAATCTCTCGGATCTATCCCTCGCCTGTCGAATTCCCTGGCAACAGAAATGAGATCGGCCGGAATGCCCGTTCCGACCACCAATCCTTCGGCCGAAGAATTTATGACTTTCGTTATCAGGGGAGAAAAGTCACGATTGAAGGGAGGGTAAAACTCGGAACCGACCAGACTTACACCCTCTATCCGGTCGAGAATCTTTTTTGTCACGTCCCGAAACGATTTACCTGGCTGAATATTCGGCGCAAGTAAAAACAACTTACGCTGTTCTCTCTCTTCGGCGGCGTATTTTAAAATCGGCGCAGCCTGGAGCGACCTTTGAGTGCCAAAGCGAATCGAGAGGGGATACTTTTCATGCCTGTCGGTGAACCTGGCGTCACCCCCGAAAAAAATCTGAGGGATTCTTGCCGAGGCCAGTATGGGCTGACTGGCAGCACCATGAGTACCGATCAACGGGCCAAGTGCGAAACCGATATCGCCTCGATTCGCCAGCCGACGCGCCGCCTCCGACGCACCGGTCTGCGACGTCTTTCCGTCTTCAACTACCAGCTTCAATTCAATTTCTCCGCCAATACCCCCGTCATTATTGATCTTTTCCGTGGCAAGCCTGGCTCCGTCTCTTATGGTTTTTCCTACAGGCGCGTTCGGGCCAGTGAGGGAAAGGATAGCACCAACTTTTAACTCCGCTGAAGCGCCCCGAGAACTGGTCGAAAAAGCCAAAGGCAGAGAAAAGCCAAACAGTGAACCGCCAGCGATCTTGAGAAATCGCCGCCGACTGAAACCCTCTGAACCGCTCTCTGTATAAGAGTTTTCTTTAGGCAATGCAACCTCCTTTAAACCAATTGATCACCGAACTTACCCTGTTCGGACTTTCATGGCGGAAACTTGCTGGCTAATAAAGAGCCCAGACTTCTAACTTATTTGACTTTAAAAAATCTAGACCGGTTCCACAAATTAGCTACTCTAGTTTAAAAGCGTATCTGAAATGATAGCCCTGAGGATGAGAACCCCAGTTCAAAAACGGCAGCCTGTAGATAAAAGGTATCTCGAAAGCCTCTTCGGCAAAGTTGCGCTGCTTTTGAATAGTCGGGTAAATATCGATCAAATGCCAGCCCGGCTTGCCGGTGGCTCTTATTTTGGCTTCAATAATCCCTGGAATATCGCCCCCACAGGCGTAACCAATAAAAGAATTATCGTAGAGGATAGTTACCTGGTTCCAGATTTCGTTCCATCCTACTCCCTGAGCATTAATAGTAATCTGGTCTCCGACGGAGCCTTTTTTTCTCGAAAGTTCCTGGAAAACGGGAAGCACCAGAGCTGAGGTAGTAGCGACCTTTTCACCACCGACAAAAGCATGTATCGGATGGGGTCCTCCCTGGACTGTCTTGGGGGCCGGTTTCATCTTGGCCTCTAAACTACCGTCACTCTCCGTTTTTTCTTTAACTATTACGGAATTCCTTTCTTCAAAACTCTCCTCTCGAATGTTACTACCTTCAAGTTCTGGCCATATAAGCTTGACCTCCGTGTCTCCCGGAAAACCCGATCCAGAAACCTTTAGAGAGTTATTAACGGGAATCGCCCAGTAGTCAGTGGTCAAACATGGCTGACCGTCATCTGGAAGTTCTCCGTCACTCCTCGGAACACTATCGGGGATCTGCTCGTCAATCGGCGGGGGAAGAATCGGCTCGCCTTCGGTCAGTTCAAATTCCCAGGAGAGGTCGGGAGTTCCCGGTAAAGGAGTCAGACCTATATGGGTCTGTCTATAGGAATGCGCATTGCCAAATTGACTTCTCTCGACATCAACGATATGCGTACCGGGTTGACCGGTCGCCGGTATGTTGACCTCACACGTACCGTCCGGAGTAACCGGACTAATTAGCCCCGTGTATTTGTTGTCGTAGTAGATATGAAATATTGAATTATCGACAAAGTTAGCTGCAGGAAGCGGGAGACCGTGAGCGGTAACAGTTATCGTAGTCCCGAGAGGACCCGAAGTCGGTGACACCTCGAAACTCCGAATGATCCTGACTCCAACCTTATTTATCCTCTTTTCCGAACTTACCAGATAAAGGTCATGGAGACCTCCAAAGTCTTCTGGAATCTCAATTGGTCGTCTAAACTGCCCCTCTTCGTCGGTCTCAACCGAGGCAACAATATCCTGCTTTTCCTGGTGGTTAAAACCAAAAAACTTTTGCCAAAGAACGCCGTCAGAATTCCTTTCGATTTCCCAATCAACTGAATGGGTCCGCCAGATGAGTTTGAACTCGGCCTCTGCCGGAAGGTCTCGACCTGTAATTTCAACTTCTTCACCAACTTTCGCCTCTTCGGGTTCGCATTTTAGAATACCTCGAAAACCTTCTTCCGGGGTTGGCATGCTTCGGAGGTCTCGGACTACGCCTTCCCGTTTTTCAGAGTTCCCTGACATGGATTACCTCCTCAAAATAATAAGGGGGGCTAGTACATAGCCCCCCTAAATTAACTTTACTGCTTGAAATTTATCTTTCTTCTATAGTTAAGGAATGCGGGAAAGTATCGACTTCTTTGTCACCGAACATCTCCAGTTTGCCCGTCCGCCCTTCCTTATCTTTGGCAGTTATTTCGTAAGTATACTGGCCCGGTGAGACTCCCGGAGAAATCTTCCAGGCACCTCCCCAGTAGTAAATCTTCGGGGTTTCGTCAGGCGGGTGTTCGCTGTGATGCAGATCTACCGTTGCCCCAGTCTCAAACTTGACCTGTACTTTTAGACCTCTGTTCTTGATCTCCTGGTGGTCGTTTATCTTCTCGCCTGTTTTACCGCTAAACAATACGGCGTGCCAGACAATTTGTTCGCCCTTTTTAAAGGTACTGGTCAGACCACAGGGTGCACCTACTGCACCGGAACCGCCCTTCACTACCTCGGAAACTATTACGTAATCCTGCCCTTCTGCAGCCGCTGCTTTGAAATTAGTTGCCGCAAGCGAGCTAAACGCTACTCCACCAACTGCCGCTGCAGCACCTTTGATGAAGTCCCGACGATTCAAATTTTCCAAAATGCTACCTTCTTCTTCAGTTTTCTCGGCTTCTTTGACCTTTTCACTCATATTTTTACCTCCATTATATTATGGTAAAAATCAAATAAACTAAACTAAATGAACCAAAGTTCGAACAAATGAGGATAAGAAGGGAAAATCACCTCCAGCAAGGTGGTCTCTGGATTCATTTATTAATCATAATCCCTTCGCCAAAAACTGCTTTTAAATCTCTAACGGTTCTCCGAGCCCTTTCACTTAAACCCGGATCGTCGTATTGATGAGGATAAAGTTGATCAAAATCCGACCGGTATGGTTTACCGATCTCGTTGATTATATCGTTCTTAAACCCACTATATTTCGGTCGAATCTCTCTTAAGAGCTCTTCGTCGTCCTGCCATTGATAGAGGTCCGGATCCTCCTTGTTGTGAAAATAAGCCTCCTCCGATTTAAGCCTGTTCTGGTACCTTTTTTTCTGTACAGCAGGATGCCGATCTATAAAGAGTTCCTGAATCCATTCGCTCGCACTTTTCCAGGTCTTTGCACGGTCGGGGCCATACGGGCGTGTAGGAGCGGTATCATCGGAACGAACAAGACGGACCTCCGGAAAACTGATTTCTTCTTCACCATCCCTTTCCGGGTCTCGCACCACGAGTTCAATGAAAAGAACGCGGCTCACTTCATTTCCCTCGAAACCCGATTCATCCCTTTCAGCCTTCTCTTCGTTAAAATTGAGTGTTAAGTCCATAAGTTGCCCCTCTATATTAACTAAAACTCAACTAAGAAACGGAATAACTCGAAAAATCAAGTGCCACTTTTATGGCCCTTATTTCACACTTATCCATTTACCCTCAATTCATCTCGTGCTTATAACAATTGTAATTATTATAACAATAATGATATTCGTTTCAATACTGGCAAATATGAGGTATAATTCGGGTAAATTGATAACCTGATTCGGTCAAAATCCTATTTATCAATTGCAGCGTAGTTGTTCCGGGTACTTAATTTCGTTACTATCTACCCGAGAACGTGAATTTATCGGTGGTTAAGATAGAATTGATTAGGTTAAACTTAAATGAAAAATAATATTACAGTAGTTCATCTAGAATCAGAATATATTATTTCAAGGTGATTTGTCAAATATGGCACAAGAACAGCTTAAACTCAGCGATACCAGGTCCAAAACCAGTGAAGCCCCAAAACAACCCTGTGAAGTAGCTATATGGCATATAGTTCCCTGCATCCGTGCCTGTCTCTCGCGCGAATTAGTGGAAATGGGCTTAACTCAGCAGAATACAGGCAACCTGCTCGGTATAAGTCAGGCAGCGGTATCCCAGTACGTGAGCGAAAAAAGAGGAAATATAAGCAAAAAGGACCCGAGGACCTATGGCATGATAACGGAACTTGCGGAGGACTTAGTCGAGGACAGGGTCGAGGACCTTTCGAAAAGGATCTGTGAAATCTGCCGCACGGTACAAAAAAATCCCCAGCTTTTGCGCTACTGTGGAGTACCAGAAGAACAGGCAAAACAAATAACGGTCTGCCAGGACTAACTCCGCGCGTCTGCTTGACTCATAGTCGCTGGATCAAACCGGGTCGGGAGAAATAAAAAACATTAACATAAAAGGTAGATAACAAACTTTATGTGAAACCGGATTCAGTCCCTGTCCACGTGTCCCATACACTCCTTAAACAGACCGGAAACGTGTTCATCCGCCAGAGAATAATAAACCGTCTTCCCGTCCCTTCGGGATTCAACAAGGTCGTTTAACCTGAGGGTTTTCAAATGGTGTGAAATAGAGGACTGCGTTGCACCAATTAAAGTTGCGAGATCGTGGACACAGAGTTCTTCCTCGGTTAGAAGAGAAATTATCCTAACCCGAGTCGGGTCGCTCAGGGCCTGCATTAGATTCGCCAGATCCTCTACAGAAGTTGGGGGCGGAATTTCCTTGGCCAGACCTCTACCTTCTTCCTCCGACAAAGAATGAAGCGAAGAGTAATTATCATTATTGTTATTATTCATAGCGAATATAGGTTAAATCATTTGAGCCAAATTCACAACCTTTCGTGAAAATGTTCAAATTAAATGAAAATGTTCATCCTGGATTTAATAAGAACCCATTAAAACATCAGAGCACACTCCATCGGGACACCTCTTTTGTTGGACGCCATACCCCAATAGCACCCGTTTGTAGCTTAGCCATGATCAGAATAATTAATACAAATTGGGGCCTTGACAAAAAACAATTCATCATTATAATAAAATTAGCAAAGTATACAACACTCTGCTAAAAATAAAGGAGGTGCCAAAGATGGCTCTACCAAACAGGAATAGCGAATCCAAAGATCATGTACCTTCTCCCTTTAGCAGTGGAGGCTTGCTGGACGAACTCTTCCAGGATCTGGACAGGAGTTTCTTCGGTAGCTCAAATCTGGGAAGGTTTGGTAACACCGATATATACGAAGAAGATGGAGTACTTCACTACGAGATGGAATTGCCGGGACTTGGCAAGGAGGATATAGATACCAGGGTTAAAGGTGATCAACTAATAGTTACCGGCGAAACCAGGCAGAGGAAAGAAAAAGAGGAAACGAACTACATTCACCGGGGGCGTCGTTACGGTAAATTCAGGCGCACGTTTGGCCTGCCGGAAGAAGTTAAGGATCCGGAAAAGCTCAAAGCTACTTTTAAGGACGGCGTGCTCGATATTAGCGTAGACCTGAGCGAATCCCTGACTAAAGAAGAAACCGTAGAAGTAGAAATAGAGTAGTTCAACGACGGGCCGATTCGTCGGCCCGTCTCATTGACTTTTTGGCAGAGCAGTTCGGGGCAACAAAACAACAAATAGTATAACAAGAAGTTTGTACCTTTCACGGCGTATCGTATCGACGCCCGAAAAACTCATCAACCCTCTAGAACCATACGTCCCGGTATAACCAGGGGCAAAAATACTTCAAAGCAGCCATTCAACTAGTTTTTCTCTCCGTAATGGCAGTAATCCGATGATTTAGTTCGGTATCACGGCCAGTTATGCGACCCGTAACGCCGTTAATTTTTCCAGTCGGTAGTACTCTTCTTCATTAATGTAGTACATGGAAATAGGCAGCCAATAAGTCCAGGTTCGGGGCGACTACTAAACGTGGTCGTCCGAGTTTTCTGGTTGAACAGGATCCAGGAGGGATAAAATGAACCGTACCAGTGGAAAACTCATCGTCGTGTCCAACGCCGAGCCGTACAAGCACGTAGAAGGCGAAGACGGTAATCCGAGTTGCAAAGAAGTAGAAGGCGGGTTAACCACTGCCATGAATCCCGAGATGAAAGAAACCGGGGGAGTATGGATCGCTTACGGAAGGGGCAAAAAGGATTTCGAAGTAGTAAATTCTGAAGGCAAAATTCAGGTTCCAGAATCGGCTGAAAGTTCAGGGGAAGGATACTGGCTTGAGCGACTTGATTTCCCCGAAGACCAGTACGAAAACTTTTATCGCGGTTACGCCAACCGAGTATTATGGCCGATATGTCACTCCTTCCCCAGCAAAGCCGACCTTGAAAACGAGACTCAGTACTGGAAAGAGGGTTACCTTCCCAGCAACAAGGCCTACGCCCGGGCAGTACTCGATAACTACGAAGAAGGCGATACTATCTGGGTACACGACTACCACCTGGCCCTGGTGCCGCGGTTGATCAGGAACGAATTACCGGAGGCGAAGATCGGCGTTTTCTGGCACATTCCCTGGCCACCCTGGGAAAACTTCCTCAAAATTCCACACAGAACTGAAATACTTAAGGGTCTCGCAGCGGCCGACCTCATCGGTTTGCACGTTGAATCCTACGTAGACAACCTTCTCGACTGCGCCGAAAAACTGGGCGCGGATTTGAAAGAAGAGGGTCGGTTCCAACTCAACGGTGAAGAGACAGAAGTGGGTGCCTATCCTCTGGGAGTCGACTTCGATTTTTTTGACAGGACGGATACCAACGGGAGGGAAGAAGCAATAAAAGGCAAGTACGATTCGGAGACCATAGTGCTCGGGGTAGACAGACAGGATTACACCAAAGGGATTCCGGAACGGATAAGGTCTTTTGAGAGATTCGTAGAAAAGAACCCAAAGTACCGCGGAGAAGTATCCCTGATACAGCGAACGCCGGAAAGCCGGAACGGCATTAACGAGTACCAAACAGAGAAGGACGAAATCAATAGGGGAGTATCAGAGTTCAACGGAAAATTTGGCCGGCACGACTGGGAACCGATTACCCTCTTCTGGGAGGGGGTAGCCCAGCGCGACCTGATTGCCGAATACCGCGCCGCCGACATCGGCCTGGTCACGCCGGGTCTGGACGGGATGAACCTCGTCGCCAAGGAATTCGTCGCCGCCAACCGGGAGCCCAAAGTCCTGATACTCTCCGAGTTTGCCGGAGCAAGCGAACAGCTCGAGGAAGCCATAGCAGTTAACCCGTACGATCCCGTAGAAGTCGCAGACGCAATAAAGCGGGCCATAGAAATGCCCGAGGAAGAAAAAAGAAACAGGTGGAGTGAATTGCGAGAGAAAGTAAGCAACGAGGACCTACCGAGCTGGGCGGACGATTTTCTGCTTGACCTGGACGAGGCATACGAACCGTTTCACTACACGCGCTCGCTGCTCGGGCTGGGAGAAAAACATTAGTCGACGTTAGCGGATATAAAGAAGTCCGGCTTGATTATCAACGGGAGGTGGTATAGAATTTTGATCAATTAGCAAAGTAAAAGGAGACAAACTTTATGTTTAACGTAAAAACGGGGGTGAAACTGGACGAAAAGTCAACTACCACTACAGCTAACTGGTCCTGGGAGCAGTAAGGTTGGAGTGAAGGCCTCACGCTTCAAGCTCCAATCCAGCTATACTATGGGAATTTTCCCATAGTTTTTTTATTTCAATCAACTCAACTCAATCGGAGGTGTAGCATGAAGGAATTTATCGAAAGCAACAAGGGTGATCGGGTTTGGCTCGCCGGATCGGCGGAATCGCGCTAGTCAGCATAGTCTCTTAAGCCAGACCCTTCCAAGCTGCAAAAAAGAAGACGGAGTGGTTCGAAAGCATTTAAATTGGGAAATTTCAGATCCTTTTGAAATTTATGGCAGAATACACGGTAATTTCGAAAATAGCTTCATCCTCGAGAGCTCGACCGGCCCGGAAGAGCTCGCAAAACATACCTTCCTCGGGTTCGACCCCGTAACTACGCTTCAATTCAAAGATGGTGTCTTTAAGGAAAACGAAAAAGTAATAAAACGGACGACTAACCCTCTGGAAACGCTGATAAACCTCGAGAAGGAATTCGAAGGAATCCCGACCCCTCCCGCGGTTAGTTACTTCGGTGGGCTCGTTGGGTATATCGGCTACGATTTTATCCGGTACCTCGAGGACCTGCCCGCTCGGGACTCTCACTCCCCTTTCCCGGATTTAGAGATGGGGTTATACCTCGACGGACTGATCCACGACTCAAGGAAAGATCAATTGACCTACTTTTCCTGCGGTGAGGATCGCTCTTCCAGGTTAAAAGACTACCTCCAGGCCACCGCGGGAAAGACGGAGGAAGAACTGGACCCCTTCCAGCTCGACTCCGATTTCGAGAAGGAACAGTTTAAAAACGCGGTAAGCCGGGCCAGGGAATACGTCCATTCGGGAGATATCTACCAGAGCGTACTTTCGCGCGAACTGAAAGGAAAGTTCAAAGGAGACCCCCTAACGGCTTACGGCAGGCTCCGCGAGATAAACCCTTCCCCTTACATGTACCATTTGAAATTCGGTAAAGACAGGATAATTGGGTCCAGCCCGGAGAAGCTGGCCTCCGTAAGGGGCGACGAGATAACCACTTATCCGATAGCCGGAACCAGACCGCTTGGAGATACAAAAGCCGAAAAAGAGAAGCTGGCGGAGGACCTGCTATCCGACGAAAAGGAAAGGGCCGAACACAACATGCTGTTAGACCTCGCACGGAACGACGTCGGGCGAGTTGCCCGCTACGGTTCAGTTAGCGTGCCCGAGTACATGAACGTCAGGGAATTCAGCCACGTCCAGCACCTAGTATCCAAAGTTACGGGTAAGCTTAAGGAAAATAAAACGGCCAGTGAAGTTTTTGGTTCGTTGTTCCCGGCAGGTACCGTTTCCGGTGCACCAAAAATCAGGGCCATGGAGATAATCGACGAACTAGAACTGACGCCGAGAGGGCCTTACGCCGGTGCAGTTGGTTACCTCTCTTTTTCTGGCGACATGGATTCCTGTATTACCATCCGAAGCTTGTTTACCCGGGGTGACGAACTATCACTAAGAGCCGGTGCCGGTATAGTTGCGGACTCGAATCCAGAGTCCGAATGGGAAGAGATCAATCACAAGCTGGCCGCCATGAAAAGCGCGGTTTTCGGAGGTGATGCCGGTGAACCCGACCAGCTCTAAGCTTAACAGGTCCGTCGTAATCGACAATTACGACTCCTTTACCTTCAACCTGGTCCAGTACCTCGGCGAACTCGGACGTGACCCGCTCGTATTCCGAAACGACGAACTGAAGCTGGAAGAACTCAAGGAATTGAAACCGGAAGGTATTATCATTTCACCGGGTCCGGGAAGACCGGAGAAAACCAGGTACTTTGGCCTCTCGCTCGAGATCCTCCGTCGGGTGTCTCCGGAAGTACCGACCCTGGGCGTCTGCCTGGGCCACCAGGGAGCCGGCTTTGCTTTCGGCGGGCAAGTCGTCAGCGCCAGCGAAATTAACCACGGAAAAACCAGCATGGTCAACCACGACCGGAAGGGAGTCTACCAGGGGTTACCCAACCCGTTTAAGGCAGCAAGGTACCACTCTCTTGCGCTTAATCCCGAATCCCTGCCAGAAGAACTGGAGGTAACCGCCAGAACTCCGGAGGGAGAAATAATGGGGATACGACACAGAAACCATCCAATCTACGGAGTACAGTTTCACCCGGAGTCCGTGCTAACCGAAAACGGAAGAGAAATCATTCAAAATTTCCTCGAAATATCGAGGAGGGAGAAATAATGACAACCATGACCAAAGCAATAGAGAAAGTAATCGATGGCGAAGGACTCGAACCCGAAACAGCTCGAGGAGCAATGGACGAACTCATGAGCGGAGAGGCCACGGAAACCAATATAGGGGCGCTGCTTGCCGGACTGAGAGCCAAGGGGGAATCCCCGGAGGAAATAGCCGCCTTCGCCGAAATAATGCGCCAGAAGA
>CAZDMI010000020.1:0-17808 GCA_964506635.1 uncultured Thermotogae bacterium
GAGCAATTTGTTGACAGCGTGCCGGAAGCGGTAGTTCAGCCCATCGAAACCCCCGAACTGGGGGAACTCTGTGATATCAGCTCCAGCCATGAGGTTCCCGTTGTGCCCAGAGGGGGCGGAACCAGCGGTTACGGCGGGGCGATTCCTGCTGAAGGAGGGATCGTCGTTGACTTTACCAGGATGAACGAGGTTATAGGGGTGGATGAAACCAATAGAACGGCAACTGTCCAGCCGGGAGTTATCTGGAAAAACCTCGCCGAGGAACTGGAGAAGAAAGACCTCTATCCAAAGGTCATGCCGAGTAGTGCGCCGGGCGCCACCGTAGCCGGCTGGGTTGCAGAAGGTGGGGCCGGAATAGGAAGTTTTCGGAATGGCTACGTAAGGGATGCGGTTAAGGAAGTGGAACTCGTAAAACCCAACGGAAAAGTCGTTACCCGGGGTTCGGACGAGCTCGATCTCGTCTCAGGGGCGGAAGGCATAACCGGGTTTATAACGGAGGTTACCCTGGACGTCACCGAAAACCGTGATTTCGTCCCGACTATGGTTGCTTTTGATTCTCTGGAGTCTCTCTCCGGTTTCCTTAAAGGTATCGGCTCGGATGATCTTCCACTCTGGCACGTGGGGATTTCAAATTCCAACTATATTGCCAATCAGGGTAGGGCTAAAGGAATAGATGAAAACCCCCGGGGAGAATATTTTACCTTAATGGCTTATCCCGGTCGGGAAAAAGACGAGGTCCGGGCCAGGGTAAATGAACTCTCTTCCGATGAGGGAGGAAGGGTTCTGCCCGATGATTTTGCCGAGGAAGAGTGGGGAGATCGGTTCTATCCTATGCGAATGAAACAACTTGGTCCGTCTCTGGTTCCCAGTGAGGGAGTGATCCCGTTTAAATCGATGACCTCGGTGATAGAAGAACTGGAGGAAAAGTATCCCGATCTCGCGCTCGAGGGGCACTTCGCGGGAAAGGACGAGTTGACTTTGCTCACGTTCATGTTAACTGACGAGCGAGCTCCCGCCTATACTTTCGATTTCAGCAAATCCCTGAATGTACTGAACACGATTATCGAGAACGACGGTAGTCCTTACTCGACCGGCTTATACCTCACCGGAAAAGCGGACGAGCTGCTGGGACGGGAAAGAGTTAAGGACTTTCGAGAATATAAGCAAAAATTCGATCCGGATGAGCTCTTCAACCCGGGCAAATTGATACCGGGGAAGGCCGGTTTGCTCGATATCGGGATGAAGATTGCCGAGAATACCGAGCCGGTAGTCGATGCCGTCGGTAAATTGTTCAGCGATGAACCATCCGAAGGAAAGGACCTACCATCGGAGATTAATTACGACGCCTTTTCTTGCGTAAATTGTGGTTACTGTCGCGACGTCTGTAGCCTGTTCGACGGGCGAGGCTGGGAGAGTTCCTCCCCTCGCGGTAAATTCAATTTCCTCAAGGACTACATGAGAGGGAAAGTCGAAATGGACCAGGATATGGTCGATACTTTCTTGCTTTGCACTACCTGCAAGAGGTGCGACGATGTCTGCCAGGCGGGGATTCCGATTCAGGAAGAGTGGGACGAGATTCGTGGTTATCTGGTAGACGAGGAAGGGCACCAGACTTTCCCGGCGTTCGAGATGATGAAGGGAAGTTACGGAGCCGAGAAAAACATATGGGCGGAGAAATCCAGCGCCAGAGACGACTGGGTTCCGGACGAGATAACTCCCCTGGAAGAGGGTGAAGTCGGGTACTGGGCCGGCTGTACTGCTTCTTTTCTGGAAAACGATATTGCTCGAAACGGGGTAAGGATCATGGATAGTGGGGGCGTGGAGTTTGCCTACCTTGGACAGGACGAAGGTTGCTGCGGGATTCCGTTTCTGACTTCGGGAAAGTGGGACGAGTGGAAAAACGCCCTCCGTTATAACGTCGAGCGGATTAAGGAGAGAGGTATAGAAGAACTGGTAACTTCCTGTCCCGGTTGTTACGTTGCTCTGGACCACTATTACGAGGAGTGGGCCGAAAAGCTCGGAATTGACTGGGACGTGAAGATCAGGCATATAACTGAAGTAGCCAGCGAGTTGATCGAAGACGATAAGTTGGGGTTTTCGGAGGAACAGGAGCTCGATGTGACCTGGCACGACCCCTGTCATATAGGGCGTCATGCAGGTATATACGAACCCCCACGGGAGGTACTGGAAGCCCTGCCCGGCGTAAATCTGACCGAGATGGAACACAATCGTGAAGACGGATTGTGCTGTGGAAGCGTCCTTACCAGGGTGGGCGAGCCGTCAACGTCTGACAAAATCGCGGCAACAAGGCTGGAAGAAGCGGAAAATTCGGGCGCCGAAGAGCTTATTACTACCTGTCCCTGTTGCGAGTTTCAGTTGAGAGTGGGGGGACTGCAGATGGATTCTCCGATGCCAGTGAAAGATTTCAGCACTTTAGTGGCTCGGGCAATGGGTTACGATACTGAAGACCCTGCGGAGGAGGTCTATGAAGGCTGGTACGCCTTCGAGGCAATGATTTATCAGATGTCCCTGCCGGGGATGGTCGAGATGATGGAGGAGTTGCTGCCGGAGATGATGGAAGAGATGCCGCCTTACATGCAGAAGGGAATGGATCAAATGAGCCATCTGCCTGGCGGAACCAGGGAGCCCCTCCTCGTAATGATGAAGGGGGCAATGCCCTACTTGATGCCGCGTATGATGGATGAAATAATGCCGAAGATGATACCGGAGATCTCGGAGTACCTGGAAGGCCAGGTACCTCATATGTCCGATTCGATGAAGGAATTGACCCCGGAACTGCTCCCCGAGGTCATGGAAGAAATTATGCCGGCGATGTTACCGGACGTCCTGGAGCAGGTGAAGCCGGAAATTATTGAGGAGATAAGAACTAGAACTTCGAGTTGACTTCTCGATGGGTTGAAAAATGGAGATTGAATATTTTCAGGGGAACTGATAGTTGGCAACCTCAAGTGGACTGTATTAATTGAGGCCAAACTCGATAACGGCGTGAAGAATTGTTCTACGAGGAATAAACCCCACATTCCTTTACGGCGTCGGCCATGGCGAGAACGTTTTCCGCGGGCACTTCCTCCATTATAGTATGAACTGCCGAGACTATATAACCGCCACCCGGAGCCAGAGCTTCGATCACCCGCTTTACTTCGTCCCGTACTTCTTCCGGCGAGCCCTGGGGCAGGACTTTTTGGGTATCTATTCCCCCGCAGAAGACGATATCGTCTCCGAAACGCCGATTGAGTTCATCCAGATCGGACATTTTCCCGGCCGAAGTCTGGATTGGATTAAGGATATCGACGCCGATCTCGATGAAGTCTTCTATCAAAGGAAAGACGTCACCGTCGGTGTGGAAGAAGAGGCTGGCGTCGGTCCGCTCCTTGATAAAGTCGATATAATCGTCGTGAATTGGCTTTAGAATATCTCGATAAGTTTTTGGGGACATGAGCAGGCTGTCCTGGGTTCCCAGGTCGTCCCCTATGCCGATTATATCCACGTTGTCACCCAGTTCTGCCAGGAAAAGGTCCATTAAAGTCTTGCATTGTTCAGTTATTTTACGAAGCAAGGACCTGGCGAATTCCGGGTTTTTTACCAGGTTACCCAGGAATACATCCATACCCTGCATGGCAAAGGCCCTCTCCAGCGGGAAAAGTAACCAGGGGGTGGCGATAATCGCGTATTCCCCCTCTTCCGCCAGTTTAGCGGCCCGGTCTTTTACGTGATCCACCCTGGTCGGATCGGTCATATCGGGCCACCCGTCGTATTCTTCTATCTTTTCTACCCGTTCTGCGTCCTCCAGAGGGTGAATCCCCGGATACCATTCTCCGGGTTCCGTCTCTACCTGACCGCTTCCCCACGAATTGATATAAGGGGTATGGGGTTTTCTGTTCTGGTTCCTTTCCAGTACCGTTTTCGGTTCCCTGTCACGAACCCCCCTGAAATCCGTGCCGAGGCGCTCGAGGGTTTCTTCATCAATTTTTGCCGTCCCGAGTTCCGGCCATTGATACAGGTACTCGTCCGGGGCGTCGATCCCTTCTAATCGCTTGATTTTTCTGTAGGTCTCCATCTTGATTCCGGTTGTATTATTTGGACCTAACAGTATTGGTACGCGATCCGGTTCCTCGTGGTTTATCGTCTTCAGTACTCTTTCTCTTGCATTCACGGTTGACTTTACCTTTCTCCTTGATGGTTGGTCGATTGATTTTCCTCGAGGCTCTCGATTTCCTCACAGTATTTCTCTATGTCGAACTTTCGCTCCAGTCCCCCGGCGCTCATATACCTGGTTTTGCCGAAGACGGGACGTTCCTTCCATGCTCTGTCGTGCTTTCCGTAACACCAGGCCACACCGGTAAAACCGTTTGGGTCCCGACCGTCGAGTTCGTATTTATTGTTCAGGTAGAGAGCGATATCGTAACCTTTTTCGGGATTCGGAGTCCATTCGAGAATTTTCTTACCCCAGTACATTCTCATGTAGCCGTGGGTTTTCCCGGTCAGATTCATTTCCTTCTGGGCGGCATTCCAGTACCGATCGTGAGTTTCGGCGTTTTCGAATTCTTCCAGAGTATAAAGATACTCCCTTTCGTCATTCTCGTGATCCGCCAGCGTCTCCCTCGCCCAGTCCGGAAGTATCGAATCGAATTCGTCGTAATTTTCGTTGTAGTGGACGAAATTCATGCTCAGTTCCCGGCGAACGACTAGCTGTTCCAGGTAGTCCTCCGTTCCGGGGCTATCCGTTTTAAGAATTTGATTTACTATGTACGTCGGCGATATCTGGCCGAAGTGCAGGTACGGGCTCATGTGAGAAAGGTAATCCTCGGTCGGGTCGTTGCTTAGCTCCGCGTAATGGTCCAGCTTGTTCTCTATGAATTCCTTCAATAACTTTTTAGCTGCCGAAGTCCCCCCGGTGAACCCGGGAACCGGTCCAACGGAACGATCTATTTTCAGTTTTTCTAGTACCTGATTCAGTTTTACTGAGTTAAAATCGATATTCGTATCGAGGGAAGAAATATCCGGTTCGGTTTCTCGAACGGGGTTGGTAAATTCTTCCAGTTGGTCGTTTATCTTCGGTCGGATCGTCCTGGCGGCGTATTCTTCCTTGTCGCTTGCCTCTTCGACGGGTACGACGACGTTATCCTCGACCTGAATCAGTGGTACGTCCGTTGCGGAAGCTACCTTTTCTCGCCAGGCTTTCTGGATGCTGAGATAACCACGGTCGACTACTACCAGGGAAGCGTCTTCGGCAAGCGATATTACCCCTTCCGGAGGGCTTTCGTGGCCGATAAGGAATTTTATCCCTCTTTCATTAAGTGCCGTGGATGTTTCTTTTAATCCCTCTATCATGAAATCGTAATGGCGCAGATTTCCTTCGGGGAAGTCGTCGGTAACCCCAAAGTAAGCGATTACGGGCAGGTTCAGTTCGTTGGCCCTGTTTACTGCGAACTGCAGGGCCTTATTTGATTCCGCGCGCTGCGAGGCCTGCATCCAGTAGAGGACGTAATCCCCAGTTTGTTTCGGCGTTCCCTCGTTGAGTTTCTGAACCCTTTCTTGTTTTAACATAAGCGATACTCAGACTCGCTCGGAATTATCGTACTTCCCGATGAGATCGGATATATCATCGATTCCGAGTTTTTCTAGTTCTTCCGGTAAACCTTCGATTATATCGGAATAGGTATCTCTTCCTTCCGAAATCGCGTGGGAAAGCATCTGAGTTGCCGAAGCACCAGCGGCTATGAACTGGAGAAGATCCCTCGTGGAAGCTATTCCACCCACCCCGATTACCGGAACGTCGACCGCCTTATAAATCTCATTGACCGCCTGAAGTGCCAGCGGCTTTATCGGTGGTCCGGAAAGCCAGCCGTAACCGTCATCGCTGCCCAGCGGGGAGGATAAGCTCTCCAGATCGATTTCCAGTCCGGGCCCGACGGAGTTTATCGCGACTATTCCGGCAGCGCCTCCATCTACGGCGGCGCCGGCGAATTCTCCCAGGTCGGGAACGTGAGGTGATAATTTGACGAATATAGGTTTATCAGTGAGTTCGGAAGCCGCTGCCGCGATATTTCTAATGGGTTCCGGATCACGTCCTAGGTAATGAGAAGATAGTTCGAAGGCATCGGCAAACGGGTTTATCTCAGGAATCAGTTCTCTGATCTGTTCCGGGTTATAGCCCAGGCTGATGATTAAAGGGACGCTGACGCTTTTGGAAATTGTCGGGTAGTAATCTTCGATCCACTGTGAAGGTGGTTCCTCGGCCCATTTCTCGCAGTTAAGAACCCCTCCGTCCAGCTTGGCTATCGCCGGCTTTGGAACATCCGCCGCTTCCGTCGATACGGTTTTCGTTACTATCCCGCCGACACCCTTTTCGGCAACCTTCTCTATCAGGCCAGGTTTCCCGGTGAGAGGACCTGCTGCTGGCATCAGTGGGTTATCAAATCTTAATCCGGCAATTTCAGTGGATATATCCATTTTTGACCTCCATTTGGCTTGGCAAAAAATATTCCTATAAGGAGCGAGCCGACACAAACTCGGGTTTAACGGGTCGGGGCTCTATCGAGAACGTTTTACGTTTCCTGAAGTCTATTCCATAACCTCTCCGAGACTTCGCGGGCCCGACGGTACTCTTGCTCCTCCTCTATACCGACCAGAGAAGAACCACGCATAACTGGCTTGCCGTCGATGAACACGGTTTCTACGTCGTAGTTGTTACCCCCGACTCCGAAAAACAGGTGACCGAAGAAATTATCTTGCTTTACAGGTGTTGGGGAGGGGTAATCCACTACGGCTAGATCCGCTTTTTGCCCCGGTACTAACTTTCCGAGATTTATCCCGAAAGCGGAACTCGCGAGGTCATAATTATAGTCGAACAAAGTTTTGCCGATCCCTTCCAGGCCAAGGGTACTGGGGGATCCGTGGTAAATTTTCTGAAGTAAAAGAGCATCGCGAAACTCGTCTATCATGTTAAAGCCGAGGCCGTCGTTTCCCAGGCCGACCCGAACTCCGCGGTCAAGTAACCCTGCCACGTCGGTTACTCCGGCGGCATTGTTCATATTGGATCTTGGATTGTAAACAACGAAAGGATTTCTTTCAGCCAGTATTTGCTTTTCCGGTTCCGATAGGTGAATTCCGTGAGCTAGAATAGCTTTTTCGTCCAGCAAACCGAAATGGTTTAATCTATTAACTACCCTGGTGCCGTAATTTCCGAGAGAATCCTCCTGATCCTCTCTACCCTCGGCAAGGTGGATGTGGATGCCGGTATCCAGGTCCTCGAGATAGCTCGAGACTTCTTCCAGCGTCTCGGAAGAAAGGGTAAAGGACGCGTGTAGACCGAACTGTCCGGCAGTTAGGTCGTCGTCCCGGTTTGAAACTGCACTCAACCAATCGAGGTTTTCTCTTATCCCCTTTTCAGCTTCTTCTCTTCCGTTTCTATCGGTAACTTCGTAGCAAAGTGAGGATCTAAGACCCAGGTTATCCACGGCTTCCTCTTTGATTAACTGCAGGCTGTTTTCCATGTGGTTCGGACTCGAGTGGTGATCGAAGATCGTCGTAACTCCGTTTTTTATGTATTCCATGGCCCCGATTCTGGCGCTTGTTCGAACTGACTCCTCGTTCAGTTTCCGGTCCAGTTTCCACCAGAGGCCGGTTAAAACCTCGGACAGGTTTTCCGGTGAGTATCCCGGTAAGGCCAGGCCCCGGGAAAGGGTGCTGTAGAGGTGGGTATGGCTGTTTACCATACCGGGCACGATTAATTTGCCGGAACAATCTATAACTTCGTCCGACTCGTCCGGCTCGATATCCAGTTCCCGGTCGGGCTCTACGGTTGTTATCTCGTCCCCTTCAATCACAATTGTACCGTCTTCAATCAAACTTCCGTCGTTGGTCCAGATTCGGGCCCCGCTGAGGAAATAACTCATTTCTCCCTCCGGTAAAAAGACAAACTAACCTAGTCTCAGACAGAATGATAATAACTATTTGATCAGGCAGAAGTCAAGTATGGACTGTATTGCCGTAAGGCACTGGCTACTGCCTTCAGCTAGATATTGGAAAACCGGTTAAGGTAAGGTATTCTTAAATTGCATGGCAGGAAATTTGTTACTAAACTATTTCTGAGGTGATGTCGCGTGGATGGACTTTCGGAAAAACAAACGGATCTTAATATTTTTTCTTTAAATACCTTACTTTTAGTTCTGTGGTTTGGTAGTCTCTGGGGAGCAGTCGAGGCATTGATTGGAGGAGTACTCCACTACGTTCTTCCTCCGACCGTGCCGGGGAAGTTCATGATACTTATGGCGACGGGGATTATGGCCTGGGCCTATAAAAAGTCGGGAAAACCCTGGATGCCCCTGGCAATTGCGTTAATTGCCGCCCCGTTGAAATTATTCTCGGCTGTAGTTTTCCAGCTTCCGCTCAATGCCCCTGCTATATTGAATCCCGTATTCGGTATTCTCTCTCAGGGTCTGGGATTTGCCCTGGTAGCTCTTGCCGTCCATAAAGTAACCATGCCTAAACCGGTAAAATATCTGACAATCGGGGCCGGTGCAGGTGCGATCTATTCTTTTGTCTTTATCGGGCTGGTAGCCGGACCGGGGCTGGTCCTTTATCCTTCCATGGAAGTTATAAAGGAACTCGGTACAAAGTTCCCCGGATGGGCGAGATCCGCTTCGGGATTGATTAGCTTTGCCACTACATCTGTAACTTATTCGGCAATCGCTGCCGGCTTAGGCGGACTTCTGGTTAGTTTATTGCCGTTTAAAGTCTATCCCGGGTTAAAGCCCAGAACACTTCTGTCCGGATCAGTTGTATGGTTGACGATCTTCTTCGTCTCATCCTGGCTCATTTAGAACGGACCCGGAACTATCCGATAGTCGTATCGGGGGGCGTTGGAGCCGGTAAGACAGAATCCTGTCGAGCTGTAGCGCGGGAACTTGAAGGAGAATATCATCCAGGTGGGGTGCTCTCTCCCCGGTTAATGGAATCCGGTGTGACGACAGGGTACGACGCTCTTGACCTGGATTCGGGGGAGAAAAGGCCATTCGTTCGCTCGGATCCTCCGGGCGAAAAGGTCGGCAGGTTTTTTCTCAGACCGGATGGATTAAATTTCGCCACTTCGGCAATCGTAGGAGCCATAGGGAGAAACGATCCGGTTTTCGTCGACGAAATTGGAAGAATGGAATTAAAGGGAAAGGGTCTTGCCCGGGCGTCTGAACAATTGATGGATTCAGAAAGCCAGGGTATTTATCTGGTACGGAGCCAGTTTCTTTCAAAATTCCGAGAAGCCTTTGACGTCTTTCAGTACGACGAATACAGGGTTACCTCGGATAATGATTGAGCCGATAACTCCAATGAAGATAAACACAGCTTTAAAAGGTCCGGTGAGCTGGAGAATTAGATCTCCAGAACAGTTACCAGAATTTACCGAGGAAGCCCCAGGGCTTGCCCTGGAGATGAGCCGAACCGTTTGTTAGCTCCTATCATGAGGGACTCAGCAGTCAATTCGCCCCGCATAATTGAGTTCGCTACAAACAGAGCTAGTTCCGAATTGACTGAAGGGTGCTGGGTCGGTTGTCGATAAAGTAAAACATTTTTGACTTTACGTGTGTTTTTGTTACAAGCCCGCCGCTTAGTGCGGGGTAATTACTTGTAACTCTTAAAGGTTGAATCTAATATTAATAAAATTTCTTTGTGAAAACGATAATTAATGAGTCTACCAATTTTAAGGAGGAGTAATCGATGTCAAACACCTTTAAGAATTCAATTGAGGATGAAGACGATTTTACTATAACCTGGGAATTGGTGCCCGGTCGGGGAGCAGAAGAAAAGAACCAGGAGGAAATTTTTGAACACGCCGAAGAGGCTTCCGGCAGTGATTTGATAGATGGGATTTCTCTTACTGATAATCCCAGTGGAAATCCCGCTATTTCGGCGGAATACCTCGGAATGAAATTAAAAGAAATGGGGCTGGAGCCGCTCGTTCACTTTACCGCGAAGGATAAAAGTCGGAATGAAATGGAGAGCTTTCTCTATTCGCTTGAACGGGAGGGCGTGGAAAATCTCCTTTTGATGACGGGAGATTACCCGAATCAGGGTTACGAGGGTCAGTCGAAACCGGTCTTTGATCTCGACTCGACCCATATGCTGGAACTGGTAAATAGTTTGAATGACGGTCTGCAGTACACCGATGACTTTGGTCGGTCTCAGGAATTAAAGGAGACCCATTTTTTCCCCGGTGCCGTCGTTTCTCCGTTTAAAAGCGAAGAGTCGGAGATAATGACCCAGTACTACAAGCTGGAAAAGAAAGTCGAGGCCGGAGCAAACTATATCATCACCCAGCTCGGTTACGATGCAAGGAAGTTTCACGAGCTGAAGCAATACGTCGACCAGTCCGGATTTGATGTCCCATTGATCGGCAATCTTTACGTACTTTCCTACGGCGCGAGTCGTGCAATGAACCGCGGTGATATCCCGGGATGTGTCGTCACGGATGACCTGGTTAACGTCCTGTCCGAGGAGAAAGAAGCCGAAGATAACGGCAAGCATGCTCGCCTCATGCGAGCGGCAAAAATGTATGCCTTCCTCAAAGGAATGGGTTACGACGGTGTTCATATCGGGGGGCACGGTATCGACTTTGAGGACGTAAAGTTCGTTATTGACAAAGGGGAAGAGCTGACACCGGATTGGGAAGAGTACGTTTCGGAGTTCGAATTTCCGATGGAAGACGGCTTTTATTATTATCAGAAGGATAGCGAAACCGGCCTTAATTCTTCCCGCCAGACGCAGCTTTCGCCGCGACAGAGGAAGGGCTTCGTCAACATGGGATTCCGGTTTATGCACAATGAGCTATTCGAACCGGACGGTATCTTTTTCTCTCCGATGCAGGCACTGCTAAAACGGATAGATGGTTCTGCTCTGGAGGAACCTTTTCAGGCGTTTGAAAGGATAATAAAGACAATTACCAATGACTGTCAGGAATGTGGGGACTGTGCCCTTACCGAAATGGCCTATTTCTGTCCGATGTCTCAGTGTCCAAAAGAGCAGAGAAACGGACCCTGTGGCGGTAGCAGGGACGGAATGTGCGAGGTCTATCCCGAGAAGGAATGCGTCTACGTCAGGTCGTACAACAGACTCAAGGAATTTGGCGATCAGGAACAGTTGAAGGAAAACATTCCACCGAACTACTGGGAATTACGCCACACCTCTTCCTGGTTAAACTACTGGCTCGGGAGAGATCACGCTTCGACCAAAGCGGGTATCGAACCTCCGGAGGATAGCTGAACTTAACCAGTCTAAACATTATTTACCGTTACCTGGCACCTCCGGTTCTCGGGGGTGCTTTTTAATTGATATCATTAGCGATGCTGCCGATAATTATTAAGGTCAGAATGCGGTGCTTATACGGGATCTAAATTTTTCCAGTGATTTGAATGTCACGGATAATAGTTAATTTTTGGTAACCGTTCAGGAAAATCCTATCGGAGGCTGAGATCGGACGTTCAGCTTGCTGAAAGAGCGATTTCCACGCTGGGGAAATCGCCTGCGGTTTTATCGAACGGTTACCAAAAAAGAAGAAATAATTCGTACGGATAAGACTATTAATAGAAAGGGTGGAGGATATGAACCAAGAAGATGTCAGGATGATTGATGTAGGAGACAAGGATGACACGAATCGGGAAGCGGTCGCCGTCGGGTCGATAGAGATGGAGGACGAGACGAGGGAAAAGGTTCTGAACGGTGAGCTGGTAAAAGGTAACGTACTATCCGTTGCTCGCACTGCCGGAATTATGGCGGCCAAACGGACCTCGGATCTCTTACCTTTATGTCACCCGTTGCCGATAACAAACGTAGATGTGGATATCGAACCCGGTAATGCCGGATTGTCCGTGGAGGTAAAGGTCAATTATCGCGGAAAGACCGGAGTAGAGATGGAAGCACTTACCGGGTGTACGGTTGCCCTGCTGACTATTTACGACATGGTGAAGAACGAGGAGAAGGGGATGAAAATCGGGGAGGTAAAACTCCTGAAAAAATCGGGGGGTCAAAGTGGAGACTGGAAAAGAGAAGAATAGGAAAGCGAAGTTGCTGTCGATAAATACGAGCGAGGTAAAAGGCGAAGTAAAGACTCCGGTGGAAGAGGCTCAGGTGGTTGAGGATTACGGAATCGAGGGAGACGTTCACGCTGGGTCACCGGTCAAGCAGGTTAGTCTGCTCGATCAATCCGAAATAACGGCAATGGAAGAGAGGTCCGGGGTTGAGCTCGCTCCCGGGGATTTTGCCGAAAACCTGACCTCGGAAGGGCTAAGAATGGAGAAATTTCCTGAGGGTTCCCGGGTCAGGGTAGGGGAAAATGTAAAGCTGGAAGTGTCACAGATCGGGAAGACCTGCCACGAGGACTGTGTGGTAAAAGAGAAGACCGGAGAATGTATCATGCCCCAGAAAGGTTTGTTCTTCCGGGTTCTGGAGGGCGGATCAATTTCACCCGGCGACGAAATAGAACCGGTGAGCAAGGGGGATTAACTTGGGTCACGAGGACCTGATAGAGGAAGAAATAACTTGCAGGGTTTTGACCGTGAGCAGCAGCAGAACGGGCGAATCGGATGAAAGCGGAAATTTAATTGAGGACCTTCTGGGGGAAGAAGGTCATTCCGTCGAGGCAAGGAGTCTCGTGCCCGATCGGACGGATGGGATAAAAAAAGAGATCGAAGAAGCGGTTTCTGCGGAAGCCCGGGTTCTCGTTATTACCGGCGGAACCGGGCTCTCCCGGCGGGATCAGTCCGTCGATGTGCTTGAAACGCTGGAAGACAAAGTACTGCCGGGATTCGGTGAGGCGTTCCGACGGTTGAGCTTTGCGGATATTGGGCCACGCGCCATGCTTTCTCGGGCCAGAGCTTCTGTCATCGATGACACTCTGGTTTTTTCTCTACCCGGTTCCCCCGCTGCGGTGGAGTTGGGGATGAGGGAGCTTATACTTCCCACGATAGGTCACGCACTTTACGAGCTGGACAAGGAGAAGGACCATGGAGGATAGCTACGGAAGAGAGATCAACTACCTCCGGTTATCCATTACGGATCGCTGTAATTTTCGCTGTCGGTACTGCATGCCGGAGGAGGGGATAGAAAAATCCCCGCACGAGGATATTCTTTCTTTTGAAGAGATTGCCAAACTGGTAAGGGCCGCGGCAAGTCTGGGGGTAAGTAAGGTCAGATTGACCGGGGGAGAACCGACTACGCGTGTTGAACTTCCGGAACTGGTTCGGATGCTTGACGAAATTGATGGCGTTGAAGAATTATCGATGACCACCAACGGTTCGACCCTTGCCGAACAGGCGGAAGAGCTAGCCCGGTCCGGATTAGCCAGAGTAAATATTAGCCTCGATGCGATCGATCCGGAAAAATTTCGGAAAATTACCAGAGGAGGGGAAGTTGGACCGGTGCTGGCGGGAATTCGGGCGGCTAAAGAGGCGGGCCTGACCCCGATAAAGTTAAACGCGGTTGTGATAAAAGGAGTTAACGATACGGAAATTCTTCCTCTGGTCGAATACGCAGTAGAAAGCGGGATCGTTCTTAGGTTTATCGAGCTAATGCCGATGGGAGAAGTTGCGGAAGAGGACATGGAACTGACCCCCCTGGAAGAAGTTAGAAGGATCATAGAGAATGAATGGGATCTGGAGGCCGATTCCGGCCCGAAGGGTAGCGGTCCGGCCTCTTATTACCGAGTGAGCCGTGGCAATGCTTCCGGGATCGTTGGTTTCATTTTCCCGATAAGTAAGAGTTTCTGTTCCGGCTGTAATCGTTTCCGGGTCACCTCCAAGGGCAGTGTAAGGCCCTGTCTCGCCCGGGATGAGCAATACGAGCTGGATTTCACCTCCAGCACCCCCGTCGAAGAACTGGCTGAACAGCTGGCCCGGATAGTAAAGAAAAAACCCCGTGGCCACCAGTGGGAGGAAGAGGAAGCTACGTGCGGTGAAATGTCAGAGATCGGAGGATAAGAGTGAAAGAGAAAGGTTTTAAGTCCTTAACGAGGGTGGAAGAGGCTAAAAACGAGTTCTTCTCGGCCGTTGACCCCCTTGATAGGGTGGAGGAATGTGACCTCTCGGAAGCGGACGGTCGTGTAGCTGCGTCAGACGTTTTTGCCCCGCGGTCCGTTCCTCATTATCGTCGTGCTGCAATGGATGGGTTTTCCGTAAAGGCTGCCGATACCTTTGGAGCAAGTGAATCTTCGCCGAACAGGCTAAAAGTTGCTGAAGAGGTCGATGAAGGGATGGCGTCGCCAGTACATACTGGAGGTCATGTTCCGGATGAAGCGGACGCAGTATTGAAGATAGAGGAAACCAGAAGGGACGGCAAGTTACTGGACGTCTACTCCTCAGTGGCTCCGGGGGATAATGTCAGCCCTGTTGGAGAGGATATTGAGGAAGGGGATATAGTGCTGGAAAAGGGGACCTTTATTCAGCCCTCAGGTCTTGGCTTGTTGAGGTCTCTCGGAGTTGAAACCTTGAGGTTAATGGACAGTCCGAAAGTCACGGTAGTCCCTACGGGTGAAGAACTCGTGTCGCCAGGCGAAGAACCGGGACCGGGTGAGACCGTTCAGTCAAATGGAATCATGATTTCCAGTTGCGTCCGAAGATGGGGGGGCGAGCCGGAGGAAAGAGAGGTTCTCAGTGACCGGCCGGAAGATCTACGTTCTGCTTTGACTCGGGGTGTGGGTAAAAGCGATGCGGTTGTCTTTATCGGCGGGAGTTCGGTGGGACGCCGGGACAGGATAATTGAGGTGCTGGAGGAAGAGGGCGAAGTGCTGATTCACGGAGTCGCAATCCAGCCCGGAAAGCCGGCAGCTCTAGCTCTGGTTGGAGAGACTCCCGTTCTCGTGTTACCCGGTTATCCCGTAGCGGCGCTTGCGGTTGCTTACTTCTTTTTGAAACCACTTATTGACCATCTGGTCGGGGTTGAGACGGCGGATAAAACGGCGACGGTCGAACTCAAAGAGAAGATTTCTTCCAAACTGGGCAGGCTCAGTCTGGTCAGGGTAAGGGTCGAAGAAAGCATGGCGTACCCGATAAGGGTTGCGGGTTCGGGCGTACTCTCGAGTGTTACCAGGAGCGACGGGTTCGTCCTGGTCCCTGAGGACTCGGAAGGGGTTGCGGCCGGTAAATCCGTTGAGCTGTACTACTGGAACTAGGAGGTAACAGGTGAGGAAAGAATTCAGGGATCTTATCGACCCGGAGGAGTTTCGTGATCTCCTCGATGGCTTCTCTCTAAAGAGTAAGAAGGAAAGTGTGTCATTGGGTAGCGCCCTGGGAAAAGTTACAGCGGAAAACGTCTACGCTCTTTCAGACGTCCCACCGTTTAGCAGGTCCCTGATGGACGGATACGCGGTGGTGGCTTCCGACACTTACGGGGCGGACGAGGAAAATCCGAACCGCTTAAAAATAGGCGGGGAGGTTAAAATCGGCCAGCCGACTTCTCTTGTTGTGGAAGAAGGAGAAACACTTGAGATTCCTACCGGCGCGGGGATTCCCGCCGGTGCAAACGCTGTTGTAATGGTTGAGGATACGGAACTTGACGGGGACGATCTTCTGGTGAAGTCGTCCGTGGTTCCGGGCGAAAACGTCCTATCGGCCGGCACGGATATCGCTACTGGGGATTTGATAATTCGGGAAGGGAAAGAGCTGACACCTCTGGAAATCGCCAAACTTTCCGCTTCGGGCCTGGAATCGGTAAAAGTCGAAAGTCCGCCAGAAATCGGAATCATCTCCACCGGCCCGGAGCTGGTTTCTCCCGGAGGAGATCTTCCCGAAGCTATGATCTACGACGTAAATTCTTCACTTCTTATTGCCGGCGTCAGGGAGGCCGGAGGTCGGGCTCACGGAATGGGGATAGTTAACGACGACCTGGAAGAGATGGGAGAACTGATAGATCGAGGGTTGGAGAAGAACTACGACCTGCTGATTTCTTCGGGCAGTACCAGCGCCGGTCCGCACGATATGGTCTATGACGTCCTTGAGGAAAGAGGAGAACTTCTCGCCCACGGAGTAAAAATAAAACCCGGGAAGCCGACCGTGCTGGCAGACCTAGACGGGACTCCGTTCTTCGGATTACCCGGAAACCCGTCCTCCGCTTACGTCGTCTATATGAATTTCGTCGCTCCGGTTATCAGAAAACTGGCCGGCGAGAAAGAACCCGAGACCCCGTCTCAGAGGGTAAAGCTGACCGAGCGGACGACTTCCGAAGGGGGCAGGATGGAACAAAAGTTCGTCGGAGTCGTGGAAAGAAGGGGGGAGAAACGGGCCTATCCGATCAACAAGGTAAGCGGAGCAGTAACGTTGCTCTCCCAGGCCGATGGTTACGTGACTATCCCTGAGGGGGTCAATTATCTGGATAGAGACGAAGGCGTAGAGGTTAACATGTTAACCGGTGAAGGCGAACTCCCGAAATTGTTGTTTATTGGCAGCAATTGTGTTGGCCTGAATCGGCTCCTGGAGCTTCTGCCGTTCGAAACCCGATCGCTCAGCCGGGGCTCCCTGGGAGGGGTCCAGGCAATATCCAACGACGTCGCCGACGTTGCCGGCATCCACGTCTGGAGCGAGGACGGTTACAACGTCCCGCTGTTAGAAGACCGCCAGCTGGAAGGAGTAAAGCTTCTACGGGGCTACGGAAGGGAGCAGGGGTTGATTTTGCCTTCCGGAAATCCGGACGGGATAAGTTCACTGAAAGACCTGATCGAGGAGGACCTCAGGATAGTAAACCGAACCTCGGGTTCCGGGACGAGAATCCTGTTCGATCATCTATTGGGGGAGGCAGCCGAGGAACTGGGAACGGAGATTGCCGAAATAAGGCGTAATATTCCAGGTTACGAAGTAGAACTTTCGACCCACAACGCCGTGGCGTCAGCTGTCAGGGACGGTAAAGCGAGAGCCGGGATGGGGATAAAATCGGTTGCCGAAGCCAAAGGTCTCGGTTTCCTGAAGTTACAGGAAGAGGAATACGATTTTCTCTGTCGGGAGGACGTTCTGGAAAGTCCGGAGGGAGAGAAGTTCAAGGAGGAACTTTCCGGGCGAGACTTTGCCGGGGTTATCGAGAGGACCCGGGGACTCTATCCGCGGGAGGGAGCTGGCGAGGTAATCTACGCCTCCCGTAGCAGGGATGACTGATCTGTCGATAGCAATTCTCTGCGGTGGCGACGCCAGTCGGTTCGGGGGGGACAAGACGAGAGTAGAAATTGGAGAACTCCCCCTGTATAGGATCATCTGGAACAAGCTGGAAGATAAAAGCGACGATATATTCCTGCAGACTGCACCTGAAGACGAGTACGATCTACCCACCAGTGAAGATCTTATACCCGGAGGGGGACCGCTGGGGGGAATATATTCGGCTCTCACCCGCGCAAAGCACGACTGGCTGTTCGTATCCGCATGTGACCTGCCTTACCTGGATCCAGAAATCGTGGACGAGCTTTTCCTTCGAGCGGAGGAAGGTACGGAAATAACAATACCGCGCTGGGAAAACGGTTACCTGGAACCGCTCACCGCCATCTATAACGTCAGCGTGCTACCGCGACTCGAGGAAACCCTGGATAACGGAACGAGGAAGATCACCGATTTTCTCGATCAACTCGAGGAAGTCAAAGAGGTTTCAGTCGAAGGATTGATAGAAAGCGGGAAAATTCCTCACAATTGTTTCTATAACGTCAATACTCAGGACGATTTGGATAACTTAAATATATTTTAACCTTCTATGAAAACCTTAACAAAGTTCCCCCCAGTTTATAAAGAAGGAAGAAACACGTAGAAAATGAGTTTAATTAACTTA
>CAZDMI010000021.1:0-17023 GCA_964506635.1 uncultured Thermotogae bacterium
CTCCGAACGAACGTTAGGGAAACGTTCGAATCTCTTTCATCGCTGGGCCCCGGGAACCGGGGTCCAGTCCTTTTTTTACCCTCACCCACTTGATTCTCTCTCGGTAATACTGAAATAACCGGGGTTAGCTATTAACATTTCCAGGTAATTTGCTTTCGAATTCAAATAAAAGGGGGATAATTTGCGGATAAAACTTGGTTGTGTGCCCTGTTACGTAAACCAGGCAATGGAAGCTGCAGAGTACGCCGACATGGAAGAGGACGACCGCTGGGATACGGTACAGAGTGTATGCAAGGAGTTGGCGGAGATAGATCGCTCTCAGCCCTCGGCCAGAGTGGGTCAGAAAGTACATAAAATCGTCCGGGATCATGCGGATACCGATGATCCCTACGGGGAACAAAAGAGAAAGAGTAATAGCGGCGCCAGGCAGTACCTGGATGAATTTAGGGGCCTGGTAAAGAAAAGTGACGAGCC
This sequence comes from uncultured Thermotogae bacterium, assembly GCA_964506635.1. Lineage (GTDB taxonomy): Bacteria > Bipolaricaulota > Bipolaricaulia > M55B111 > M55B111 > JAGXLP01. The sequence continues at coordinate 475 of CAZDMI010000021.1, forward strand.
CTTGCTCCGTGCTGCCAGACTGGCAACTGCCGGAAACGCAGTGGATTTCGGTCCAAGCAGGGAATTCGACATCGAGACGGACCTCCGTCGCGGCTACGAAGAGGAGTTTCGAATAAACGACTGGGCCGGTTTCAGGTCCACGCTGGAGGGAGCTACGGAACTTCTCTACTTCACGGATAATTCCGGTGAAATAATCTACGACGAGTTATTCATAGATATTTTGCTAGAACGAACCGGTTTACGGAAGCTCGATCTCGTGGTCAAGGACGGCCCGTTTCTCAACGACGTAACCGAAGAAGATGTGAAAAATCTGGAAGTAGCTGACAGAGACAGGGTCGGGATAAGAACCGTCGACAATGGGGACGATGGTGAATCTCCGAGTCTCTGGTCAAATGAAGTGGAGGGCTGGCTCGAAGAATACGATCTGGTGATCTCAAAAGGCCAGGCCAATTACGAGGGTCTGAGCGAGTACGACAGGGAAAACCTCTACTTTTTCCTGACAGTTAAGTGTGATCTCGTCGCCAGTGACGTGGGGGCCGAAGAAGGGAGCAAGGTGTTGATCAACTCCACGAACTGTAGTTAAAACCACTCCAGGGTCGCTAATAAAGACCGACTGGAAGGAACTTTACGACCACAAGGTTCAGGCCTACGCGGATTCCTTCGAGCTAGTCGAAGTAAAACTACAAACTGATCAGGTAAAAACGGCCGGGAAGTACTTGAGGGTTCCAGCGTCGATTAACAGGGTACCGACCATATGGTTTATCTTAATTCGGATTTGAGAGCTGGAGAATAGCTTAAGGGAGGCAATTATAAAAGGTATTATAGGACTGGTATTGCCGGTGAGTAAGCTCGATGATGATACGACAATTTCAGTTCAGAGCTTTACCTCGAGCGTTTTTGGTGATGGAAAGTACGATATCTATGGCCTGGTCGAGGAATTCAGGGAGACGGTCTTTCCCGAGCTGGGAGTCGAGGATTTTCGTAGGACGGAAGTAAGCGAGCCAGTGGAACTTGACGGGATCGTCAACTTACACGACGAGGACGAAATAATGGCCAGGGATTGCCTGGAGGAGATGTTAGAGAAAATAAGAGCGGGCAAGGAAATAATTATGGACGATGGGTTACCCAACGTCAAAGTAACGGAAACGAACAAGGGTGAAACGGTACTTTTTGACGGACACCACACAACCCTTGCCTACATGCTCGCTGGCAGGAAATACCTCCCTGAAATTCCCCATCTTAAGGTTTCAAGGCCGGTCCGTTCCGGATTCTCGGACCAGGAGATCCACGTATTTTTTGGCAAACACTCCAAAAAACTAACGGATAAAAACTGGCGTGACTACGTCATCAGCTGGAATAAGCCCGAAGAAGAGCAGCTCAAGCCCCGGGTGCGAAATGATATGGGGGAACTCTTTCAGGCGGTTAGATCTGTTAAAAACTACGGTTAGAAGATCCCCGACTAAAATGTAACTTTCCACAATGAACTCACCTCAACTATTTCCGCGTCGACATCAATTGTTTCTTTGATTAGTATTTAATGTCGATATAATTTTTAATAACCATGACAGGAATCATGGAGGTCGAATCACATGAGCAAATTCATAACTGCGAGAAAATTAAAGGACAAGTTGGATGCGGGTGATGATTTATATCTACTCGATACCAGGCCGGAAGGCGACTTCGAGAAATGGAGTATTCGAGGATCAGTTAATTTCCCTTACGAAAAAGATGAAGGTCTGGGGTCGGATCAAATCGATCAATTGTACCAAAATCTCGGTATAGATGAAGGAGATGAGGTAGTTACGGTATGTGCCAAGGGAATAACTTCGGCGGATCTAGCAAAAGAGCTGACGGATAAGGGGTTCGAAGACGTAAAAACGCTGGAAAACGGTATGAGGGCCTGGAGCGGCGTCTACGATAGGGTTCCGGTTGCTACCAGCGATGATGATTTAGTGATCGTCCAGCTCCAGAGGCGGGCGAAAGGCTGCCTTGGTTATATTGTCGGTTCTAAGGAAGCCGGTGAAGCTGCTGCTTTTGACGTGTCACAGTACAGCGGGGAGTTCATGGATGCTGCCAGCGAACTTGGTATGAAGATAACACAGGTCTTCGATACCCACATCCACGCGGATCACCTATCCGGGGGGCGCCAGCTTGCCGATGAGTTATCCATTCCGTACCACCTCGGCAGCGAAGCCAAGGAACGTGATCCGGGTTTCGAATTCGAGCCGGCGAGGAAAAACGAGGTCTTTTTGCTGGGAAGCCTGGGAATAAAAGCAGTCCATACTCCCGGACATACGACGGAAATGACGAGCTGGCTGATCGAGGACGAAGCCCTGATTAGCGGAGACTCGCTTTTTGTCGATTCAATCGGAAGAACCGAGCTGGAATTCGAAGAGGAGGGTGGCCGCGGAGCCAGTCTCCAGTACCGTTCGCTGCTGGAGAAGGTCCTCGTTCTACCCGACGGAGTGAAGATTCTGCCGGGGCACTTCAACGTCTCCAAGGCAGGGAAGGATGGGGGAACTACTCCTGGAACGCCGATTTTTTCCACGATAGGTTACCTGAGAAAGAACAATAAAGCGCTTCAGATGGAAGAAAAAGAATTCATAGAGTTCATGCACGAGAACCTGCCCTCAAAACCGCCAAATTACGACGAAATAATTGGACTGAATCTAGGCAAACTGGAAGATATTACCGAGGACGAGGCAATCGAGTTAGAGCTAGGGCCCAACAGGTGTGCGGCAAGCGAGGATAGCATGGTGGAGTAGATTTTTGAACTTAATGGCCCCTTGGCGCCGAACCCGGGGATTTCAATAGAGATCCCTTTCGGCTTCCTTTAATGCTTCATCCAGGTCAGGTTCCTCGCCGGCTTCCAGAAGAGTCGAGCCGAAGGAAAGAGTTAAAATTTCCTCGGAAACAGGCAAATATTCTTTCAGGTCTGAGATTTGGGCGTTGATCCGCTTTCGGATCCTCTCCACATCGCTGGCCATTCCCGGCAGTACAAATAGAAATTGCTTTTCGGAAAACCGTAGTATCAGATCGGATTGTCTGACGGTCTTTTTAAATAGATCGGATAGTTTTTTCATGGTTTTGCTGGTTTTTGCTTCATCGTACCGGCTTTTTAACTTATCGAAGTTATTGGGCCTTACAAGTAGAAGCTTAAGCTCGTGACCGTTTTTACTGTAATTCTTCAGGTGTACCGAGAGCTTTTGGTTAAAGTAACGCCTGTTGTGGAGTCCGGTTTCCTGGTCGATTAGCTCAATATCGGAGTCGGAAGAGTCGGGTTTTGACCCCGGCAAGAAACTTAATTGAGGTACCTGAGTACTAGCCTCTTTCGGGTCTTCATAGATCGGAACCGTGAAATAGACGGTGGTTCCTTCTCCCTTTTCCGAATCCAGCCAGATTTCACCGCCGTTTTCTTCGACTATTCTCTGTGAAATCGCGAGACCAACACCTCTCTTCCCCCCTTTATCCGGAAGGCCAAGAGTCTCGAATGTTTCAAATATCTTTGCATGGTACTCTTCCGGTATTCCTTTGCCGTTATCTCGAACGAAGAGGACAAAATCCCTGTCTGATTCCGTCCGTTGATAGCCCACTTCAATTCTTTTCGGTGCCTCGTTAAACTCTACTGAATTAGAAATCAGGTTTTGCAGCAGGATCTCCATGCTTTCCGGGTCGAAGTGTACTCGAGGGTAATCCTCCTGAATATTGACTTCGAACTTTTTGCCTCGATCAGTTAACTCTTTTGTAATTCGTCGAACAATACGGGGGACGTTCAACAGTTGCAGGGAATTATCCGTGTTGAGGCTAGAAATCCTGGCGAGTTCGTCCATCAGAGTTTCTATTCGCAGCGCATTACTCTTTATTGATTTTAAACGATCACTAGATTTATCGGTTAGTTCATCGGAATGGCGATCAAGTAATAGGTCGATATAGGAACCGATTGAACGAATTGGCTCCCTCAAGTCGTGTGAGATTACCGTGGTGAGTTCCTCCAGGTCCTTGTTTTTCTTTTTCAGCCTCTTGAGCTTAGTTTCCATGTTCTCTAGCTGGCGTTCCGTGATTTTCTCGAAGAGCAATAGAACCTGATTCTTTTCAGCCCGGTCGGAAGAAAGCTCTCTGAGCTTAAAATTCCCCCTAATTTTTCGCCCTTCGCTGTCAACCAGTTCGACGTAGCTGTCATAGGGGCCCGAGAAACCACCGGGCTGGTTAAATTTGTCTTTCACTTTATTCCGGTATTTCGGGTGGACTATTTTCGTTAATTTTTTTCCGCTTAAGTTGCCTGATCCGTAACCAAGAATGTCGTTTCCGCGACTATTACACTCCTTAATCTTCCCTGAAGGATCTAGAACGAGTAAAAGGGCGGGGGCAGAATTGAATAATGAGCGGTAAAATCCTTCTGAAACTTTTGGCATATCGACGTTATTCATCCCCTCTGGGAACCCACTTCTACGAGAGATCGGTCCGAAATTCATCAAATGAGGATAAGGCTATTGGGTATCTCGATCAAACTAAGTAGGTTTTAGGAATGGAAAAACTAAAAATAGCTCGAATTCAATAATGAGGGCCGGTACTCACGTGGAATGGAACCCCCACACCCACCAACCATGACTGCGACTCCGGAAAGAGTTGCCTATCGAATTGGTTGTTTTTTTTGGAGGAATTGACAAATTTTGGTGAATCAGTTGCCTTTTGGAACCTCGCAGATCGACCAGTACTTATTTACCACATTTATCGTCTTTACGAACTCCTGAAAATCTATTGGTTTTGTGATATATCCTGCGGCACCGGAGTCGTAAGAACGAGCGATGTCCTTGTCCCTTTTTGAAACCGTGAGGACGATGATCGGTATGGGCGAGAGGGTGTCGTCGTCCTTTAATTTTTCCATCACCTTTCGTCCATCCATTTTTGGGAGGTTTAAGTCCAGCAAAATGATGTCCGGAAGGTCTTCTTCCTTTTTATCGGATTTTTCCCTCAACTTTTCCATTGCCTTTTTGCCGTCTTTAACCACTTCCAGTTCGCAATCCATTTCCGCTTCTTTAAGCGCCTCTCGCGTGATATCGATGTCTTCCTCTCTATCCTCTACCAAAAAAATCGAGAAATTCTCTTCTTCCATTCCTACCTCCTCTACCTCAACTAAAGGTATTCCGGATTATTAAATATCATTACGAGAATTCACGTCCGAGTCAAGGGCTGACTTCTTTGCCTTCAAGAAGTCGCTTTTGGTCAGTCTAAGTTCCTCTCCGTCGTTGATCACCCTCCTGATGGCGTTGAATGAAGCGTTCTGACAGATCGATTCGATATCCGCCCCGACAAGTCCCGCCGTTTCTTCTGCGAGTTCGGAGAGTCCGACGTCGTCCGCGACCGGTTTATTCCTGGTATGGACACGAAATATCTCCTTCCTGGCTCCCTGGTCCGGTTCTGGTAGTTCCATCTGAACCTCGAACCTGCCCGATCTCAACAGCGCGGGGTCTATGATGTCCGGCCTGTTTGTCGCACCGATAACCACTACCCCATGTAGTTCCTCGGTCCCATCGAGTTCGACTAGCAGCTGGCTTACGACCCTTTCGAGTACCTTGTTGCCCTCGCCTCCTCCACGTGTGGGAGTAAGAGAATCTATCTCGTCAAAAAATAGCACGCATGGAGCTGCCTGTCTGGCCTTTTTAAAGACCTCCGTTATCTTTTTTTCCGCTTCGCCAACCCATTTGGAGATGAAATTGGATGCGTTGACCGATATGAAGTTCGCTTTTATTTCGTGTGCTACCGCTTTTGCAAGCAGAGTTTTACCCGTTCCCGGTTCCCCGTAGAGCAATATTCCCTTTGGCGGCTCGGTATCCGCTTTCTTGAAGAGTTCCTTGTTTTCAAAAGGCCACTGAATAATTTCCGTCAATCTCGCCTTAATATCCTGCAGACCTCCGACGTCCTGCCAGGATACGTCTGGTATCTCGCTGAAGATCTCCCTCAGCGCCGAGGGGGTTGTCTCCTTTAGAGCCTCCCGAAAGTCAGCTTCTTTCACCTCCAGGTCGCGCAGGACCGAATAAGGAATATCCCTTTTTTCAAAATCGATTTCCGGGAAAATCCTGCGCAGTGAGACCATTGCCGCTTCCTTTGCCAGGGATTCGAGATCGGCTCCTACGAAACCATGGGTAACGTTAGCTAGTTCGTCCAGCGAGACGTCGTCAGACATCGGCATCGATCTCGTATGTATCTGCAGTATTTCCTTCCTTCCCTCCCGGTCCGGAATGCCTACTTCTATTTCACGGTCGAACCTCCCCGGTCTGCGCAAAGCGGGGTCGATGGAATCCGAAATATTTGTTGCTCCGATTACTATGACCTCACCCCGGGATTCCAAACCGTCCATCAGAGAAAGGAGCTGAGCAACAACTCTTTTTTCGACCTGTTTTTCACCGCTTAGTTCCTCCCTCTTTGATCCAATGGCGTCAAGTTCGTCGATAAATATTATGCTTGGAGCGTCTTCCTCGGCGTCACTGAAGATGCTTCTCAGCCTGGCTTCGCTTTCCCCGTAGTACTTACCCATAATTTCCGGTCCACTTATGTTAAAGAAAGCCGCGTCTGTCTCGTCCGCCAGCGCCCTTGCGAGCAAGGTCTTTCCCGTCCCTGGAGGACCGTGAAGAAGTACCCCTTGGGGAGGTTCGATTCCCAATTTCTGGAATACTTCCGGGAACTTCATCGGTAGCTCGATCATCTCTCGCAGTCTTCCTATTTCTTCGTCCAGCCCTCCAATGTTTTCGTAAGTTAACTCCCCGCCTTTTTTCTCCCCGTTGCCCGATTGTTCCACCTGCAAATTCGTATCCGTGGTCAAGATTGCCGGTCCTTCTTCGGGCTCGGCCTTCTGTACTACGAAATCCTGTTTTTCGGCGCCAAACAGCTCAACTCTGACCGCATCCCCCTCGGTAACCGGATGGTTATTAAGCGCGGATAGAACGTACTGTCGGTCCTCTTCGTCCAGCGTCGTCTGGAATAGCGGTTTCAGAATTACCTTCCTTGCTTTTCGTCCCAACCACTTCTCGATTTGTACCGACTGATCCAGTTTGACCCCTGCGTTGCTTCTGGTCAAGCCGTCGATGGATAACGTACTTTCGTCGTCGTCACCCGGCCGACTGGGAAGGGCTTTTACGGGTGTAGCTCTATCTCCAATTACTTTGATCAACTCGCCGACCTCGACCCCAATTTCCTCCATGACTTTTGGGTCCAGGCGGCCTATACCGGTACCGGCATCTACGGGTTCCCCTTTTTTTACCCGGAGCTCAACTCGGTCACGTTTTGCCAATCTAATCACCCACCTGATTTACGTTTTTCCTATCGTTTTGTGAATCCTGCTTTTCGTCCATCGCTCTATGTGCAGCGTCCCAGTCCTCAAATAGTCCGTAATCCAGCATACGATCGATTCCGGCGAGAGCCAGCCTCAGATCAACCCCGATGAGAGGCACGTCGGCCAGTGTAATGATAAGATCGGTGTTTACGACGACGCCTTTTTCGAGGATTTTATCCAGTAAGTCGACTACTTCGTCCCTTTCAGGTTCCATGTTGCCGGTTAATCCCCATCCCCTTCTTTAACACTGGTAAAAGAATAGGGTGCCCAGGGGCCGGTAAAGCGGACGCTCAACCCTTCCCGGTCGTCTATTTCCTCCAGCGTGTCTCCAAGTTCCTGGTACTCCCCTTCATCAACGAGACAGGCGATGCTCATCATTGTCTCGTATTCGCCGGGGAAGTCCTTTTCCTCTTCTTCGACCAGTCTGTCTACGCTGGGCCTGATCTTATCTATAAAACTGTTTTTCAGTTCTTGTTTTTCCTCCTCCATCCGGCCGGATAGCAGTTTTTCCAGTTTCTCTCTGTAAAGGTAGGCGGCACCTTCCGGTTTTGACTCGATTTTCTCCCTGATGGACTGTATTTTTTCCGAGTCTCGCGGAATTGTTTCGGCCAGCCAATCCGGATCATAAGTTACGTGAACGCCGTATTCTTCTTTTCCTCTCACCTTATCGAGCTGTTCCGTTATCGAGCTGTACTCCGTATTTAACCAGCCTTTAACCGTGGTGCTGGCGTCCTGTTCACCTTCGGGTTGTATTATCGTGTCAAACCCGGCCGGTAATAAGCTATTATATTTCGGGTCTTCCATCACTGCTTCCAGCACTTTCTGGTGGGAGCGGACCCAGCTTTTAACTTCCTCCTCCTCGTCCGAGTCGTACGGATTTGCCTGACAATCGTGGACGACTGCCGAAATATCCTGATAGGGGATACTGTACACTGAGTTACCATCGACGCCAATTTCTCCAAAATCCTTTCGAGCGCTGGAATCTACTATGCAGTAAAGATATCTTCCCGGCTGAGACCTAGGTTTTTGGGCCACATCTACCCCTCCGTAAATAGCTTGATTTACTCGTTTTCATCCGAAGCCCATTTTTCAGGGTTAATTGCTTGGTTGATTACTTCGTTTAGCCCGGACCTCGTACTATCAACTGCTTCGGAAATTTCCTGGTCCTGCTTGATATCTTCAACCGCTTCGTCGAGCTTGATTAAAGCAGTGCCGAGCTTATCTATCTGTTCGTCGTTCAGCCTGCCGTTATCCATTCGACGCATGGCCTGGAGTTTTAAGGCATCACGAATTATCTCGACGAGGGCGATCACCAATCCCAGTAACCCGTCCTTGAGGTTTTCCGAATCCACGTCAATTTTGTCGGCCATTTCTCCTCCCGAAGCTGATCCGATTAAGCTTCTATTTCGCCTATCTCGTCCCCGGCAGAGGATTTTGAGTCCCCGTTTGAACCATTTTTTGATTTTGCACTTTCCCAGCCGCACCAGGGACAACCCTCTTCAAGCAAAGTCTCTTTTAAAACTTCCTTGTCACACTGAGGACAGGTCTCCTTCCCCTGATAGGCCTCCTGCCAGGCCTCCGTCTCAGTATTTGTCCCGCTCGGAAATTCCAATCCGTATTCCGCGGCGGTTTCAAAAGAAGCAAGTGCCGCCCTCACTTTAACGCCAAGTAACTCAACGTCCGCAACGGAGACCGTTATATCCGCGTTAATAACCAGACCCTTTTCCAGAATTTTATCGATCGCTTCCGGGAGTCCCCCTCCTGAGTCGGCAGATTCTTTCGTCGCCTGCAGAGGCATTTATTGACCCTCCTTTGAATTGGTTTCCGATATCTGGACTGACAGAATACCGTGGTTGAATTCAGCCTTAGCATCTGGCTGAAAGCTATTTCTCCTTTCGCTGCTGTAGATGAAGGATATTTTTTTTCCGTCCTCGAATACTTCTACCCTGTCCTTTTTTGACCCGGGATTCAATATTTCCAAACCCGTTCTCGTGAGCCACCAGGAAAAAGTTACCGTTTCGCCCGTTCGGCTATCCAGGGCACTTTTTCTGAATTCCATTGCCGGTTCTCCGAAAAAGTTCTCGCTCCTCGCGTTAATCACTTCTTCTATGCGAGTCAGAATTTCGCTGTGGCTGCTCCCGCTGAGGTAGTTTGCCAGTTCGTTTATGTGCGCGAAGCGGTGTTTACCGACGTATCGAAGAATTTTTATACTTTCCTTGTCCATCTCTGAAAGAAACTGAGAAGTAGAGGATTTGAATTCCTTCAAGACACCGAGCTCCTTCCCCAGATCCCGCATCCTGAATACTTCCCTCGCGACGATCTTCTTCGTCGAGGGAACGTGTTCAAAAGCAAGTGAAAGTATATCCGGCAGGTATTTCTTGCCGGGTGTATTTCCTCGTGTCCATTTTTTAACCGTTGGGTAGCTACAGCCGATTTTTTCGGCAAGTTCTTTTTTTGTTCCGAAGAAATCGTCCAGTCGGAGAAGTATTTTTTCCGCCCCTTCCGGCGTTAAAAACCTGGATAACTCTTTGAATTTTTTCTCTCTTTCCATAGTTGGTATCTCCCTTTTTGTTAGGGCTTTTACCTGTAAGATGATGAGCGCTATCTTACCTAAAAGTATAAGTAAAGTAGCTTTTTGGTATAAATGATATACCTAACAGGTATGAACGGAACTATTTCGGGGGAAAGAAAGAAACTCTGGAGTAGTAAATAAGGAACTAAAAGAACTAGTTCCTCTCGTACTTAATATCGAATATTCCGTTTTTGTAGTCTACAGAAGGGTTCTCACTGACTGGATAGGGGAGTTCAACTTCTTTTCGGTTATCTGGCGTTTTTAGTACGAGTGCCTCGCCTTTTAACTCCAGCTCTAAATCCTCAGGATCGTCGACCCCGTGGAACATGGCTACCACGCGCAGTTGGTCTTCTTCCTCAAATAAATCAACAAGGGGTTCCGATTTTTGTGCTTCTCCGCGTTCCCGCTTCTTCTTATTCTCTTTTTGTCCTTCTCGGTACTTTGTGGAATCTTTATTCCAGGAGCTGGATTCGTCACCCTTTTTTGGTCGGGAACCTTTTCTGGGTTTGCTCCGTCTTTTCGAGCTGTCCTCCAGGGTGTTGATGGAAAAATTATAGTCAAATTTTGGTTTTACGTCTTCGAGGTCCTCTGAATCAAGCCTTTCCTTGATCTTTTTATTGACTTCGTCCATTCTTTCACCAAAAACGTCAGATTGTTTTAATAGATCGACTAGATCGCCGAATCCAAGCGAATTGAGGATCTTTTCCGCGGTTTCTTCATCGTCCTTATCGCTCATTTTAATCACCTCTATCCAGATTATTTGGCCAATCGTGCAGGGAAATGATAACTCTTATTTTGATAAGTATAAAGAAAAAATGGACTCCGCAGGATTAAATATGTTCCTCGGGTAGAGTGAAGAAGGAAGTTTGACCCGGTCCGCTATTGTTTTTTCAGCTTTCCTCCTCCATGCTTCTCAACGCCTCCATTATATCCAGTAACTCCTCTTCTCTCTGGTCGTATTCCTCCCTGGTGATCTCGCCCGTTTCTAAACTTACCTGTAGTTTTTTGAGCTCATCCTGAACTTCTTCCGGGCTGTAATAGTTTCCAAGTTCGTTGTCGACCTGGGTCTTGATTTCGTTCATCACCTGTTTTGTTATCTTGGTCGGAACGTCGACCAGAAGACCCTGTAACAAATCGTCAACAACTAGCATGGATTTCTCACCCCAGTTCCATTTCTACAAAGTTGAACGGGGGCCATGGGCCGTTGTATTTAAAGGTCAGGTAGCTAGAATGGGCCTTCCCCAGTTCCTGCATTGCGGAATCAAAATCCTCCTGTGAACTGCGGTCAAGAAGAAATGCCAGGTTGGCTGCCATCCTTTCGTCAAATAGATCGTTTTCCACCCATTCCCGGGATACTGGCGTGAGGTGTTCCAGAATCGAATCCTTAAGCTCTGCCTTGCGCTCCTCGATCTTCTCGTCAATCAGTTCGCCGACCTCGACGGTAGCCTCGTACTGGTTGCCAGCCTTTCCGCTCTGGACTTTTTTCTTTAGCTTTTGAACTTCTTTGTCATTTTCTCCCACTTTCCGTGCAACTTCGTCCGGGTCCCAATATGCCTTTACCCCGTATTCAACCTTTTCGGAAATCTTCTCAAGAGTATTCTGAAGGTCCTTCCTGTTTTTGTTAATAAGTTTTCTCACTGAATCCAGGTCTTCAAGTATTGCTCCAAAGCTAACGGGGGCCAGCGTCTCGGTTTTCTCGAGTAAATCACCAAGCGTTTCGGAGTGCCTTTGCACATTCTTCCTGGTTGCTCTTAATTTGCTTCCCAGATCGACCTCACTGTAAAGGAACCCGATACCTTCGTGCGTGAACAGTTCAATCGGTGCTTTTTGGTCTCCCACCTTTGCTTCCATTTCCGGGTTCCATTCCTCAAAAACTTCCCGGGGAACTGCTCCGTAAAGGTATATTTTCATCCTTTCAAATCTCACCTCCCTGGTGTCAAAGCAAGAAAGTTACAAATTAACTTTTTCAGGTTAAATATCGTTTAACGGGGATTTTCAATGCTCCATATGGCCATATGAAGATAAATTTTTAGTAGTTTTGACGAACTAATCCGGCTATTCTTCCGGGTAGTAAGTTCTATCTTCCTTTCTGACCTTGTTTTCTTCGACCAGGGTGTTTGCGGCAAGAATTAGCTGTCGCCAATCTACACCTATGATTTCCCCAATTTGGGTCAATTTTACTCCATCGGGGTTTTCTTCGACCGCTTCCATGACTTCCTGGTAGAACCGCGGCTCTTCTTCCACTTCTTCCTCTAACTCTTCTTCCTTAATTTCTTCTTCGGTTACTTCTTCTTCCTCGGTCTCGACCGGACCCTTCTCTTCCGTCTCGGCTTCTTCTCGGGTGGTCCCGCGCCAGGCTTGCTGTGCGGTAGCTCGCTCTTCTTTCCACTGATTCAACTTTTCCTGGGTTTCGTTCTTTCTCTCTTCCGTATATTGAGCTAGCTTATCTTCTAGCTCCTCTGCTTTTTTTGACCTCTCTTCGGCAATCCGATCCAGAAAATCGTCCGTCTCGCCGAGGAGTACTGATGCGGATTCCTTGATATCGGTGACCTCGTCCTTTCTTTCAGAAGCATCGGAACTGATGGCGTCCATCAAATCTGCAAAGCTGTTCTTCCTTTCTTCATTGTATGTTTCCAGGTTTTCCCGTGCGAGGTCGAGAAGTTCATCCACGTCAGTTTTTATCTCCTCGATTTCTTCGCGTCTTTGTTCCGCTTCACTGGCCAGTGCTTCCATTAATTCACTTATGTCGTCCTTCCTTTCCACTCTAAACTGTTTCAGATCTGAACCCGTTTCTTCCTTAACTTCTTGAACGAATTCTTCCCTCTCTCGAGCAAAACTCTCAAGTTTTTCCATTAATTCTTCCTGCCGGTTCCCTCTTTCCACGGCGAATTGACCGAGCTCTTCCTTTAACTCCTGCTTTCGCTCCTCCGCTTCTTCCTTGAGAGACTCCATTTCCTCAAGTCGGGATTTTCGCTCCGCTTCTAATTCTTCCGCTAATGCTGCCATCTCTTCACCAAAACTCATCTTTCCACCTCCTGAAAAGGTAATTTCATAGGGGAGAGACCAAACCGGGGTCATTCCTCCCTGTCCCAGTCAACTTCCCCCCTGGATCTCGTCTCTACTCTTTCGAAAGAGACTACCTCGTCGTCCTCTCCCAGTTTTATTTCGTACCTTTCAACCATCTGGGGTTTGGCGTGCTTCTTCCTGTATTCGTCTATACGGGTTATCTCCAGTTCACCTTCCCAACCGGTTTCAACCTTGTTTAGCTTGACGACTTCTCCCCGCGTACCAAAGTTTTCTTCGCCGAAATCCAGGATGATATCTTTTGCCTCCATGAAGCTTGCCATGGTTTCTCCCCCTAGTAGTCTATGTGGTTGCCATCGTCATTACTGGTGTCAGAGCCTACTTCCGCCTCGCCTTTTACGTCCTCACTCTTTTCGAGAAGAATCTCCATCTGCTCCTGGACTTCTTTTAATCGCTTTTCGGCTTTTTTCTTCCGCAGATTAAGTCTTTCCAGTTCATCTTTGAGTCTTTTTCTTCTGTTCGATAGGGTGTGAAGCTGCAGGTACGTCTGTTTTTTTCTTCTCCCTACTTTTGCGCTGTTGATGGTCTTTATATCGCTGACGGATTTTCTTTTAGGCCTCATTTCAGTTCACCCTAGGTTAGAGTTTTTCGTTAATCTGGTTCTTAATTTTCTCTCTTTTCTCTTCCCGATGCCCGTTTTCGTCCGGCTGGCTGAAAACGTCGACGCATATTGCTTCAAAAGTGGAGTCATCCGAATCCGGCTCCACTTCAATTGACTTTATAGCTTTACCGATCTTTATCGAGGAACGAAGCGTATATTGGTGATCGCCGGACGAGCTCGATTTACGGAGGTCTCTTGTCAGCGAGACTATCTTTTTTGCCTTTTCTTTTGAGATACCCGCTTTGCTAGATGTTATTTCCGTCTCCGTCTCCGCGTCGTAATCTCTCAAATCGATGGTTATCATCCTATCCATAAGGGCGTCCTGAGTGCCATAAACACCTGCGTATTCGCTTGGGTTGCTCGTGAAGATTGCCTTGAAGTCGGAATCGACTTCTATGTAGCTTTCCTTGCTGTCCTTAGTTGTCAGGTTCAGAATCCCTTCCTCCAAAACGCTCAACAGGACGTTGTTGGCTTCCGGTCGGGATCGAGAGAACTCGTCGTAAATAAGTATATGGCCGTTTTTACATGCCCGGGTAAGTAACTCCGCGTTCCAGCGTTTGTGGATTTTTTCCTCGGTCTTGAGAACGCTTGGAATATAATTGTCAACTACCTTCTTTTTGCTGTAGGATTTTTGTTTTCCCGTTAAGTCCGAGGTGTTGAGTTCTTCGTCTCCGTGAACTAGTACGGCAGGTTGGTCGAACTGAGAGGCCAGGTGCATGGCCAGAGTCGTTTTACCCGTGCCCGTCGGCCCTGCAAGATGAACTGGAAAATCGGATTCCAGGTAAGAAATACCCCGTTTGGTGATACGCTGAATTTCCCCGGTGTTTACGAAATCCTGACCCGGTTCGGGATAGAACTTCTCTCTCTTCATAAAAAGTTCTCCTTAAAATCAAACCTACTTTTGATACCTGACCTTTTTGACTTATTATTAAAGAAGATCAGGGGCCGGAAACCCGGCCCCCATGAGGTTAGTAGTTAAGCTGCTTCGGCTGCTTCGGCCGTCAGGCCTACAGCTTCGGCGTACCTTAGCCAAGTTTCTACGGAAGCGACTACAACTCGGGCTTCGACGGCCAGCAGCTCTATTCCAACCAGAGAGACTGTGGCCCATGCATCGACGACTAAACCCTTGTCGAGAATTCGGTCAACTACCTCCGCGAGAGATCCACCAGATGCAGTTTTCTGTACTTCAGCCATAAATTTTACCTCCTGTGTGTTGTGTTAAGATTCAATTATATTATCGGGACTGAGGTGGTTGGGCGAAAGGAACGATGTGATTATAACATTGATAACTTTCTCGGTGGGGTAATGTTACTTATCGTAAATGGATATGTTACACAGGTAACAAGAGGACAAGTTCACAATGTAGAACCAGGGAACCGGCCAGACACTATAACTCTACAGATTTTTGAGAAGGTCAAGTTAGGTCCCACTCAATGGCAGTTTTTCTATAGGAGCTTTAGTTTAATCCGTCAGAAAAGTATTGGTGAGGCCCGATCTTAGTTAAATGGTTGAATGAGTCCTTCGGTCAATTTGTTATTTGAACCTCTTCCTGGGGGAGAGTAAAGTAGATGGTGGTTCCTGCTCCGAGGTCGGATTCCAGGGAGACATCTCCGCCGTGACCCTGAACTATCCGTTTACAGAAGGCCAGTCCCGCACCGGTGCCGTTGTCCCCTTTTTCGGGATCGAGCTGTTCGAACATGTCGAAAACTCTGTCCCGGTATTCTTCTTCAATCCCCTGGCCATTGTCCTCGACAAATATGGTCAAATCCGAATTTTCTTCCCTCTTTTTGTAACCCACCTTTACGCGTTTTGGCGGCGAGTTATACCTTATGGCATTTGATATAGCATTTCTTAACAGGACTTTCAGCTGAAACCGGTCGAATTTTACTTTTGGAAAGTCGGGCTGGACCTCGATCGTAGCATCACCCAGATTTACCGTCAGTTCACCGAGGATCTGATCGATCAGTTCCTGAACGTCTATTTCTTTCGGCGATCCCCTAACCGTTACTTTCGTCAGGTTGGATACGTTGTCCAGCATCTTTTTCAGCTTTGAGGAGTTTTGTTTTAATTTCTTTAGCCTGTTGAAAGAAGTAGTATTCAGATCGTTCTTGCACTGAGAAAACAGCATGTCGCTGTAGGTGCCGATTGATCTCAGGGGTTCCTTCAGGTCGTGGGAAAGAATATGAATGATCTCTTCTAGCTGTTCGTTCGATTCCTTCAGGCTTTCTGCCCTTTCTCTTAGCTTCTCTTC
Source organism: uncultured Thermotogae bacterium (assembly GCA_964506635.1). Classification (GTDB taxonomy): domain Bacteria; phylum Bipolaricaulota; class Bipolaricaulia; order M55B111; family M55B111; genus JAGXLP01. The sequence continues at coordinate 16,313 of CAZDMI010000021.1, forward strand.
CAACTTCGCCCGTTCGGTCATATCGTGAAATAAAGTAAGTATCGTCTTTTTACCCTGGTACTCTATCAGTGAGGCACTCATCGAAGCGACTTTCCGGGAACCGCTCTTGGTCCGGAGTTCCTGCTGTTTTTTGTAGGAAAACCTGTTTTCACTCAGGTTGTCCTTTATGTTTTCCAGTTTTTCGGATACGAGCAGGTCGGCGAAGTTTTTATCGAGTAATTCTTCCGTTTTGTAACCAAGCAGGTTTGCTGACTCCGGATTTGCCTCAAATACCCGACCGGATTCGAACCCGGAGAAAAGTATCGCATCGTAGGCATACTCGAATAAGGTCCTGTACTTTTTCGCCGTTTCTTTGGCGGCTTCGAACTCCTTTTTTACGTCTTTCTTATTGATACTCCCTTCGTAATCCGTTTTCCCTATGCATAAAGCTAGTTTCCCCCGGACTTCCGGGTACAATACTTTCCAGAAAAAAACCCTTGTCTTGCCCTTGTTTGTTTTAAGGGGCGCTACTACGGAAGCCTCCCCTCTATCCCTTTGAGAAAGTAAAGTTTGCGTTGCGCTTTTCCTGTTCTTTCCGGGAATGATTTGGGACACATGGTTCCCTTCTATTTCATCACGGTTAAACTTACCGGTGTATCCGGAACCCGCGCTGAAGAGTAAAACCCTACCGGACTTGTCCAAAATCATCGAGGGAAGATAGGTAAGCTGGTC
>CAZDMI010000022.1:0-16711 GCA_964506635.1 uncultured Thermotogae bacterium
CGGACTGTCAGAGCCGGCTGGATACCAACCCGCTCAGGATACTCGACTGCAAGAACTCAACCTGTCAGTCGATCGTCGAAGAGGGTCCGGAGATCACCGACCACCTCTGTGACGAATGCCAGGCGCACTTCGATAGCGTCCGGGGCTACCTGGAAGAACTGGGCCTGGACTACGAACTGGATCCGAAGCTCGTCCGGGGGCTTGATTACTATACCAAGACCGTATTCGAGGTCTTTTCCAGCGACCTCGGCGCGCAGGACGCTCTGATCGGCGGCGGTCGCTACGACGGACTGGTCGAACTCTTCGGCGGTGATCCGACCCCGGCCGTCGGCTTTGCCGGAGGAATAGAACGGCTTGTACTTCTATTGAAAGAACTGGAGAGGGTCGACCCCGGAGGAAGCGGTCTCGACCTCTACCTGGCCAGTCTGGACGAAGAAACCAAGCAACGGGGCGCGGAACTTGTGGCGGATTTGCGTAGAGCCGGGTTCAAAGCCGAAATGGATTACCTGGACAAAAGCCTTCAGGGCCAGCTCGGCTACGCCGACAGGTACGGCGCCGACATCACCGCCATACTCGGACCGGAAGAGCTTTCGGAGGACGAGATATCGCTGCGGGATATGGAGTCAGGCGACCAGACAAAAGTACCCATAGATAACTTGGTTCAATCGGTAAAGCAGAGGTTTGCTCGCTGAGTTTTCGAAGGCAAAGTTATAATCGAGGAGGAAAAACTTGAAAAGCAGAGTTAAAAGCGCCGGCGGCGCTTCGATCCCCGCTCTGGGTCTGGGTACCTGGAAGATGAAAGGAGAGGAATGCAAAAAATCAGTCAGAAAGGCGATAGAGATCGGCTACAGACACGTCGACACTGCTGTGTTCTACGGTAATGAGGTCGAAGTCGGAGAAGCGATATCCAGCTTTAACAGGGATGAAATTTTCCTGACGACCAAGATCTGGAAGGATAAACTGGGATACCGTGATTTCAAGGATTCAGCCGAGGCAAGCCTGCGCCGGCTCGACACGGAGTACGTGGACCTAATTCTGGTCCACTGGCCCAACCCGGAAATACCTCTCGAGGAGACAATTCGGGCAATGAACGAACTGGCAGAAGAGGGCAAAGTAAGGAACCTGGGCGTTAGCAACTTCGGAATCGACCAGCTGGAAAGGGCGAGAGAACTGTCCTCTCACCCGATAGTTACGAACCAGGTAAAATACCATCTGGGCATGGATCGTTCGTCATTGCTCGAGTACTGCCAGGCGGAGGGCGTCGCACTTACCAGCTATAGCCCACTGGGTCAAGGAGGAATCCTCGACAACGAAACCTTAAAAAAGCTTGCCAGCAGTTACGGAAAGAGTCCGGGGCAGCTGGCGTTAAAATGGTTGGTCGAGCAGGATCAGGTTATCGCAATACCAAAAGCCAGTTCGGAAGATCATATGAGAGAAAACCTAGATTTGTTCGACTGGGATTTAAGACCAGAGGACAAAAGGGAACTAGACGGATTGGTTATCAACACTTAAACCGCGGCTCGGTGATTTTTTAGGCGATGGTCGAGTCCGATGATCCGGTATAGTTGACCGGATCCAACTTTTAAAAAACCGTATTCAGAGGTGATCTTAATGGTAGAACTACCATCTTCGAATGAAGAATTCGACTCGGAAGTGGATTACGAATCGGACGTCAGTAGGGCAGATCTCGTTTCCTTTCTTGAAGAAATGCTGAACCAGTTAAAAGAAGAGAACGCGATCACCGTTTCCATGGTAGGAGCAAAGGCAAAATTTCCGTTTGAAGAACCCATTAACCTGGAGATAGAAACTGACTACAACAAAAAACTGAACAAGAAGGAACTGGAAGTCGAAATAGAATTCAGGGAAAGCAGCAACCAGGTTTAATCGAACAAAATCGGCAGCTTTCAGCCATGGATTAATTATTAGACTTGACCGGAGCGGAAGTTTGTTACGTTTTGAAAGTATTCGGATAAATTACTCCCCCGTCGATGGATCGACCCGAAGACGGGGGGTTAATTTTTGAGTCGGATTAATAAAGCCAGTAACGGAAATTACAGACAGCGTACGGCCACCTGAGTTGCACGATAAACTTCCTTAACGTCATGAGCCCGCAGGATATCCGCCCCCCTAAGAACTCCAACTACGTTACTTGCGATAGTGCCTTCAAGCCGCTCTTCGGTCGGTAAATCCAGAGTTGCTCCGAGGAAGGACTTCCGGGACGTTCCGAGTAGCAGCGGGTAACCCAGTTGCTTGAACTCTTCCAGTCTTCTTAAAATCTCGTAGTTGTCCTCCAGGCGCTTTCCAAAACCGATTCCCGGGTCCAGAACGAGCTGCTCGTCCTCGACCCCTAGTGCCTTTGCCTCCTCCACCCTTTCACCCAGAAAATTCCTGATATCTTCTACCGGGTCGTCGTAAGTCGGATCTTCCTGCATGGTTTTTGGGTTGCCCTGCATATGCATTAGAACCAGCGGGGCGCCTCGTTCGGCAGCAAGGCGGCCAAGGTCGGAGTCAAACCGCAGGGCGCTGATATCGTTGATTATATCCACCCCGGCATCGAGCGCCTCTTTCGCTACCTCGGACTTATAGGTATCGATCGATATCGGCACGTCCGTTTGTTTTCTGATCCCTTCTATGACGGGCACGGTCCTTCCAAGCTCTTCTTCGAGCGGTACCTGGTCCGCGCCGGGACGTGTGGATTCGCCACCGATGTCAATTATATCTGCCCCGTTTTCCTCCATCTCCATGGCTCTTTTAACGGCATTATTTTTTCCGAGAAACTTTCCCCCGTCGGAAAAGGAGTCCGGAGTTACGTTCAATATTCCCATAACCAGTACTTCGTTCTCTCTTCTAACTCTATCCAGTATAGTCACCGTTTTTCCTCCCCTTTTACGAAAAATGTCTTTATATTAGACTGTTTCTGGGAAATTATAACCAAATAAACGCTTTTTCCGCCACCGGACTTGTAAGGAGAGGGTGGGACTTATACCCTTCTGTTGACTTTATTCGAAGATCAACAGCAGCTCTTCCGACGTCAGGGTGGAAACTTCCTGTTAATCGAACCCGCGATCAGCTAATATTTCTTGAAGTTCCCCCGTGGATAATGGGATAACTCACCACCGGGCAGAATTAATTCGAAAGAGCAATTGGGTCCCCCGCTCGGGGCCCTGGTCCGGGGAGCAAAGACAATATAAGGGTCGAAAATAGAAAAAGCCACCATCTGGAGGAGAAACGCACATGGATACAATTGCGGTTCTGGACTTCGGCGGCCAGTATTCCCACCTCATAGGCCGCAGAATAAGAGAACAGGGGATTTACGCAAGGGTACTTTCTTCGGAAACCTCGCTCAGTGAACTCGATAAGATAGAGGACCTGAAAGGAATAATTCTTTCCGGCGGCGCTGCATCCGTTTACTCCGAAGACTCACCAAAACCGGATCCATCGATTCTGAAGACCGACTACCCAGTTCTCGGAATATGCTACGGACACCAATTGATTGCCGAATTTTCCGGCGGCGAGGTAAAAGAAGGTGATATTGGAGAGTACGGGACCTCGACCCTTAATTTAGAGGAAGAAAATGGGGAATTGCTTGACGGTTTTGAAAAACACGAAGAAGTATGGATGAACCACAGGGATAGAGTAACCGAGATGCCTCCGGAATTCAGCGTTTTAGCCTCGACCGAATCAAGTCCGATCGCCGCTTTTTCGAACAGAGCGGCGGGGCTCTACGGGGTTCAGTTTCACCCGGAAGTCACGCATACGGACAAGGGTGGGAAGATACTGGAGAACTTCGCTGCAAACATCTCAGGAGCCCGGGCCGAGTGGAACCCAAAAGGGCTGGCGACGGATTTGATCGATCAAACCGAGAAGTACATAGGTGATAGAAAAGCGATCATCGGTCTCTCCGGCGGAGTTGATTCGACCACGGCCGCTCGTATAGCCGGCCGTGCGATTGGAGACAACCTGAGTGCAATTTACGTCGACACCGGATTGATGCGACGGGGCGAAACCGAATCCATCAAAAGTACTTTCTCGAATTCCGATCTGAACCTTCGGGTTCTGGACAGAGAAGAGCTTTTTCTGGATAAGTTAAGCGGCGTCGCGGATCCCGAGGAAAAGAGAAAGATCATAGGTAATACCTTTATCGACGTATTTACCGAAGCCGCCGAATCCATAGGGGCCGAAGTCCTTATCCAGGGTACCATCTACTCCGACGTGATAGAGAGCGGCTCGACTACTCATTCGGACACGATCAAATCACACCACAACGTCGGTGGATTACCCGAAAAGGTCGACCTCGACATATACGAACCGCTGGCGGATTTCTACAAGGACGAGGTTCGCCAGATTGCCGGAGAAATGGGACTCCCGGACGAGATCATCCACCGTCATGTCTTTCCGGGCCCGGGGCTGGCAATTCGGATCGTCGGAGAAGTTACGCCGGATAGAGTTGAAATCGTCAGGGAAGCAAGTCATATCGTAGAAGAGGAACTAAAGTCAGCAGGCCTTTACGAAGAAGTCTGGATGGCTTTTGCTGTACTGCTGCCGATAAAGAGCGTGGGGGTTCAGGGAGACCTGAGAAGTTACAAGTACCCGGTAGCTTTACGAATCGTCGAATCCGAGGACGCAATGACGGCCAACTTTTCCAGGGTTCCCTACGACTTGCTGGAAAAGGTATCGACGAAGATAAGCAACAGAATTGAAGAAGTAAACCGTGTAGTTTACGATATTTCCAATAAGCCACCCGCCACGATGGAGTGGGAATAAAATATAACTTGATAATTTCCCCTTATGGAGGTAAAACCTTGACAAACTGGGACTACATTGCTATTCTAGTGGTATGAAACTAACTGAGCGAGATATCGAAATAATCAAATATCTTGAACAGGACAGTAGAACTTCTTTAAGGCACATAGCCAGTGAGTTGGACGTTTCTCCAACGACAGTAAGTAACCGTGTGCAGAAGTTGAGGGAAGAGGGCATAATAGAAAAATTTGGGATTAAATTAAACCTGGACGAGCTTGGCTATTCATTAACCGCCGTGATTAAGGTCAAAGCAAAAAGCGATGACCTATCGAAGGTTCTGAGCGAGATGGAGGAGTATCCCTGTCTTACTCATATATACGAAACGACGGGAGATTTTGACGTAATAGCTATAGGTAAATTTAAAAGTAGAGAAGGAATGACCGACAAACTGGTCGATCTCGTCCAGAGCCCTCATATAGAAACGACCAACACTTCACTGGTACTGACTACTTTGAAGGAGTACGACAACTCCGGTCTCATTTAAAAAGGTAAGGAAGTTACGGGATTAAACATGGTAGACCTCGGTAAAATTAGAATTTTTAACGATCTTGATAAAGGTGTCCTATCCGAACTCCAGGATGAGATCAAAGAGATCGACTACGGTCCGGAGGAGATTATTTTTCAGGAAGGTGCGCCTTCCTTCGGGTTTTACCTGATCAATGACGGCCTCGTAAAGCTGGTAAAACGTACATTAAGAGGGAAAAAGCAGATATTAAAGCTGGCCGGACCCGGGGAATACATAGGTGAAACTACTCTCTTTGACAAGGGAACCCATATCGCATTTGCCAAGACGCTTACGGACGTTGAAGTAGGATTCATCGAACGGGGTAATTTCTTTTACTTCCTGGAAAAGCACCCGGAGATAGTTTTCCGTTTTTTTGCCAAAATGTCGGAGGAGCTGAAGGCTTTCCAGAGCAAACTTGCCGAGAGATCCTATAATAGCAGCAAGGAAAGACTGGCTCGATTCATCCTGAGGCTGGGCCAGGAGGGCATAGAGTTATCCCGCTCGGAGCTGGCCGAACTAGCCGGGGTTTCATCGAAAACGGCCATTCGTACGCTTGGAGAGCTTGAAGATCGGGGATTCATCAAAATGCGAGACAGGAAGATCGACATCCTGGACGAGGACAGCATTTCCGAATTAGCGGCAACCTTTCCCATTACGCTCGACGAACACCTCATAATATAAGCCCTCACCTGGCCGGGTGACTTTTGTCCTTGCCGCCGGATAGACTTTGTGTTATTTTTGGTGAGCGACGTTTTCCGTCTTGCAGCTTGCCGAAAGTTTTCTCATTAGTTATTGGATAATCCTGGTTCTGGTCTTAGCGTGATTGAATTGAAAAAATATATAGCCGTACTCGGTTTAAGCTATTTATTGCTTGCGATTGCCGGTCTGGTGCTCAGTATAACGAGCCCAACTTTGATCGGTCTACTGGTAGCCGTTCCCATAACTACTACCACGTTCTTGTACCTCTCGGAGAAGCTTTCAATTAACTCTTCCCGGGAATTAAAAGGTTTCGGAGCGGGTAAGTACGCAAGAAAGTTATTCAACAATTCGGCAAATATCTTATACCTCGTCAACCCGGAAGGAAACATCCTCAGGGCCAATAAGGCTTCAAGAGAAGTTTTAAGTCACGATAAAGTCGAAAACCTTCACCTGGCCGAGGTAGTCCATCCTGACGATTTAGATCTCGTGAAAGATCAATTGAAAAAGGTATTCGATAAGTCCGGACCCGGTTCCGGAGGTGGGGGCAACAGGGTTGAGGTTAGGCTGGTCGAAAGCAATCCACCCGGGAACTCCTCTCCGGAGGTCGTACCTGCGACGATGAGGAGCTCCAAAGTAACTGAGCAGGCGGGAATTCTGGAGTTTGTGGACAGAGGTAAGGTTCAGCGGCTAAAGAAGAGGCTGAGGGAAGCTGGAGCCCGTTATCGTTACCTGATTGAAGACGCAATTGACACTCTAGATTCCGCAGTGGTGCTGATAGACAAGAAAGGAGAAGTCGTCTGGGTCAATAAAACTACCCAAAAATTCTTCTCCCTGGACAGAAGGGATTTAATCGGGTTAACAGCGGAAGGAGCAATTGACCACTATGCCGGTTCTTTTGCCGAACCCGAGGAATATTCCGAAAAAGCTCGAGCCGCCCACGAAAACGGGGAAAGAGTGAACAGCGAGATCTTCACCGTTACCGACCAGTTCGGGAGGACGGAAAGAATCCTTGAGTACCGTAGTATCCCAATTGAGACTGATAGATACGAAGGTGGCAGGATAGAACACTACATTGACGTCACGGAAGTCAAACAGCTAGAGGAGGACCTGCGCCGGAAAACCGAAAGACTCAAGAAAAGCAACGAAAAGCTTGAAGAGTTCTCTCGAGGGATTTCTCACGACCTCAAGGCCCCTTTACAGACGCTGGAAGGGTACAGCCATATCCTGACCGAAGATTACGAAGAGGAGCTGGACGAGGACGGTATAAGGGCTCTGGAGGCCCTTTCCAACACCACACAACGGTTAAGGGACCGGATAGAAAGCTTGCTGACGTACTCGAGCATCAATATGGAAGAGGAAGGGTTCGAGGAAGTCGAGTTAAGCACCCTATTAAAAGAGCTCAAGCAGGATCTGAGGTACAACCTTGAAGGGGTTAACCTGGTAATTTCCGACGACCTGCCGGTGGTTTACGGTAACGAAACGCTATTGACGGAACTCTTTAGCAACCTGATTACTAACGCGATAAAATATAACGATAAGAAAAATCCGAAGGTGAAAATTGGCTGGAATGAAAGGTCTAACAGGTACGTTGTCTGGGTAAGGGATAACGGACAGGGTATCAAGGAAAGGTATCTGGAAAAGATATTTAAGGTATTTGAAAAGCTTAACCCGCGAGATAACCCCGAAGGTACTGGTATAGGTCTTGCCGTCTGCAAACGTATTGTCGAAGAACATCGCGGGGAGATATGGGCGGAGTCGGAACCAGGGGAAGGAACGACTTTCTACTTCACGTTACCCGGGACGAAGAACCAGGTGAACCAGGTGGAGGAAAATATTTCAGGTCAAAAAATGACCCATGGGGTTAACTAGCCTCAAGTAAGAGGTTAGTATTAGAAAAATTTGAGGAGGGAAATATGGGAGACGAGCAACGACTCGACATACTGTTGGTGGAGGACGAAGACTACGATATAGACCTTACCCAGAGAGCTATATACAAAAGTGACGTGGAATCAAAGCTCTACGTCGTTCGGGACGGCGAGGAGGCTCTCGACTTTCTGTACCGGCGCGAGGGCTTCGAAGATGTACCACAGCCCGATCTGATACTGCTCGACCTCAACCTTCCAAAGATTGGCGGGCACGAGGTACTGGAAACCATAAAGGAAGACGAGGATCTAGAAGAAATCCCCGTTATCGTACTTACGGTCTCCGAGAGAGAGGAGGACGTAGTTAAAGCTTACGACAGCGGAGCCAGCAGTTACGTACATAAACCCGTCAATCCGGCAGAGTTTCGAAAAGTCATCGAAACGGTACAGGAATACTGGAAGATAGCAAATTTGCCACCGGGTGACTAAAACTCTTCTGTCCAGTGGGAGCATTGCCGAAGACAAATTTCTTCCCTCAATTAAACACCATTCATCGACTCAAGTGATAAGGTAGATGGATTAACCCTCCGAAAGTCCTTTTCTGAGAGTCGAAAATACTTATCTTTATTGGTGAAGCATGTTAGACAAAAACTGATACCGATAGGGAAAGGTTTGATTAAAAAGATAGATTAAGGCTGACTGGGGGAGGCGGGTATATATCCCCCGTTCCACTCACCATCTCGGTAGCTCCTGGATCCAAATCCCGCCTTCCCTCCAGCCCCACTTAAAAGTAAAAAATAAATACCCCGTCCGCAATAAAAGACGGGGTATTTATTTATATTCTCGAATTAAGAGGCTTTTTTCTGTAGGTTTTCCCAATCCTCGTCGATATCTTCCTGGATTTCGTCGATAACTTCGCTATTTTCCTCTTTGAAGAGCGCAGCAAACCTCTTCTGGGGTTCTAACCATTCCTCCACGGGAAGCTTTTCCCTGGGTTCGTAAGTTATGCTATGTTCACCTTCGTCGACTTCGTAGAGGGGCCAGAAGCAGGTATCAACACCCTTCTGAGCTACCTCAACTGACTTCTCTTCGGGGATCCTCCAGCCCAGCTGACACGTCGAAAGTACGTTGAGAAACGTCGGGCCGTCTTTGCTGAAAGCCTTCTCGGCCTTGTCCGAAAGATCCATCAGATTAGATATAGAAGCCTGACCGACGTAGGGTATGTCGTGAGCGGCAACTATCTCGGTTAGGTTCTTCCTCTTCCTTTCCTTGCCGACCTTTTCCTTCCCCGCCGGCTCAGTAGTGGTAGAAGCACCTTTCGGGGTGGCACTGGAACGCTGAATTCCGGTATTCATATAAGCACCGTTATCCAGCGTCACGTAAGTAAAATCGTGTCCTCTCTCAAGTGCGCCGGAAAGCGACTGAAGCCCAATGTCGTAAGTTCCTCCGTCACCGGCAAAAGCGACGAAATCGATGTCCTCGTCTATTTTACCCTTTCTTTTCATGGACCGGTAAGCCGATTCGACTCCTGCAATAGTAGCAGCCGCGTTTTCAAACGCGTTGTGAACCCAGTTGATATTCCAAGCCGAAGTCGGGAACCGCGTGGTTGCCACTTCCAGACAGCCCGTGGCGTTCGACGCTACGACTGGGCCGTCTATCGAGTTCAAAATCGTTCTGACTGCTATAGGCAGACCACAACCCGAACAAAGGGAATGTCCGCTTTCAAACTTTCTTTCTTCTTCTTCTCTTTTCGCTAAAGCTTCAAGACTGGCCATGATTTATTTTATCCTCCCGTTACTGTCTGGCACCGATGTAGCGCATCTTGTCTTCGAGACCGGGATCCTCAAGGTCCTCGAAAACTTCGGCAATTTGCCCTTCTTTAATATCCCGTCCTCCAAGTCCGTACGTGTAGTTATAGAGTCTCGGTTTGTCCGGTTCTTCGGCAAGTGCCGAACTTATCTCGAGGTAAAGAGGTCCGGAAGAACCGAAGGAAAGCGACCTATCCATTACCGCTACGGCTTCCGTGCCTGCAAGAGCTTCCTTGATTCCTTCAGACGGGAAAGGCCTGAACAACCAGGGCTTTAGGAGCCCTACCTTCTTGCCTTCTTCCCTCAACTGGTCAACGACAACTTTGGCCGTACCTGCAGTGGATCCAAGCAGGACAACTGCGTGATCAGCGTCGTCCAGTTTGTAGGTTTCGAACAGCCCGTCGTAATCGCTTCCGGTAAGCTGGTTGAACTCATCCTGGACTTCCTTGAATCTGCCCGGGACGTTCTCCATGGCTTCGACCTGCTGGAGCTTGTGCTCAAAGTAATAATCGGGCATATCGAACGGTCCCTGTGTAGTCGGGTTATCTACGTCCAGCAACGGGTAGCGAGCGTCGTATTCACCAACGAAATCCGATGCGGCTTCGTCGGGCAGCAACTCTGCCACCTGTGCAGTATGCGTCAGCGTAAACCCGTCCAGAGTGACCATAACCGGGAGCAGTACGTCCTCGCTTTCCGCTAATTTCTGAGCCATCAGGGTAAACTCGTAGGCTTCCTGAGCATCCTCTCCATAAAGCTGGATAACCCCGCTATCCCTGGCGGCCATAGAATCGGAATGATCGGCATGAATATTAATCGGTCCGCTCAAGGCTCTGTTCGCGACCGTCATTACTATAGGCGTCCGCATGGAAGCAGCAATGTAAACTATCTCCATCATCAGGGCAAGGCCCTGAGAGGCAGTCGCAGTCATTGTTCTGGCGCCGGCAGCTGCGGAACCAACGCAACTACTCATTGCCGAGTGCTCTGACTCGACGGTAACTACTTCGGTGTCGACCTTTCCATCAGCTACGAACTGTGAGAAGTACTCGACTATCTCCGACTGTGGTGTAATCGGGTAAGCAGCTACCACGTCCGGCTCCACCTGCCGCATCGCATTTGCCACGACCTGGTGACCGGTTAAGACATCTCGGTTGTCGTTATTCATCCTCTTCCCCCTCTGGTTTCATTGAGATGGCGTCGACAGGACATATTTCTGCACAGATACCGCATCCCTTACAGTGATCGTAATCTATACCCTGGATCTCTTCGTCAGATATTTCAAAGGAAGCATCCGGGCAGTTTACCCAGCACTGGAGACACTGAATGCACGTATCTTCGTCCCAGATCGGCCTTTCCGATCTCCAATCTCCGGTTTCGTTCAACTCCGGGGTAGCACCACCGGTTATGACACCGCCAATTGGTATCTCGTCGTACTTCTTAAGTTCGAAATCTGCCATATGCCCTCCTGTTTGGGTTAATTTAACTTCTCGTAGCCAACTTTAAACGCTTCCAGGTTCATATCCACTATTTCTTCCGGTAGCTTTTTCGAAAGCGATTTCTTAATTTCCTTCTCGGCAACCTCGTATTCCGTGCCGAGAACGCCTACAAGGGCTCCCAGCGTCGGTATATTAGCGTAACCACTTCCAGCCTCTTCGGCGATACCGGAAGCATCAATTGTCCTTATCTCTCCGGAGAACCCCGTTTGGGAAGATACTTCCTCCGGACTCTTGGTCGTATTAACTATCAAAATTTTATCCTCCGCCAGCCCGTCAGTAGGGTTGGCAGCCTCGAGCAGAGTCGGATCCACTACGGCGACCATATCGGGCTGATCCACGCCGGAATGAACCCTGATCTTTTCGTCCGAGACCCTGTTGTAAGCGCGGATGGGTGCACCGCTCCGCTCGGGTCCGTACTCAGGAAACGATTGAACGAACTTACCTTCCTGAAGGTTAATGTCGGCAAGTAATTGAGAGGCGGTCTTTGCACCTTGTCCGCCCCTCCCATGCCATCTTATCTCCTTCATTGAAAACCCCCTTGTTAGGTGTAGTTGTCGGTCAAATTTCTCTTCCCATTGAATCAGGCAAATGTTACTAAATATTCCGTCATTCTGCAATCAATGGGAACTTTCGGACAGTCCAGTTTTACATATTTCGAACTAAACCGGACAGCTGTCACCCGACTATATGAATTAATTCCTTTTCAGTAACATTACGGCCTCATATACTTTCCTTTACAATGGGTATGGTATCTGGAGCCGTTTCATTTGCTTTGCTGGGTTGTTTCTTTGGTTTAATCAGGCTGAAAAAGGGTCCGGATTGGCTATCCGTCCTTACTCCACTTTTTATTCCAATTTCCGTCGGGATAGTTCACGGCTTTTCAGCGCCGATAGGGGGAATGATTGTCAGCCTGGCGTTGATCGCGGGTGGAAAGTTTTTTCGCCGAGAAAGCAGGCTACTGGAAGTAACCAGCTTTTTCCTTGCCGCGTTAGTCTTTGCATGGGTTGGTTTTAGAATTCAATTTATCCAGGTGGCACTGAGCGGGAGATACATCTATTTTTCCTGGTTGAGCGTGCCCCTCACGGCACTCTGGTTGTTATTGATCGGTCGTTCCGTGGAATTTGCCCATTTCAAGCTTGGCAGAAAAAAACAGAAACTTTTTCTCGTAACCCTTCTGGTCATCGTTACTTCTTTCCTCGGTATAGTAGCACTTCAACCGGACCAGAACCTGGCATCAGCTTATAGGCTGGGTTTTTCGTTTATCGGTGCGATTATCGGTTTAATCGTAGTTGGGCCCGAGAAGAAGCTATCCGCAATAGCGACCAGAGGTATTGGCTTCGTTCTTGCCAGTCTTGCCCTAATCGGGGTCGTAAAGTCACTAACGGCTTTTGTATTACTTTTACCCGTTGCCCCGCTAGCAATTCCAGCAGCAAGGAAATCACTTGCTTTTACCCGTTCCGCTGCAGCTACTGGGCATGATCCGGGTTTTATTGATCGTCTGGCAAGTAAATACGTCGGTTCGAGGAGCCTGGGCGTAGCAATAATTTATCTGAGTCTAAGCGTTATCGGCCTGACCAGCATCTGGTTTCTCAGGAACCCAGGCCGATTACAGGGTGGACTGCTCGGGTCGAGCTTGATTTTTCCTTTTTTCCTGACGCTTGCGGCAAATAGGTCAGTCCGTTACTTCCGGCACTGGAGCCCTGCCATCTACGAGAGAGGCTCCGGGGTGGCCTCTATCTTCGGCATTTCCTTTACCTCCGGCGCTATTGATGAAGCAAAAGAGGAAATTATGGAAGGCGTAACTGGGGAGGGCGATAAGACAAGTTACGTCGCCACGCCGGACGTGACTGCCGTCATGCAGGCCGAACGAAAGGAGCTGCTCAATCGTGCGTTCGGGAGGGCTGACATCGTTACCCCGGACGGTTCTGGGCTGATCTGGGCCGCTTCGGTCCAAGAGCTCCCATTGAAAGAGCGGGTGGCAGGAATAGATTTAATCGAAGAGATTTTGAATTCTTCTCGAGAACTGGAAGCTTACCTGCTCGGTTCAAAGTCCGGCGTCGCGGAAAAAGCTGGTAGTCGGATACAAGAAAATTATGAAGAAGTCTCAATTGCCGGGACCCATCATGGATACGCACCTGTTGAATCGAAAAAAGTGGTCAAGGACATCAACGAGTCCGACCCGGATATATTGTTCGTCGGTATGGGCGTACCCAAGCAGGAAAGATGGATTACCGAACACATTGACGAATTAGAGGCAAACGTCGTCATGGGTGTAGGTGGAAGCTTTGACGTACTTTCGGGCGATCTACCGAGGGCGCCACGCTGGATGCGGGAGAAAGGGCTCGAGTGGTTATATCGAATATGGCTTGAACCAGGAAGGATAATTAAAGCAAGGTTTATTCCTTACTTTATGCTCCGAGTTCTCTGGGAAAAAGGTAAAAAGTCCTTAAGAAAGGAAATCCTTTAGTTTAAGCTGTATTTTCTTCTGGCCGCGCCAATCGTTAAGGTCAAGGGTAAATACGGGGTTAACGTTTCTCTCATTTTGTAAAGTAGGAAGGTTTTCTCCCATTCCGAAACCTATACCATCAAGTACTTCGTCATTACCAGCCAGCTTCATCTTTAGATGACTTTTCGAGTTACCTACCCTGCGAGCACTGACTATATTTAGATCCTTCATCCAGAATTTGGGCTTGGGGTTACCCTTTCCGAAAGGTTCGAGTCTTTCGAGTTCATCGTACAGGTTCCTGCTTACTTGAACCGGATCCAGACTCGCATCCAGCAAATTCCCCCTCGCTTCTTCCCCTCGCTGAAGCGATTGGTTGCTGGCCCAATTCTCCAGGCACTCACGGAGATTGGCAATATTGGCACTGCTGGCGCTAAAACCCCCGGCCATCTCATGGCCCCCGTAACGAATCAGGTATTCGGAACACTTTTCAAGTCCTTCAACTATATTTACACCGTCCACTCCCCTTGCGGAGCCACGAATCCGTGTCTCTTCGCGACTTACGGCCACCGCAGGCAAGCCATGACTGCTGGACAGGCGAGAAGCAACCAGACCAATTATCCCCTGGTTCCAGTTTTTACCCGAGACGAAAACCAGGCTTTTTTCTTCAGGATCAAACCCTCTATCCGTTAGCTTTTCCCGGGCCCGCCTGATTAACTTATCCTGAGACCTTGACCGATCCCGATCGTAATCAATCAGGGTTTTCGCCAGGTGCCCTGCCCTCCTTTCGCTCTCGGTCGCGAGCAGCAAAAAACTTACCTGAGGGTCTCCAACCCGGTTTGCGGAATTTAGTTTCGGAGCAATTCGATAGCTGACCGTTTCCGGGGTAATTTTTTTCTTTTTTTCACCGGTTTCCCCCATTAATGCTGATATACCCAAAAGTGGGGCCTTGCTCATACTATCCAAACCAGCCCTCACCAGCCAGCGGTTCTCGTCCTCACCCTCGACGAGGAGAGGAACCAGATCGGCAACCGTACCCAGAGCCGCCAGCTGAAGCAGTTCTCGACTCGATGACCTTTCCAGGCCCAGCTTCCTCTGCAGTCCCCTGATAAGCTTGTAAGCAACACCCGCTCCGGCCAGGTAAGGGTTCGGGTAGTCCGAGTCATTCCTCTTTGGGTCAACAACGGCAAAGGCAGGCGGTAGCTCGTCCGAAGGTTCATGATGATCAGTGACGATTACGTCAACACCAAAGTCCTGGAGATGAGAGATCTCTTCAGCCCCCCTGACACCACAATCAGTAGTAATCAAGAGGTCAAAATCTTCTTCCAGAAGACGGGAAGAAACGTTCTTGCTTATACCGTGTCCGAAGTTTCTGCTCCCGACGTCCACCTTTACCTTTCCCGGTCCCGGCAACTCCGGTATATCTTTTAACCCTCTATAGACGAGAGCGGAACTACTTAAACCATCCACGTCGAAGTCGCCGTGGATAAATACTTTTTCCTTGTTCTCAAGAGCTTCAACAATCCGATTGACAGCAGAGTTTAAATCATTTAGGTCTTCAGGTGGATGAAAAGCCTTTTCGAGTTGTTCGCCGGAGGAAACGGGACGCAGTTCCGATCTTTCAACGTCAGAGCCATAACGATCGGAAACTACCCTAGCATAGACACTGGAACAGTTGAGTTTTCTTCGGGCCCGTTCAACCAGGCTTTCGTTAACCGGTTTTTCACGCCAGATCCTGTTTTGATCGAAAAGAGATTTCATTCACTGGCAAGGTACTTATCCCAGATATAGACTATTGGGGACGCAACGTAGATGGAGGAATAAGTTCCTACGATAACTCCGATCAGGAGAGCAAGCGAAAAAGCCTTTAAAACCGGCCCACCGAAGAGAACGAGCGCAATAACCGGAATAAAAGTGGTCGTCGAGGTACTGAGTGTACGCGAGAGAGACTGGTTGATGCTCTTGTTTATCAGCTGAAACGTGGACATCGAACGAGCCGCCCGCTTCCCGGTATTTTCTCTCATCCTGTCGAAGTAGACGATCGTATCGTTCAGCGAGTAACCGACTATCGTCAAAAAGGCACCGATGGTGGGGAGATTGATCTCAACCCCAAGAATCGCGAAGAGTGCCAGGGCTATCGTCACATCATGAATAACTGCAGCTACAGCACCAACAGCGTAACGGAGACGGAACCTCCAGCTGATATATAGCAGTATAACCAGTAAGGCAATACCTATTGCCTGCATCGCCTTGACCTGAAACTCCTGACTGATCTGTTCGCCGACGGAGTTAATGCTGATCTGGTTTTCGCTCACCTGAAAATTATCCGAAAGGGAGCTTCGCAGATCGTTTATTAAAACCTCGTTCCCGCCAACGTCCAGTTTAGTATTTAGATAAACTATATTTGATCCGGTTGCACTCTGGATCTGGCTGTCACTCAAATCCCCGAGTCCCTCCGTCGATGAGAGGAAAGTCCTCATTTCCGCCGTGGTAACTTCTTCCTGGAACGGTACGGTTATCTTGGACCCACCCTGAAAATCAATACCGAGGTTGAGCCATGGCCAGTTAGAATCTTTCAATCCCGGGGCAACAAGAGGAGTTGCCAGAATTACCCAGCCAACTATTACCACGATCAGGGAAAGGACGGACCAGTATTTTGCCTTGCTCAAAAGATCCAAATCAAAGTTCATGATGCCTCCTGGCTAATTTTCATGTCTTTTTTAGATTAATATTGGAGCAAAAACAAGGTTCAAAAATATTAGTCGAGCTCGTTAATTCGCCTGGCGAATTTCGACTTGATTCTTCCCGCTTTGTTCTTATGCAACGGGCCCTTGCTGGCCGCTTGATCAACCACGCTGGCAAGTTCGGGCAAGAGTTCTTTTGATTCTTCCTTTTTGCCCTGAGAAATTAACTTTTCCATCTCGTTCGTCACGCGCTTTAGTTCTTCCTTCCTCGCCTGATTGCGTTTTCTTCGTTTCTTGTTCTGTTTGAGTCTCTTCTTTGCAGATTTTATTACAGGAATTGTTCTTCACCTCTTGATCCTAGATTGGTTGATTTATCTCTTGAGATGTTAATTTAACTGCTTAATTATATCAAGT
>CAZDMI010000023.1:0-16363 GCA_964506635.1 uncultured Thermotogae bacterium
GCAGGCCGGCCAGCAGTATCGAGGATTTTACCTGGGCGCTGGCCACTTCCGGCTGATACTCGATACCTTTTAGGTCGCCGCCGGAAATCTGGAGCGGGAGGTTCCCGTCCCGGGAGTCGATTTCCGCCCCCATGAATTCCAGTGGCTCGATAATTCGTTCCATTGGCCGGGACCGCAGCGACTCGTCACCATCGATTTCCGCCTCATTGGGGAGAGACGCCAGTATTCCGGTCAACAGCCTGGTCAGGGTGCCGGAGTTACCCGCATCCAGACGGCGATCCGGTTTTCCCAGTCCATCGTGTCCGTTTCCTTTCACTAGAACTTCGTCGTCCCCCTCCTCGATTTCAACGCCAAGCTGCCGGATGCAGCTCACCGTGCTTTGCACGTCTTCGCCCGGAGCCAGGTTGTTTATCCTGGTAGTCCCGTCCGCCAGCCCTCCGAGCATCACGGCCCGGTGCGATATCGATTTGTCACCCGGGATCTTCACTTCTCCGGATAAGGAATCCGGGCTCTTAATCAGAGCCACCCCTTCCTTCAATTCTATCATCAGTCCACCACCCTCGACTCGAAACCTTGCTCGTTCATTATCTTTTCTGCCTCCTTTGCCGCTTCGAATGAATCGAAGTAGACGTGAAAAGTGCCTCCGTAGTCCTCCCGGACTTTTTGTAACTCCAGGTCGCGAATGTTTACCTCTTTCTCGGCCAGAGCCGAAGTCATCTCGGCCAGCGCTCCCGGCCGGTCAGGAATCATTACCGCCACCTTGAAAGTACTGGAAGATATCCCCTTGCTGGACCGGGGTAGCTGGTCTCGCAGGCTCCCGGATTCCCTGAAATCGCTCTCGATCGTTCCTTTTTCCATGTCCTCCAGCGTCTCCTCCGTTTTTCGGAGGAATTTTTCGACTTCTTCCCGGATGAGTTCCCCGTTCGTCGAGAATATGTCCTCCCAGATTTCAAAAGGGGATTCGGCTATTCTCGTCATGTCGCGGAAACCTCCGCCCGCAAGGGAAAGATAGTTTTCCGGGTCTTCCGCCCGACCGACTGTTTTCATCAGGCCTATGGATATCAGCTGAGGCAGGTGGCTGACGCGGGCAACTATCCTGTCGTGAGTTCTGGCATCCAGGTAACATGGATCCGCTCCAACCCCCTCGAGAAAACCCTCGAGTTTTGCCGATACGTCCGTCGGTTCTCCATCGGGAGTAACGAGGACGAAGACGCTGTTCTCGAAGAGAAGCGAGTGCGCTCCGGTTATTCCACGGACTTCGGCTCCTGTCATCGGGTGTCCACCAATGAAAGTCGCCGGAGAGTCCTTTAGTTTTTCCCAGCCCCGAGCACAGATCTTTCTCTTAGTCGAGCCAAGATCCATGACCGCAACTCTCCCGGATAGATATTCGGGAAGTTCTCCCAGCAGTTCCAGAATCCGATCTATTGGCGTAGCGAGAACTACCAGGTCCGCTCCCTCCAGGGCGGATTCCAGCTCGCCCGGCCCGTATCCTTCGTCTATGGCGCCGCGCTCGAGGGCTTTTGCGGTTTCCTCCGGAAAATCTACTCCGGTCACCGTCTTGTCACTGTAAAAATGTTTCACCGCCAGGCCGAGCGACCCACCCATCAACCCCGTACCGACTATCGCCACCCTTTCAAACTCGCTCTCTTTGTCGTCCATTTTTCCGTCAGGCCGCTACTTTCTTTTTGCTTACCGTATCCGTAATCTGGTTTACCTGATCCATCAATTCCGCGAACTGGCCGGGACGAAGTGATTGCGGTCCGTCGCTCTTGGCGTTTTCCGGTTCGTGATGAACTTCTACGATCATTCCGTCGGCCCCCGCCGCTATGCCGGCTCGAGCCATCGGG
The DNA here is from genome assembly GCA_964506635.1 of uncultured Thermotogae bacterium. Classification (GTDB taxonomy): domain Bacteria; phylum Bipolaricaulota; class Bipolaricaulia; order M55B111; family M55B111; genus JAGXLP01. The sequence continues at coordinate 1,848 of CAZDMI010000023.1, forward strand.
ATTACCTTGTCCCGCACGCCCGTGCTGTGACTCGGGTCGATGACTATCGGCAGGTGGCTCTTTTCCTTGATGACGGGCACCACCGAGAGGTCGAGCGTGAAGCGCGTCTCGTCCGAGAAAGTTCTGATGCCTCTTTCGCAGAGAATGACGTCCTCGTTACCTTCCGACATGACGTATTCCGCCGCCATGAGGAATTCCTCCACCGTCGAGGCGAAACCGCGCTTGAGCAGCACCGGCCTATTGGTTTTGCCCACTTCACGCAGCAGGTTGTAGTTCTGCATGTTGCGGGACCCTATCTGAAGTATATCCGAGTAACTGCTTACCAGACCGACCTGACTCTTTCCCATGACCTCGGTCACCATCTTTAACCCGTGTTTATCCGCAGCTTTGCGCATGTACTTTAGGCCCTCTTCGCCCAGTCCCTGGAAGCTGTACGGTGAAGTTCTTGGCTTGAAAGCTCCGCCTCTCAGGATCGAGGCTCCCTGATTTGCCACCTTTTCCGCAATGATATCTATCTGTTCTCCCGACTCGATTGCACATGGACCGGCCATCGTTACCGGCTGGTTGCCCCCTACTTCAACTCCATCGACGTTTATAACGCTATCCCGTGGATGAAAATCCCTTCCTGCAAGTTTATATGGTTCACTTATCTCAGTCACTTTAGCCACTCCTTCGTTTATGATCTCCAGTTCTCGCGGGTCTATACCGCTTTTGTCGCCAATTGCACCGAGCGTGGTGTAGTCGACACCCTGAGAAAAGTGAACGCTAAAACCCAGGTCTATCAGCTTCTCCTCTACTTCGTTTATTTGTTCTTCACTTGCTTCGGGCTTCATTACGACTATCATTTAAATCTACCTCCGATTGGATTTCTTTCGATTCGGAAATCAACGCGCGGTAGACCCGTTCGAGCTGAACGTCGGAGAAGGGGCCGTCGTTCGCCCTGCTGATACGTTCCAGAACTTCTTCCTCCCTTTCCAGATCGGTTATTTCCATGTTTTCTCGTGCTTTTTCTTCGGCTATCTCCAGAGCGATTTCCGCGCGTCTGTTCATTAGATCGACCAGTTCTTCGTCGACTTCGTCTATTTTTTTTCTTAAATCTTCTATCATCCTTTCCTCCAATAGCAAAGCGGCCACAGGAAAACCCGTGGACCTCGTCACGACCTAAAGCTCTGATGATGTAGAGGCTTTAGGTCAGTTTATCCAACCAAAATAGCCAAAAAAGTAGTTAAGGGTAAGTTCTAAAGGATTGGAAACACCGGATGCCGCCCTGTCGAAAGAAACGAAAAGAAGATCGCTTACTCTGGGCATCCGCTTGCTCATAACGATGGTATTATAGCACCGTCGGTTCTCCCCTTCAAGCCCGATTCAAGAAATTCAGACCATTCGGAAGAATTATTGACATATATAAAATTTGAGCGTTGAAAAGCTGACGATTTTTCGCTCTGCCCGTAATTAATGCAAATATGTCAATCTCCAGTGACCAGGCCCGGCTTTCATAATGATTCCCACACCCCCGCATCTGGGTTTGGTTTACGCTAACTGAAAATAGGAAGTTGGGCTCATTCGGGTTTTATGATCTCGTATTCGTAGGAGACCTCCGCCGGGTTTTTCAGCGAATGCGTCGCCGGACAGTAACGTTCCTGGGTTAAGCGGACTGCTTTGGCGACCTTGTCCTCGGGCAGGTCCTCTCCGTAAATTTTGTAAGTGATTTCGATTTTCGTAAATACCTTGGGGTGATCTTCCTCCCGCTCGGCCGAGATATCCAGTTGCAGGTCGTCGTAGTCGACCCGCATCTTGTTCAATAAAGTGTTGACGTCCATCCCGGTACAGCCGCCCAGACCGACGAGAAGTAACTCCATCGGTCGGGAAGCCGCCTCGGAGCCGTCGTGCTTTTCCTCGGTATCCATGGTGAGCCAGTGGTTCGAGTCGCCTTTACCGACGAACGTCGAGCCTTCGACCTGCTTTACTTCTACTTCCATTTTTACCTCCGAATTTTTTACGAGCTTTATTGTTTTATTGGTCGCTCCGAATCAGAGCAATTGCCTGAGCACCTATTCCGTCTCCCTGCCCTATAAATCCCATGTTCTCGGCAGTAGTAGCTTTTAAATTGACGGGGGCATTTACCACTTTTTCGATTTCCCCGATCATTTTTTCCCGCTTTGAGCTTACGTTTGGCGATTCCAGGATCAGGGTCGCATCGACGTTGCCCGTAACGAACCCTTCGTTGGAGACCATCCTGACGACCTCTTCCAGGAGCTTCAGGCTGGATATATCCTTGTATTCCGGGTCGTCGTCGGGGAAAACTTTGCCGATGTCGCCCAATCCCGCGGCGCCGAGAATCGCGTCGCAGACGGCATGCACAAGGACGTCCCCGTCGGAATGGGCCACGGTTCCCACGGGATGGTCAAACTTTACCCCGCCAAGTACCAGGTCCTCACCGGGTTTCAAGCGATGAAAATCCAGCCCAATCCCCGTTCTAATCTCGTCAGTCATTCTTGAACAATAGCTCCTTCAGGATACTTCCGGCCATACCTTTTGAAAAGCCCCGCCGCTGGAGAAAGCCGAGGGTCTTGCGGTACTTTGCTTTGACGTCGTCTCCCCGGTAACTGGACAGACGTTTTTCGGCCAGTTTCCTGCAGCGTTCCTGCTCGTCCTCCACCGAGACCTTTTCGTCCAGTACATCGTTGGCCAGGTCGGATTCCACGCCGTGCTCGAGGAGTTCCTTGTAGAGGCCGGACCTGCCCTTCGGTTTGTTTTCCAGCCTGTCCTCGATGAAGTATTCCGCGAACAGCCTATCATCTATCAGGTCACCTTTAATGCCCCAGTTCACTGTCTCCTCGATTACGTCGGGCGAGTAGTCCTTTTCCTCCATCCGCTCCCATACCTCTTGCTCGGTTCTTGGCCTGTACTTGAGGAGACGCTTCAGGTAATTACGAGCTGCTTCCAGTTCCTCTTCCTCGTTATCCTCCTTCTCCTCGTCGTGAGGGTTATTCACCTGATTCCTCGGATGATTCCTCGGCCGATTCTTCTTCGTCGCCGCCATCCTGTTTTTGTACCAGCCCGGCTTCTTCCCTTATTTTGGCCTCTATCTCTTCGGCTATATCCGTGTGCTCCTCAAGGTATTCCTGACTGTTGTCGACTCCCTGACCCAGGCGCGTCTCGCCGTAGGAGTACCAGGAGCCCTTCCGTGTTACTACGTCGTACTTTTCACCGAGGTCCAGCAACTCGCGGGGGCGTGAGATCCCCGTACCGTAAATGATGTCGAAGTTCGCTTCCTGAAAGGGTGGTGCGACCTTGTTCTTGACGACTTTTACGGTTACGGCGTTTCCGATTTTTTCTCCATCCTTCTCGAGCGTCTTGGTGATGTAGATGTTAAGCCGGACCGAGCTGTAAAATTTGAGTGCCCGTCCACCGGAAGTGGTTGTCGAGGGTCCCCAGGGTGAGTTGTTGATCTTTGATCGGATCTGGTTGGTAAATACGACCGTCGTCTTTGACTGCGAAATCGCGCCGGCCAGTTTCCTCATTGCCTGCGACATCAGTCTCGCCTGCAGTCCGACCTGAGAGTCACCCATCTCGCCTTCAAGTTCGGCCTGGGGAACGAGTGCGGCCACCGAATCTATCACTACCATGTCCAGTGCCCCGCTCCTGATTAACTGTTCAGTTATTTCCAGGGCTTCTTCGCCCGAGTTGGGCTGGCTCAGCAGTAGCCGGTCCAGGTCGACTCCAATAGAACTCGAATATTTTGGGTCCAGTGCGTGTTCTGCGTCCACGAATGCGGCTGACCCGCCGGCGTTGTGAACTTCCGCCAGCATGTGCAGGGCCAGGGTCGTCTTCCCGCTCGATTCCTTGCCGAATATTTCGACGATCCGGCCGCGGGGTACGCCTCCTCCGCCAAGGGCGATGTCCAGCGCGAGCGAGCCGCTGGAGGTTGTTTCCACTTCGAGCGCTTCCTGGTCCCCCATCCACATTATCGAACCTTCGCCGTGCTCCTCCTTTATTTTGTCAAGAGTGCTATCCAGCACCTCTTCCTTACCCATATAATCACCTTTCTATTGGTTATTTATTAAGTTCCGCTCCAGAGTCTGGTCAAAGCGTAACTCCGGGGCTAGCGCCACTGTTTTTCGGTCAGTTCGTAATCGAGTATCTCTTCTTCGGAAAAGAACAAGTTGATCTCACGGTCAGCGGACTCGGGGGAGTCCGAGCCATGAACCAGGTTCTTGGTCAAATCAAGTCCGTGATCGCCTCGTATCGTGCCGGGTTCCGCTTCAAATGGATTGGTAGCTCCCATCATCTTCCTTATTACGCTTATTGCCTGGTCGCCTTCCACCACCATGGCGACTATCGGACCGGACGTGATGAAATCGAAGAGGTCCGAAAAGAAATCCTTTTCCAGGTGTTCTTTGTAATGTTCCTTTGCCAGGTCCTCGCCGACCTTCATTAACTTCATTCCGGCTATCTTTAAGCCCTTGTCCTCCAGTCTTCCAACGAGCTCTCCAACCAAACCGCGCTGAACAGTATCCGGTTTCAGCAGTACTAGACTTCTTTCCATTGATTTAATGACCTCCTGAAATTTATGAAGTAGGGTTTACCGTCGATGGGTGGGATAACTTACTTTGCTTTGACCCATTGATTTCCCTCCAGCTGTTCCGCCAGGTCATCCATTTCCAGCTGAAACATTATATGGGATATACGGGCCGGGGAAAAGTCGGTCTCAGCAACCAAGTCGTTAAAGTGGGTTGGTTCGTATTCCAGCAGCGAAAACACTTCTTTTTTCGGGCCGGTTAAGTCCGCCCCCGGTTCCTTCTCCTTGTCCTCGTTAAAGGGAAGGGTGGCCTGAACGTCTCTAAATTCTTCTATTACGTCGGCCGCGTCCTCGACCAGCTTGGCCCCGTCCTTAATCAACCCGTGAGTTCCCCTCATGGTCGGTTTTCTAACGTCGCCCGGTACCGCGAATACCTCCCGACCCTGTGATAACGCGTCGTGCGCCGTTATCAGGGCACCACTTGATTCGGGAGCCTCGACGACTATCGTTCCCCGGGTTAGGCCGCTGATTACTCTGTTTCTCTGAGGAAAAGTCCACTTTGCCGGTCTCTGGTAAAAAGGAAACTCCGTCATCACGGCCCCGTTCTCCGAGATCTCTCGCATCAGGTTCGCGTTGCTTTTCGGATAAGTGTGGTCGAAACCCGTTCCCATTACCGCGACCGTCCTACCGTCGGCCGCAAGTGCGGCTTTGTGGCTATAAGTGTCAATCCCTCTGGCCATACCACTGACAACCGTGAAACCTTCCTTCACCAGCCCTTCCGCAAGATCCTTTGCTACCTTTTTACCGTAATTAGTGTTCTTGCGGGTGCCCACCATTGCGACTCCGAGTTGATCATCTTCGACGTAATTCCCTCTGGTGTACAGTACCGGTGGGGGTTTATCTATCGTACGCAGTGATTCGGGGTATTCGGATCCGGCCATGGTGACTATATCGAGATTTAACTTTTTAACCTTTTCCAGCTCTTCCCGAAGCTCGTCCTCGTCTCTCTGGTTGCAAAATTTTTCGGCTGCTTCGTCATCGAAACCTTCGATCGATTTTAGTTCTCCCTTAGAGGCTTCCCAGATGGCTTCGACGCTTGGAAAGTGGTTGAGTAACAGGTGAAATCGCTGAGGGGTAATAGCTGAACTCATGTTTACCCCCAGCCAGTACTTTTTGCTTTCCTGGGGCATCTTCCCACCTTTGTTTTTTTCCCTCAATCCTTACTACCGGCAAGGCAGGTTTTTGGTATTAATGGATAGCTTATCCGAAACCGGGGCAACCTCCTTATTTAAACGTAAGACAATTCCCCGGCAGAATGAGTTCCGGAAATCAGTTAAAAACTAAACCTTTCCTGTTCAATAGTAAGAGAGTTGGGGTCGTTTTCTTTTAAAATATTAAATGTTTGGAAGTTATTCAAGTCAAAAGTAGTAATGAAATCCGGAACCGAAGGTCATGCCGAACCGCTGTGCACTTTGAACCTGCATTCCGAATTCCAGGTTGAGCACGAAATTTTTCGAGAAGGCCTCGACGCTGATCCCCCCGGTACCTACACCCGCGAACTGGCCGGAGTCGGACGAACTTCCGAAGTTATAGGCACCGCCGCCGGTCACGTAAAAATCGACCCTGCTATCACCGGTGAGTTTGTATAATAACCTGAGGGAAGTGGTCCCGTCTATATTCGCATAAGGGCTGGACCAAACTATGGCGTTCCCTTCAAAGCCAAAACTTGAATTTAACCAGATTCTCGAACTAAGACCTCCGGAAGGCGATATAAATTGCGCCCCAAAGCCGTATCTCGGGTAACTTACCGCGGGATTCGAATTCTCCGGACCTTCTGACTGCCCTAGTGATACGAACTGAAAGGAAGTCACCATTATTAAAGCGAGTGCGAGGGTAAGGCTGACGATATACGTTTTTTTCAAAGCAATCACCCTGTTTATTTTACACTAAATTACCCCTTTTAGTAAACAATTTGGTGTTTAGCCCCTTTCGGAAGATTATTCTACCCGTAAATGTATTTTCTCGGCCAGCTTGGGTCGACACAATTTCTCCACCCTCTAACTCCCCAGGGGCCACAAAGTTAATTTCCCACCTCATTCCTATTTACGAGATCGGGTAGAAAAACCGGGCTGGCTTTGTGCTACCGATTTATTAAGGTTTTAACCTTGACAATCTCATATCTTTGTGATACTATAATGAAAATTGTTTAGTGAAGTGGTGAAAAAACCAGATGATGCCAATGAACTACGAACAGGAACTAAAGAACGGTCCGGAAGAAGGTCAGGTTAGCCAGAACTTGAGGAGTAAAGCCAAATTGAAGATGGGCTTTATGCCCATCGTTCCCTTCACTAAAAGTTATCTGTCTTAATCGGGCAGAGACGAACCCCAAGGCCGATTGAAAGACTGAGGGGTAATTGCGCAGAGATCTAAAATCCAACTATAAATATATTTTAAGAGATGCTCACACCCCCTCGGCGGAGCATTCGGGCAAGTTCGACCTCCCCTCCGGTCGAACTTGCCTAATTTTCCCCTCTTTTATGGTATTTTTTTCTGAGGCCGGCAGGTTCTTCCGATTTCCCGGAGGGAGGCACTTGTTTTCAATTTCGAATTAATTAACCTAAATACCTATACGAGGTGTCCAAAACTATGCGAAGCAAAAGCGTTATCGTAATTTCGTTGTTGCTAGTAACTTCTATCGTGTTTACTGTTGGCGTCATAAGTCAGGCGCAAGAAGAACCGACTTACAAATTTGCCACCGAGGCGTCCTGGGCTCCCTGGGATTACATCAACGATGAAGGAAAACTGGTGGGTATTGATATAGACATTATACGCGCAATAGCAGAAGTGGAAGGGTTTAACGTGGAGTTCGTTACTTCTTCCTGGAGTTCGCTGATACCCATGGTCAACATGGGCAAGGCGGATATGACCGGTGGTGGGATGTCAATTACGGAGAAAAGGGAAAAGAGGGTGGACTTTACCGAACCCTACTGGTTTACCGAAATGGCCGTCCTGGTCCGGGAGGATTCCGACCTGCATATGTTCGATGCCATGAGCCATGGAGCAACGGTAAGCAATCAAAGCAATACGACCGGGGCGCAATGGGTAAGGAAGAACCTGATAGAAGCCGGATACGATCTGGAACAGAAGCTGTTCGAAACTTACCCACAGGCAGTGCAGGCGCTAGTTGCCGGCAAGGTGGACTCAGCCGTACAGGACAAAACAAATGCGGAAAGAGTCGTAGCCCAGGGGAAGCCGGTGAAAATAGCTGGTACCTTTCGAACAGGAGAAGCTTACGGTTACGCCGTTCAAGAAGGTGACGAGGAGTTACTGGCAAAGCTGAACTCGGGGCTCGAGAAGCTAAAGAAGTCGGGCCGGTTTGATAAAATAATCAATAAATATCTCAACAATTGATTGAGTGATTCGGTTTAGTGGGCGGGTCGATCATTAAGGCCCGCCCCTATTTCTCAGACGGAGGGGGGTAGAGTATTGCAAGCTCTGATTGACCAGGTATTAATCCTCTGGAGCAACTCCGGTGCCCTGCTTAAGGGACTTGAAGTTACCCTGGAACTAGGATTTTCCTTCTTTGCTTTTGGCTTCGTTCTGGCGATCTTTATCGCTCTGGGGATAGTTTTCGCTCCGAAGTACGTTAGTTCTTTCCTTTCAGGGTTTTCCTGGGTCTTTCGCAGTTTGCCCGCGATTATTCTTCTGTTTATCTTTTATTACGGTCCGGCGAGAATTGGAGTCAACATCTCCCCTTTCTGGGCGGCGTTCCTCGCTTTAGGCCTGCGACACGCGGGTTATCAGACGCACTATTTCCGCGGCGCGATCCAGTCTATCGGGACTGGGCAGCTCGAAGCGGCCCGGTCGATTGGGATGAGCCTGCCTCGGGGGTTGTTCGAAATTATCGTGCCTCAGATGCTCCGTTTTTCCCTCCCGGCAAGTGCAAACGAATACGCGATTACCATCAAGGATACTTCTTTGGCTTTTGCTATAGGAGTTGTCGAAATACTCCAGCAGGGGAAGTACATCGTGGCCCGTGAGTACAACCCGCTGACAGTTTACATCACTATTGCGGTTATATACTGGATAATCACGAGGGCGGGAACCAGGGTTTTCGCATATCTGGAGGACAGGTACATGCTCCCTGGTTTCGATCTGGAGAGGTAGAATATGAAAAGAAAAACTGATTCAAACTATCAACAGGAGCGAGGACAAATATGAGTTTCCTGAGTTACGTCTGGGAAATACTTCCGGCTCTGGCTGACGGAATAAAGATAACGATGATAATGACGGCAGCATCCATGGGACTCGCGGCGGTTCTGGGTGTTGTTGTTGCGCTCGGCAAGATGTACGGACCCCGTCCAGTCCGTGCACTTTGTTCCTTCTACATCGAACTTTTTCGGGGTACCCCTCTGCTAGTTCAGTTATTTATAATCTACTACGGAATGCCCAAAGTGGGGATTAACTTGCCTTCGCTAATTGCAGCAATAGTGGGTTTTGGACTCAATAGCGGTGCTTATCAGGCCGAGTACCTGCGGGGCGCGATTCAGTCGATCAAAACGGGCCAGCTCGAGGCGGCAAGGTCAGTTGGTATGAGTTTCTTTACGGCGATGCGGACGATTATACTGCCTCAGGCCCTTCGCCGGGTAATACCTTCCTGGTCGAACGACGTAATCTATACGTTAAAGTATACCTCAGTTGCCTTCATGATAGGCGCACGGGAGCTCACTTCCGCCGGAAAGATAATGGCCGGAAGGTATTTTAGGTTTGCCGATACTTTTATAATTGTCGGGGCAATATATCTCGTTCTGGTATATATATTCTCCTCCATCATCAACAATATGGAAAGGAGGTTGCGGATACCCGGTTTTGAAATGAGGGATTGAGCTTCTACTTCGATTTTTTCTCTGGCCGGCCTTAGAATGGCGACTTTTAAGTTAATTTGTAGTTGCGCTGGCCGGCTGGGTGAGGTTAATATCAATTGATCAAATATGATGAGAGACAAAGCCTACGACGAAGACCGGTTTAGCCGTCAGCTGGGGATAATTGGGTCGGAAGGACAGGAAGCGCTCGGAGAAGCAACTGTAACCGTGGTTGGGCTCGGGGGTCTGGGTTCCCCGGTCTCCATCTACCTCGCGGCCGCCGGGGTGGGGAAATTGGTTCTGGTCGATCCCGACGAAGTTGCGGTAAGCAATCTCAATCGTCAGATAATTCACGGTGAAGGTAATCTGGGAGACCCCAAAACCATTTCCGCAGGCGAAAGCCTGAACGACCTCAATTCCACAGTCGAAGTAAAGGGTCTGGATCTGGAATTAAGACAGGACAACTTGGATGAATTGCCCGAATCCGATCTGGTTGTTGGTGCTCTTGACAACTTCAGAGCCAGATACTTGCTTAACGAGTACGCAGTTAATGAAGGGGTACCTTTTGTCCACGGTGCAGTTGAGGGGTTCAGGGGGCAATTAGCCACGATTGTTCCCGGGGAAACGGCCTGCCTGCGCTGTATATTTCCCGAAGAACCTCCGGAAGAGGATGACCTGCAGGTTATGGGTCCGGCAGCCGGGGTAACCGGTGCCCTGATGGCCGGTGAAGCAATTAAGTACTTCACGGGATCGGGGACGCTGGCAGCTGGGGAATTGGTTTTGCTGGACCTGGCGGAAAACGACTTCGACAAAATTGAGGTAAGCAGATCAGAAGGTTGTCCCACCTGCGGAAGCATCTAGTTGGAATTTAAGTTTTCTCCTTTCATCTTTTTTCAACAATAGTTATACCAGCTATTCCACGTGGAAGCGGCCCGGGTAACCAATTTCGGCTCGGCTGGATACGGGTGGGGTTGTTCATTTCCTTAATTAGAGGTAATTTGGATACGGAGACTGGATGAAAGTAGGTGGTTTTAATCATTCCCCCGGAGGTGGCGCATGACCCCTTCAGCTAATTTACTGCAGGCGCTGAGTTTTTTGATCCTGTCCGTCGGAATTTCGGCCGTATTCGTACGACTTATCAGACTTGGGGGATATTTCAGAAAATGACTGCGGCCACTGAATAAGAGTTTTTAAAGACTTGAAGCCAATCCTGAGAAGTATTAAGGTGGCAAATCGACCGGTTTTTACTAACTAAGGGTTTGCAAGTATCCATTCCGGTTTAAAAAATGAAAAATCATGAAACCTCAAAAGAGGTGAATTGGTCAACTACCTCCTCTTGGGTTGATTGGTGGGAAGAGAAGGTGTATCGGGTTTTAGCCTCCTGATGGGACTTGTCTCAGTGGCCGGTCGCTACTCAGGGGGCTTTGTTTTTTATCTACAGTTAAAAAAATTTAAACTATTAAAACAAAGGAGGCTTTAACGTTGAGCAACCGGAGTTTTGAAGCGGCTCTGGTAATTCTGATGACTCTTTTGTGGGCGATCCTTCCTTTTAAATCCACTCTGGTAGCAGTTGGCGGGACTAAACCAGAAGTCGGAGCCGACTTTCGTACCGAACTAGAAGTCGGCCCCGAAAAGCAGAGCCTAAAGACGAAAGCACTTTCCGAGTTTGGATTCTTTTACGAAGCAGAGCTGTTTAAGGTGGACGGCGAAGCCGAAATGGATTCCGGCGGTATTGCCGACGGGGCTCTTGCTCTGGAAATATCGAGGTCCGCAGTAAATGGGGAAGCCGAAATTGACCTGGGTGAAGGCTGGAAAAGCATCGAGTCCTGTAACTTTTCCGCGGAGCTTGGCCAAAGTACGAGAACGGACCTATCCGTGGAATACGAAACCGGTAACTGTCCTGGTCGGGATGTCAAAGCACTGGAGAGGGGGCTGGCGCTGGACCTGGAGCACGAAGTGGGCGATGGGGTAACCGCTGGCGTTTCGACGAGGTTCTCCTCGGAATCGGGTTCTCTGATTTCCGCCCCGGAGGATTCAACGGCGGAAATACGCGGGCTCCGTGCCGGTGAATTGGTTTTGAATCCAGTTCTGGAGGCGGAAAAGCTAGATCCCGTCGAAATAGAACTAGGTTATGAAATGAGAGAGCCCTTATTAACTGGACCGGACCTTTCCCTGGAAGGGGAGCTGAACTGGAGATTTTCCGAGAACTTTATCGAGTTTGCCCCGGAATTAATCACAGAGGAAGGGACAATTTCCCTCGAAGGCGAAGTCGGTACCTTCCCAGGAAACTCCGACCAGTTCTTTAAAATACAGGAACTCGAACTCAGCGAGCTGGAGCTGGGAAAGTGGGAGTTCGAGGTGTTAAACGATTTTAGTTCCGAAGAGGTAGAACTGGATCTGTTTACTGAGATCGAAGATTTTGAGCTAGAACTGGGTTTTCTACTCGGTGGTAAGAAAAAATCTTACCCCGTCTATCTGGAGGAACTGGAGGGAAGTTTGACCTGGAACCCTGAGGAAAGTTACGAAGTCGAACTCGAAGCGGAAACGGGTTTTGAAAAGTCGCTCCCCGAAATCGCCTTAGTGTCTGATTATTCCTTTTAATTCCTTCGGAAGGTAAAGACTTTTGGGCTGGAACTAACGGGTTTTTCTTTTTATATTTTACGGAATTAATTGGTACAATCCGGGACCATCATGTACATATCCGGAGGGTACGGCTAACAGGTATTTTCAAACAAAACCCCGGATAAACAAGAATCCAACAGGAGGCAACTTGCGCGATATCGAGAGCAAGGAGCGCTGGACGATTTCGGCCCTTCTTTACCTGGGGTTGGGAGCCGTCGTAATGCAATTCAGGGGAGCTATGCTGCCCAATTTTCAGGCCGAGTTTGGAGTCTCCGAGTCGTTTCTCGGTCTGGTATCTCCGGCAGGCACCATCGGCTTTACGGTCGTTGCTCTGACCACCGGAATGGTAGCGGGTAGAGTCGATATCAGGAAGTTTATACAGGTTGGGGCTCTGCTCACTGCAGTCACGACTTTCCTAATTGGCCTGGCGCCACTGTACTCCCTTTTCCTGGCAGCAATCGTCCTGCGAGGCATGGCCGGTGGCATGCCGGGTGGTTTAACCAGACCCATACTGGGCCACCTCTACCCGGAGAGCAAGGGGCGAATCTTTAACATCCACGAGGCAGTCTGGGCCTTTGGAGCCGCCTGTGGTCCGCTTGTGGCCAACCTGGTGCTTCACTTTGCCAGCTGGAGGTTCGGTTACTACCTGCTGGGAATTGGGTTCGTTCCTATATTCATTCTCATGTTTTATACGTCGGACTTCCCGGCGGAGATCGAGGAAGAACCCCTGACGTTCGACCAGTTTTCGGAAATAATCAGGCACCCAGTAATTCTCGCCGTGGGCCTGGCCCTGTTTTTAAACGTCGGCGTCGAAGGTGGTTTCTTCACATGGTTACCTTATTACCTTTCTCAAACCCTGCCCCAGAGCGTGGCAAACTACGCTTTGACCGGATTTATCGGGGCTTACGTACCGGGTCGGTTGTTAAATGGCTACCTCTCGGAAAGGTTTTCTTATACAACGCTCATCCTTGTTGCTGCCGTCATCATAACAATTTTACTCGGAGTCGCTTTCTTCCTGGTCGGGGGTTATTGGCAGATAGCCGTCATAGTGGGTATTGGCTTTTTCATATCCACCGTTTTCCCCAACTTATTCTCTCTGGCTGCCAAGACTTATCCCCAGCATAGCGGGCCAATCAACGGTCTCGTGATGACGTTTGATCCGCTGGGTATTTCGTTTGTTCCCCTATTAATGGGAGTTATAGCTGATAGCTTTGGTATAGGAGTCGCGATGAAGTCGCTGATCGTTCCGATGCTGGGGGTAATACTGACTCTTTTCTTCCTGGTCTGGAAGGTCGATAAGTCGGACGCCTGAGGTGAGGAGCCAAGTCAACTGGGTGGTTTCCGGGCAAGCAATTTGAAGTCGGTTCGTTCGGTGAGGTCGAGGATATCGTCGAAGCTTGACAGAACTCCGCTCTTCCAGGTCGTGTACCCCTGCCTTTCCGCGATTTTCATTCCCTTTTCCCGAAGGAATTCTTCAAGTTTCTCGGAGTCGATCCCGTCCTTTCGGTCTATGTGGTAGTCCACCATATCGCTATCCTTCTCCGGTGCCCTCCACCTGTGGAAGCTCGTTCTTGGCGTGAGAAACTTGTCAAGATAGCTTAAATTACCGTCCTCTCGATCTATTTTCTCCGGAAGGGGTTCATGGACGACGTAGATCAGTCCTCCCGGCTTCAGGGCGGATATCGCGTTCTCCAGCACTCCGAAGTAATCAGGTAGGTGGTGGAGGACGGAGCTAAAACAGATCACGTCCCTTGACCCGGGCTGATTGCTTAAAAAATCCTCTGCCGGCTCGTTATGCAGTGCCACGTTTCCGGGCTCTTTACTGTTTATTTTTTCTCGCAGAACCTCGATCATTTCTTCCGATACGTCAACGGCATCAACGCTAAAACCCGTTCTGGCAAGTTTGAGCACGAGGTTACCTGTACCGCTACCGATATCTACGGCGTCTTTTCCGTCAGACAGTTCTTCGATTTTCTCTATATCGTCCGCAATCCTTTTCTGTTCGTAAAAATTCCAGAGTTCACTTCTTACGTGGTCGTAAATTTTTGCTTCCTTGTCGTGCCAGTTCTCGTTTTCCTCTATTACCTGCTTACGATTGTCGGAATCTTCCAGGGTGGTTTTTACCATGGAGATCACCTGAAATAGTGGTTGTTGGATGGAATTTGGAAAGGTATTTTAGGGTAAGAAGTGGTCAATTTTTTTCAAGCCTTCGATGGGAAAAACAAAGCGAAAGACCACGGTAGAAGGGCTTGATGCTGGTTAGAGGTAGTAAGGAGTTTACAAACTGAGACATCTGGTAAGGTAAGTGATGAAAAAGAACTGCTGGAAGTTAAAAAATAAACTGGTGCCGAGGCCCAGAGTCGAACTGGGGACACCCGCCTTTTCAGGGCGGTGCTCTACCGCCTGAGCTACCTCGGCACGACATCTCAGTTAATTATTGCTTTTAGCGAAAAGAATTCTGGCGGGGACGACCGGATTTGAACCGGCGATCTCTTGAGTGACAATCAAGC
>CAZDMI010000024.1:0-16250 GCA_964506635.1 uncultured Thermotogae bacterium
CCGCTCCCCGTAACCACGATTACCTGTTCGTCGCCCACCATCGGACTAATTCTATCGTAAGTCCGCTTCAACAGGGATTTTCCGTTAAACTCGATGAATTGTTTCGGCCGCTCGGGAGTGCTGAGAGGCCAGAGCCTACGCCCTCTGCCGCCAGCCATAACCACGGCATATAGTTTGAAATCGTCCATCCTGATGCCTCCTGTAATACCTTCGATTAGAACTCCACTCTCAGTCCTGCAGAACCGTAAAAACTACTGTACATCTCTCCGGATTTGTCCAGCCCCAGGTTAGTTCCGGATACAAAAGACACACCCCAGCGATCCCGGAACGGGTAGGAAAACTCCGTTTCCGTGCTGAAATCCAGTTTTCCGGAACCCGGGAAATAGTCCATTCCAGTTTTTACCTTCGGTGCAAGTTTTGAATTGATTTTCCAGTCCAGAGAGTTATCCAGAGTATACGATAACCCCTTATCCGATTCGTAATTCAGCCCTCCATCCAGCTGGCTGGAGAGTTTCGGAGTGATTTTCCAGCTCGCGCCGAGACCAAGACTCCCGCTGTAGGTAGCCTTCCTACCAAAATCGGGATGGGTGCGCAGATCACGGCTCAACTTATAGTTAATATCCGGCGTCACTGAACCAAAATCGTAACTAAGAGTACCCTGAATACTATCCTCGTATTCGACCAGTTCGCTACCGGTCGGAAATCGCCCCGTCCGCCCGATACTAACAGTAGAAGAAAAAGACCGGAATATAGTATCCAGAAGGAACTCCCCGGAAAGTTGATTTGAGGACCCGCTGCCCTTCCAGGAAAGGTTGAGGTCCGGGGCAAACTCCAGCTCCTCCAGTTTCAGTTTATCCGGTTGTAAATTAAAGTTAATTTGATTTTCTATTCCCTGGATACCAGAAAGTACCGGACCGTCCAGCTTGCCATCCCCGCTCAAGCCAACCGCGAAACCGTAACCGGAGTCGAGCGATAAGGTACGCGATAGGTCGAAGTTCCAGGACAGTTGCTCGCTCCCCGTTTTTTTGAGCGACCCCACGGTAACGGGGACAGTGTAGTTCAACCCGAACTCTCCCAGGTCGTAAGGGGAGAGAGATAGCTGGGAAGAAACCGTAATTGAGTCGGTCGTTTCTCCAGAACCGCTTATATCACGGTTTGCCTTCACGTTAACTGCGGCAATCAGGCTCTCATTCCAGAAGGACTTGTCCAGCGCGAGATTCGATTTCAGCTTCGTTCCCCCTCCGGCGTTCGTGTTCCAGGTGAAATCCAGACTCGTGTTGACGATCGTCTCCCAGTAAAGGGAGAGGTCGTTCGAAATCGTCCAATCTCCGGACCCGGTTGAGAAAGAAGAAACCGAGTAATCGCTCCCGACGCCCAGGGTCAGGTTTTCAGTTAAACCGGCTTCAATTCTCGCTCCTGCGGAAAGCTTGTCCTTTCTTTCCATTTTACCAATGGGAGTATAAGTTGGTTGATAGTACTTGAAATCGGTCGAGACCGTTAAATCCCTCGACCAGAGCCCGAAAGTC
This sequence comes from uncultured Thermotogae bacterium, assembly GCA_964506635.1. Classification (GTDB taxonomy): domain Bacteria; phylum Bipolaricaulota; class Bipolaricaulia; order M55B111; family M55B111; genus JAGXLP01. Next base: position 1,527 of record CAZDMI010000024.1, read on the forward strand.
TTCCCCAGATTGCCGGAGACGAAAATACCTCTGTCCGTATGCCTGTCGGGATCTATGCTGCGGAAACGGTCCTCGTCCTCGGCTTCAATTCCCGTGGTATCGGTAGGAAAACCCTGCAGCTGATCGCCGAGTTCGTAAATTACCAGGTTCTTATCTGCTCCCGTGGTGTCGCCCTCGCTTCCCGCCCAGACGGATTTCTCACCCACAAGTACGGCAGTTATCTTCTCCTGCCGATAGCTGGTCGCCGACCCCACCCGGGTGAAGCCTTCATCTGTACCGAACCAAACGTTCTCTCCTCTAACGGACAGCGCGTTAATCGACTTATCCGTGATTCGTTCAGCCCCTCCGTCCGGATTGACCTTCCACATTCCTGCTTCGGTTCCGGCCAAGAGAACGTCTTCTCTGACTGCAAAGTCATTTACCCGGACCTTTTTCAATTTGTCTTTATCAAGTTGTAACCATTTATCGTCGGTAAGATCGTAAAGACGAAGTCCATCTTTGGTTCCAATCCCAAGTAGCCCATCTAAATGAGCTATAGAAGTTACCGATAAATCATTTGTTTTTTCGATTTTATTCCAGGGGTCGGGCTCGTCAAGCGATTTGAGCTCCACGCTAATAACCCCGGAACTGGTTCCAATCCATAATGTCTGCCCGTCGCTGGCCAGCCCCTGCAATTTAACCTCCGGTAGCCCATCCGATTCGTAATAACTCGTCCAGTTGAGGGACTTGCTGAAGGGGGCGGGGCCGCCCAGGACGACAGTCGTCAACCCACCCTCCGTCGCAAGGTAAAGCTTCTCCCCTACCACCAATCCGTCGTTAACGGCCTTCCCAGCCAGTCCGTCAGCGGGTCCATAGCTTTCCCACTCAAGGGTATTATCCCCGCTTCCTCCGGGTCGACTTGCCGTAAAACCGTTCTGACCCAGGAAAAGGTGTACCCCATAACTTTCGAGCTCAACTATTTCGTTGATTCTGTTCGGAAGGTTGACCCTTTTGTTATCGTCAAAAGGAAAACGATTGACGTTACCGCCAAACTTGAGCCCGGCCTCCCAGCCGTTTTCGCTATAGCTAGCATTTAATCCCGCTACCGTGTGAACGTTGGGCATGGTTGGTATTTCCGGAGGCAGCTCGGCGGGAGCGCTGTCCCTGGCCTGAAATAGGTCGAGTTCTATTTTCAATCCGTAATCGGATTGCATGCTCGTGCTGAAGCCATAGAGGTTCCGTCCGTACTGAGCAAAACCACCGAGACCACCACGGGCCCGCTCAAAATCCACTTTTATCTTGTCATCCGGGCCGATTTCCTTAAATATTATCAGAGCCCCGGTTTCGTAATCTATCGAATAGTCCGTATTCCGCTGGAGTAGATCACCGTTGAGATAAACCTTCTCGCTTTCAGGGGCAACTGAGAAACCTAGCATGTAGGTCTTACCGGATATCTCGTATTTGAAACTCGCCCTTATACGGTTGTTCGCAAGGTCGGAGAAAAACTTATTTGGAAAGTCAAGGTCAAGAATCCCCCTGTCCGGAAATAGTTCATAACTGTAATCATTTAAACCCCCAACGGGCTCCCATTTTCCGTTCAATTTTACTTCCAGCTGAAATCCTTCTCGTTTGATTCCAGTTCGTCCAAGAGAATAAAATCGATTTCGCGAATAACTATCCAGCTTAAGCTTCTCCTTACTTCCAAGCGCCAGGCGAACGTAAGCTTCCAGCTTGCTCAAAAACTCCTTTTCGTAATCCGTGCCGGGGTTGAAGGGGTAGTCTTTTCTCTGATCCTCCGGTATCTCCTTGTTGTAAGCGGATATATAGTTCTTGATTCTTCCCCGCACCAGACTTGTTTTATCCTGCAGCAGGAGCAGGTAGTCCTTGCTCAGAGATACTACTTCAAATTGACCGGAGGACAGCTTCTTTTTGGGTTCGTCCTCTATCGCCCCAACCAGCCCCCGGACGTATTCCCGGGACCACTTTTCCGGAAGATACTCCCCCAATAGATCCTCCAACCCTTCCTGGGGAAGAAATTCGACCTCCGGATCGGTAAACCCCTCCACGTACTCAAAATTCAGTTCGTAGTACTGAAGACCGCGAATGTTCTCTTCGTAACTTTTTTCTTCCAGGCCGGCTCCAGACCTGTAAAGGGAAAACTCAACTTCGGATTCAGCGGTATCGCCGTAAAAAACTTTTGTCTCGGATATACCCTGAAGCCGACCACCAACCAGCTCAACCCCGGCGCCACCATAGTCGCCATCGAGCCTCAAACCAAGTATCTTCTTATTGTAAACGGAAAAGTTGTTCCCCTGTCCGGCCACGATATCCCCTGCCACCCCGTCCCAGTTAGCGGTATCCATTTTCAGTTCGAACTTTTGCAGGTAGCCTGGCTTGGAATCGTCCAGATTTGCCGAGATGGAAAAGACATCACCAATTTCTCCACTGAGATCGACCTTTAGCGACTGACTGAGGGAATAGGAATTCTTCGGGTAACCGACGCTGGACAAACTACTTCCATCACCAATTCCCGCCTTGACGGACCACGTCTTCTCGCCCTGAAGGTCGATCATGAAAGAACCGGTCTGAACTTTTAACCCAAGTGCCGTCCAGCTTATAAACCCGGAGAACACGAGGGAAAGTACGAAAACTACGAGAAGGGAGTGCGCTAGTCCGGAACGTTTCATCAAAAGCACCTCATCTGATTTATTCAGAATTTATTATTTCCAAAAACAAAGATTTCAAGCAATGCCAACCAATCTTGCCCATCAACATGGACGACAACCAATCGTTTGGGCTCGTGTTACAGTGGTCTAGGGATAATGGTACGAAACTTTAGTTCCGGGAAATCAATTCCGGTATCGTTCAATCCTAATCCACTGGATAACTAAGGTGCAAACTAAAGGATCAGGAATACGGGTTCAAACGAATTATCTCCCTGTCCTCTCGGTCAACCACCGAATGAAGCTTATCGAGAAAGTCGTCCAGTTCATCCGTTTTTACCATCAACTTCGATACCGGGCCAGCTTTACTACCACCACCGGGACTCTCCTCCATGGGTCCCAGTAGCCCGCCCTTCATCCCAAGCTCATGTAGTTTACCCTTCAAGCTTTCGGCGGTTTTTTTCAGAGACTCCATATCTTTACCCTGGAAACTAATTTCTACCAGTTCGCCTTGAGGCGGATAGTTCATCCGTCGCCGGGATTCCAGTTCGTTTTCGTAAAGTTCCCTCCACTTACCGGAAGCTACCGCACCCAGGGGGAGTTGCTCGGACCGCAAACCCTGGAGGAAAACCTTTCCTTTTGACCCGACGATATCTGCACCTTTGAGAATTCTTCTGAATAAGAACTCCGTAGAGCGATAAGTGGGTCTGTTGAGGAGTATATCCAGGTCGAGTAATCCCAATAGCGGTACTTTGCCGGCAAGAAAAGGAGTAAGAAGACTCCTGGTCCCCAGCAGGACATCCAGTTTGCCTCCTACCAAATCCCGGAACAGTGCAGAAAGGTCCTGGCCTGAATCCGCCTGAGCGTTATATACACGAATGTTCCCGTTCGGAAATAAGGCCTCAAGTTCTTTTTCTATTGCTTCAAGCCCCCCGCCAATAAACCTGACCGCTTCGCTTCCGCAGTTATCACATACCAACATTTCCTTCTTCAAACCGCAGTAGGGACAGACCCCGTATCGCCCGGAGCTGCTGTAAGCCAGAGGTATCCGACAGTCGGGGCAACGAAGAACGGAACCGCATTCATCACATATAGCCGCATTGGATGGTCCGGCCCTCTCACCAATGACCATGGCGGGTTCACCACTCTCGTAATTCTCCCGGAGATCTCGCTTGAATTCTTCGGGAATAGAACCCCTCTTGGAACCGGAATCTTGAACACTGATATCTACGTCTTTTGAAGAAAAAGTAATTGAATTACCATCTTCCCGGCCAAGTGGCGTCAGGGAAACGGATTTCGTTTCAAAATAAGACCGGATCGACGGTGCCACCCCGGAGTAAACGATGGGCCGTTCCTCAATTTCCCCTCTCTTCAAAGCAATCTCCACCAGGTCACCCTTCGGGTCCTGTTCCTTGAGCTCGAAGTTTCGATCACCTTCGTCGTCAATGATTATCCCTCCCAGGTCAGGAACGGGAAGGTATACTGCATTCAGGACGCCGACGAACACGTCCACGCTACCGGTGTTGGCGGTATTCCAGCGGTAGGATTGTTCTCCCCGGGTTAGATCGCTGTGGTAGGTCAGGGCTCTCAAGTCCATTTTGCTCCTGAAGAGCTCGGAGAACCACCTGGCTCTACCTACGTCCGAGGTAAGAAAGAGCACCGTACCCCGCTCCCTGATCAACTGGACTATCCTGCAGTACAAAGCCAGAAGCTTCTGGCCGGAAGAATGGAAAGCAAACCTTTCAAATGAATTTGGGAGGCCTTTGAGGTTTTGCAAGACCCCGGATGACAGCTCGTTTAAATCAAGTTCAAACGAAAACCCCTGGTTATCCGTCCTTATCTCGGGCAAAGAAACTTCTCTGACCAGGCCGCGCCCCCGTAAACTCTTGAGGGGGGAACGGGAAGAACCGGCCCTTTCCAGCAGGTGATTTTTTTCAACCGGATCGTCGGAGGTAAGCAAGCACTCCAGGATTTCCGCTTGCTTTGGTGCCCGACTCCCTTTCTCCTCGATAAACTCCCGAATTTCTTCAAAGCTCCCGGATAACCCAATAACTTTCTTTTCTCTCGGACTTACCCTAAGATCGGCTGGAACCATTCTGTGGAACACTTGACCTAACGGGGTAAGAGTTCGACGAGTGATCCACCGGGCAAGATCCATAAGAGAGGAGTTCAGCGGTCGATCCGAGATTACTTCACTTACCTGTTTTGTTTCGCCCGAAAAAGACGGTTCCCCGAAGATATCTACGACGACGCCCCGGACCTTCTCACCACGAAAGGGTACCCGGCAGATGGAACCGATCTTTAAACCATCCTCCAGACCCCTGGGAACTGAATACTCAAATCTCGTCGGGATCGGGCGAAAGACGGCTATTCTGACGTAACTATCCAAGCTCATCCTCACGCCAGTCGAGGTACTTCACTACCCCCTTGACGTTCATCTCTAGTTCTTCGGGGGAAAAACCATCGACAAACCAGTCATCCCGGTCATTTACCACTCGTTCCGTTATTTTCTTTTGAGAGGGATTCTCATCGTATAACTCTTCGATTCGGGCAACCCAGCTCCGCAACACTGAGTCGTAATCATTAAGTAGCTTGATCGCTTCCCCGCCGGGTCCAAAATGGGAAAAAAACAGGGTCGATGGCTCTACCTCTTTCATTTTATCCAGGCTTTCGAGAGACTTCGCAAGGTTAAAAGTCGGAGGTGGTGTTGCGGGTATTAACTTACCATCCAGGTATAAACCGGCAGAATCACCGGTAAATATTCCGCCAGAGACTTCGTCGTAGTAGGAAATATGGTGAGGCGCGTGGCCGGGTGTCGGCAGAGCGCGGATTCGCCTCCCGCCGACATTCAATTCTCGCTCGTGAGGTATCGGGAAAATATTGGCTTCGGGTACCGGCTTCAGGTCCCCGTACTGCTCAAACCTCTCTCCCGTTGCCCGTTTTACGCTGGCAAGCAGATCGGAAGGGTCCTTGAGGTGGCGGGCTCCTTTCTCGTGTAGATACACGGTAATGTCGGGGACCTTTTCGACGAGATCTCCCGTCATGCCACAATGATCAAGGTGTACGTGCGTCAGGAGAATCGATTCCAAATCGTGAAGGCCATACTCGCTGTTCTCGAACCAGCCGAGCAAATTGGATAGCGACTTTGATGTTCCGGGGTCGACCAGAGCTAGCTCTTCCTCGCCAAATACATAAGAGGATCCGTAACTATCGTGGCCAAATACCCCATTACGCACGAGGGATATCCCTTTCGGTAGTTTAATTGCCATGAGAGCCCAATTCCTCTTCGGCTTTTCTCAGTATCCTTACGTCGTTATCGTAGGTCAGTTTATCGAGAGCTTCGCCAAATGAGACCCATTTGTAATCCAGGTGTTCGTCGGAAAGTGAAACAGGGGTCAACTGATCCACGGAAGCAAGAAAATATACGACTGCCTTCTTTACCTTTTGACCTTCATTACTGTAGGTATAATGAACCCGTTCTCTGAAGTCGGCCAGGAATTCCTCAAGCTGTAAACCAGTTTCTTCGGTTAGTTCCCTGACAGCAGCTTCCCTGGCCGACTCCTCATCCTCTAAATGTCCTTTCGAAAAACTCCAGTGACCCCCGTTGGCGTGCCGGAGAAGCAGATACTTCCTACCTTCAGTCTCCTCTTTAAAAACTACTACTCCGCCCGAAATCTCCTTACTGATTGCTTTATAGTCACGAGAGATTGACTTCATTGCCCTCGGCATCGAGTGCTTTCGGGCTCAGACCAAGGCTGCGCAACTCTCTTACCAGAACCTTGAAGGATTCCGGCACCCCTGGTTTCGGCATGGGTTCGTCCTTGAGAATGGCTTTGTATAACTTAGTTCTACCCTGAATATCATCCGACTTAAGGGTCAGCATTTCCTGCAGGGTGCTCGCTGCACCGTAAGCCTCAAGAGCCCAAACTTCCATTTCCCCGAACCTCTGCCCGCCGAACTGAGCCTTTCCACCGAGAGGTTGCTGGGTTATAAGTGCATAAGGCCCGGTCGACCTGGCATGAAGTTTTTCGTCAGCTATATGTTCGAGCTTCAGCAGGTACATGTGGCCGACGGTAATCGGTCTGTCGAACGGTTCACCCGTCCTGCCGTCCCGTAGAATAACTTTACCGTCCTCGTTGGCTCCTTCGTCGAGATCGTGTTTCTCCTGTTCTTCCTGTAAATCCTGCAGTATTTCCTCTTCTCCCGCTCCGTCAAACACCGGCGTACTCGAGTGTTCCCCTTTTAGGGAAGAAAGCCAGCCAAGGTGGGTCTCAAATACCTGTCCCAGGTTCATCCGAGAAGGTACACCCAGCGGGTTAAGCAGCACGTCGATCGGCGTACCGTCGGGCATGAATGGCATGTCCTCTTCCGGAAGAATCTTGGCAATCACGCCTTTATTTCCGTGCCGGCCGGCAAGCTTGTCCCCGATGGATATCTTCTTTCGCGTTGCAACGTATACCTTAACCAGTTCGTTAACACCGGTATCCAGTTCGTGTCCTTTCTCACGAGAGAATTTCTTGACCCGAATTACTTTACCTTTACCCGCGGTTGGCGGCAACTTTAAGGAAGAGTCCTTTACGTTCCTCGCCTGTTCCCCGAATATTGACCTAAATATTTTTTCCTCGGGGCTGGGCTCGGACTCCCCTTTCGGCGTAATCTTGCCTACCAGGACGTCACCCGTCTCGACTTCCGTCCCCTCTCTGATAATTCCACGCGAGTCAAGGTTTTTTAAGTCTTCCTTGCTTATATTCGGTATATCAGCAGTTATTTCTTCCGGTCCAAGCTTTGTTTCTTCGGCTTTTACCTCGAATTCCTCTATATGGATGGAATCCAGCAGGTCGTCCTTAACAAGCCGCTCGGAAACCACGATCGCGTCTTCGTAATTGAATCCCTCGAAAGGCATGAAAGCAACCCGGAGATTTCTGCCCAGGGCCAGCTCCCCTTCTTCACTGGAAGAGCCATCGGCAAGCACGTCACCAGCTTCCACGTGTTCTCCATTTTCCACGAGAGGTCTCTGATGAACCAGGGTATCCTGGTTTGACCGCGTAAAGGTCTTGAGAGAATAAGTCTCAGTGTCACCGGAAGCAGTATCTATTTTTATTTCCTCGGCGTCTACGTAACTTACTTCCCCTGACTCCTCCGCTACCACGAGCATGCCTGAATCCTGTGCCGCCTTCTGTTCCATACCCGTGCCAACCAACGGCGCTTCAGGGTCAGCTATCGGTACTGCCTGGCGTTGCATGTTTGCACCCATCAAAGCTCTATTGGCATCGTCGTGTTCGAGGAAGGGAATCAAGGAAGCCGAAGCTCCAACAATTGCCTTCGGAGAAACTCCGACGTAATCGACCTCTCCCGGAGTGCCAAGTCTGATGTTTTCCTTACCAGTTCGAATTTCTACTCTATCCTCAACCAGGTTACCGTCTTCGTCGATTTCCGTAGTTGAAGGTGCGATCTTGTACTGTTCTTCTTCACCGGCCATGAGATATTCGATTTCACCGGTTATCTTTCCGTCCTCAACTTTTCTGTACGGAGCCTCAAGGAAACCGTATTCATTTATCTTAGCGTAATTGGCCAGAGAGGTAATCAATCCAATGTTTTGCCCCTCGGGAGTTTCAATAGGGCAAATACGTGAATAATGCGAGGGGTGAACGTCTCGAACCTCGAGCTTGGCCCTTCTTTGACTCAAGCCACCACCGAGCGCGTTCAACCGCCTCTTGTGGGTTAGCTCGGCCAGCGCGTTGGTCTCCTCAAGGAACTGCGAGAACCTACCGGTATAGAAGAACTGGTTTAAAGAGGATTGAATCGGACGCGTCGGCATCAGATCACGCAGCGTGTCGTCGTCGTCAAGGCTAAACTTTGAGAGTTTGTCCTCAGTTGTCCTGACAACTCGGTTCAACCCTCTCTCGAACGCGGACCGGGCCGCCTTGCCGGGTAAATTAACCACTTTATTCGCAAGGTGATCCTTCTCGTCCAGTATCTCCCGGTTCTCCGGCACGTCGAGTAATAGTTCCAGCGACTTGAAGATGTCGTTTTTGGTCAGGGCCAGCGTATCTTCGTCCAGCCCAAGCTTGCTGTTTGCCTTAAACCGGCCAACTTCGGAAAGCAGGTAGTTCTCCTCGTCAAAGAAGAGACCCTTGATGTAGTTCTCCATTTTGGTGGACGAAACCCTTCCGGTCGGTCGAAGCTTGCCGTATATGAAGTTAACGGCCTCTTCCTTGGTCCGGAAATCGTCTCGCTCCAAAGTATTGCCTATGTACTCGTTCAGCAAACTAATTGACTCTTCGGTGGCCTCATCCAGGACTACCTCTACGTCCTCTTCCCGCAGTTTTTCGCCGGCCTCGAATATGACTTCGGAATCCCGGTAAACGTCCTCTCCGAACTTATACCCCACGTAAGGCCTTAGATTCCTCTCAGTCACGGGATCGACCTCAAAGCTAAAGTTTGAATAAATATCCTCCTGGTCCATCCCCAGGACTCTGAGGAATACCGTTATCGGTACCTTTGCTTCTCTATCCAGGTTGGCATGCAACCTTTTCCGGTTATCATCGAGAATTAGCTCAAGCCAGGCCCCGTAATCGGGAAGAATGTGCGCTCGGAACTGGTTATTCCTCTCCGCCGTTATGTATACCCCAGGAGCACGGGCCAGTTCATTTACCAGGACGTTTTCCGACCCGTTGATCAGGAAAGTCCCTTTCGGAGTCATGACAGGTATATCAGCTACGTAAAGTTCACTTTCCTGTACCTGATTGTCATCCTCGTCGTAAAGCCGGGCAGTGATCCTCAAGGGCCTATCGTAGGTCAAATCCTTGTCGGCACAATCTTCCACGCTTCCGCGTAGTTCACCGAGCGTTGGCGACGTAAATTCAAGCTTAAAATCCGTCCTGCTCCCGGCCTTTACGGGAGATATTTCTTCAAAAACCTCTTCAAGGCCCTCGGTAAGAAACCGCTCGTAGGACTTTTTTTGGTCCTCCAGTAAATAGGGAGGTTCGATTGCCTCGCCGTAATGGCTATAGTCCTGTCTTTCCCTCAAACTGTATCCCTCCTAGGGCAAGATGATCAGGTTCTGATCTCTTACCTAAGTTCTATTTCCGCTCCGAGTTCCTCCAGCTGCTGCTGCAGGTCCTTTGCTTCGTCTTCTTCTAGCCCTTCCTGAAGGGTAGCTGGTAGTTCATCGACCAGCGACTTGCATTCCTTCAGGCCCTTACCAGTTATGTCCTTAAGTTCCTTAATTACCTTGATCTTCTTCTGACCGGGGTTAGTAAGGACCAGGTCAATCTTCTCTTCTTCCTCGGCTCCTCCCCCACCGTCTCCACCTTGGCCCTGCGGTGCAGCTGCTACGGGTGCAGCGGCTTCTGCGGAAACGTCGAACTCTTCCTCAATTGCCTCAACTAATTCGGTCAGCTCCTTAATCGTCATGTCGCCAACTGATTCAACTATTTCTTCAGTGTCCATAACAGACCTCCTGTGTAACTTATAAAGAATTGAGAATAGATATATGCCTTAAAAAGACTCTACTCTTCCTTTGCTTCCTTGACCTGGTCCAGCACAACCGCAAGGTCATCTACCTTGGTCTTCAACACGTAAGCCAATTTTCGAATCGGGGATTTCAATCCCATGATCAGGTTGGCCATCAGTTCTTCTTTCGAAGATAATTGAGAAATTGATTCTATTTCTTCCGGTTCAACCAGGTCTCCTTCGATCATTCCACCCTGAGCGGTGAAATGGTCGTACTTTTCTTCCGTATCGGACGATATCTTGAAGGGTAAAACCGGGTCATCGTATCCGACGGCCATGGCAATCGGACCTTCAAGGAATTTTGATAGATCGCCCATTCCCGTTTCCTCCGCCGCTATGGCGGCTAAGGTATTTTTCACGACCCTGTACTCGAGGCCCTCTTTGGTGAAGTCCTCTCGAAGTTCGTTCAGGTCGTTCGCGGTTATTCCCCGGTAATCAGAAAATACCACACCCTCGGCTTGTTCAAATTCTTCCTTGAGCTCTTCCACTTCTTCTTTCTTTGCTTCCGTGACCATTTTTCACTCCTTACTGAAAACCAGTCCGAATTCTCTCCGTCTTCGTGATTAACTTAAAGCCTGTTCTCGTAAACTCTATCCCGCAGTTCGTCGACGGAAACCTTAACGCCGGGTCCCATGGTCGGTGATAGCGTTACCTTTTGGACAAACCTTTCTTCAACCCCTTCTTCCGGCCTCTGGTCGTAGACGGAGGTCGCCAGTTCTACCAGGTTCTCCCTTAACTCCGGTACGGAGAAAGAAGATTTCCCAATTGGAACGTGTACGACACCGAACTTATCCGTCCTGAATTCCACCTGACCTTTTTTCAACCTTGAAACCGCCTCTCCGATATCCTGAGAAACGGTGTTCGACTTTGGAGAAGGCATCATGCCTCTGGGGCCAAGTATCCTTCCCAGCTGGCCAATCGTGCTCATCATGTCGGGGGTCGACACGACTTCGTCGAAATCAAGCCACCCGTCCTCAATTCTCTCTACGGTTTCATCGTCTCCGAGGTAATCGGCTCCCGCTTCTTCGGCTTCCCGCCTGGCTTCACCCTTGGCAAAAGCAAGGACCTTAACCTCTTTACCGGTACCGTTAGGTAAAACTGTGCTGCCCCGAACCATGGTCTGAGAAGGGTTTACACCCAGATTTATAGCTAAATCCACTGTTTCGTCAAAATCCGCAGTTGCCAATTCCTTAACCAGCTCCAGAGCTTCGTCCAGACCGTAAAGTTGTCCAGGGTCTACTTTCTCCGCTACCGCCTGGTATCTCCTGTTCACGATTCAACCACCTCTACTCCCATACTCCTTGCCGTTCCCTCGATGATGTTCTTGGCGGAATCCAGCTTATAAGTATTAAGGTCAGGCAACTTCTTCTTTGCCACCCTTTCAAGCTGTTCCTCGGTAATTTTTCCGGCCTTTTCCATGTTGGGCTGACCTGAACCACCTTCGATCCCGGCGGCTTTCTTAATTAGTTCTGATGCCGGAGGTTCTTTGACCTCAAAACTGAAGCTCTTATCCGTATAAATCGTTATGTCTACCGGAATCAGAACACCGGGCTCCTTGTCGCTGGTTTCCGCGTTAAACTTGTCGCAGAAATCCATTATGTTTACCTTGTGCTCACCAAGAGCAGGTCCGACCGGTGGAGACGGATCGGCCTGCCCGGCAGGTATCTGTAGCTTCAAGGTTGTCTCTACTCTTTTAGCCATAATTACTCAATTCCTCCCTATATTTTCTCTATTCCTTCGAAACCAATATCCACCGGAGTCTCTCGACCAAAAATCTTGACGTTCACCGTCACCTCTTCGGCCTCCTTGTCTATTGCGGTGATCTCGCCGGTAAAGTCAGCAAAAGGACCTTCGATTATCTCGACGACCTCACCGACATCGAAGTCGACCTCGATCCTCGGAGTACTTGGGGCAGTGGGTGCTTCTATCAAACCAGCAAGACGTTTAACTACCTTCATTTCTTTGCCCCTTATCGGGATCGGGTGGTAGCGGGACCCAACGAACCTAACTGCTCCCCTTATGTCGTCCACCAGATCTATCATCTTCTCTTCGGGAAGGTCCATCTTCACAAAGACGTAACCAGGAAACAGCCTGCGTTTTTCCACCGGCTGTACGGTAACCACACGTTTATCCTTGTACTCTTTTACCTTAACCATGCCGGAAGAGCGGGAGTCAATTACGTCTTCTCCCTCTATCCTGTCCCCCTCTTCGAACTCGTCCCCTTCCTTTAACCTAACCAGGTACCTCTCCGGTATCACCATTTTTTCTTCAGAACCGTCATTAAGGGTGAACTCGATTCGCTTGACTTTATCCCGCAGTGCTATCTTCCCTTTGACGTTTACGACGAACTTTTCCTCCTTGTCGGAGGTAAGCGGAACTCCGGACCTAATCTTTTCCCCTTTTCGAATATCCCGCCTTATACGTTTTTCCGTTGGGATCAGGTAGGTTTCCTCGGTTCTATTTGTCATTTCCACTATGACCCGCTGCAGCGTTTCGACGTCGGAGACCAGACAATTCCAGTCGAGGTGTTTAGGTGGTTTTCTGGCTATTGAGTCTCCCCGCGAAAGCCGCTCGTTAGAATCTACGAGGAGATCGTATTCGTAGGGAATCCGGTATTCGTTCGACTTTCCACGTCGGCTCCGGGAGGTTATAACTTCCTCTATCGGGACCACGCAATACTCTCGTTGGCCGTCCTCCTTAAAACTCTTGACCCTTTTTTCAAGGCCCCTTTCCTCTATCCTTCTCTCAATCTCTTTCTTTACTTTCAGTTCGGAACCGGCGTATGTTTGAATAGCATACCATTTTTTCATAGTTCACCACTTGCTCCTCGTTTAACAGGTTTACCTCTGGTTAGTGTCAGAATGAGAAAGTTCAAGCGGCTGTTACAAGGATAAGATTTGCTGAATGATCTGCCTGTACACCAGATCAACACCGCCGATATAAGCTGACAACAGTATGACCATCCCGAGTATAAGAATGGTCATCGTTATCACTTCGGACTGGGAAGGCCAGCTCACCTTCTTAACTTCCGCCCTAACGTTTCGTAAAAAAGAACTAACCTTATTTAACCAATTCAAATTCATAACACCTCATTGTGCATCTGGCAGGCCCGGGAGGATTTGAGCCCCCGACACGCGGCTTTGGAGGCCGCTGCTCTGCCAGACTGAGCTACGGGCCTGTAAAAACTAATACCGCTTATTTCTCCTTGTGAACCGTATGGTCTTCACACCACTTACAGTACTTTTTAAATTCTAGTTTGTCACTATCGTTCCTCGGGTTCTTTACGGTATGGTAGTTATGTCTTCCGCATTCACTGCAGACCAGGATGACCTGTTCCTTGTGCATCAGTAATATCAGTCTCCCTATTCAAGTATTTCCGTTACGACTCCTGCCCCTACCGTTTTTCCTCCTTCCCTAATGGCAAACCTAAGGCCTTCTTCCATGGCTATATGATCTATCAAGTTACCTTCGAGAGTTACGTTATCCCCTGGCATAACCATCTCTACGTCGTCCGGCAGTTCTATTGTACCCGTAACGTCAGTGGTTCTAAAGTAGAACTGGGGTTTGTAGCCATCGAAGAACGGGGTATGTCGTCCACCTTCGTCCTTGCTTAAGACGTAAACTTCGGCCTTAAACTTGGTATGAGGTGTTATACTTCCCGGATCGGCAAGAACCTGACCTCTCTCTATCTCTTCCTTGTCTATACCTCTCAAAAGCACACCCACGTTATCCCCGGCGATAGCTTCGTCCATTGTCTTGTTGAACATTTCGAGACTGGTGGCAACCGTCTCCACGATATCGCCATGCAGGCCTACTATCTCGATATCGGACTGTGGAGTAATCCTCCCTCTTTCCACACGACCTGTAGCAACCGTGCCACGTCCTTTAATCGAAAATACGTCCTCGATGGGCATCAGGAAAGGCTGGTCTTCGTCCCTGTCCGGAAGCGGGATGTAATCGTCCATCTCTTCGACGAGCTCCATTATTGGCTGGTTTACCTCGGACTCGGGATCTCCATCGCTTTCCATTGCTTCAAGCGCCGAACCCCTGATGATCGGTACTTCGTCGCCCGGAAAGTCGTACTCGTTCAACAGTTCTCTGACTTCCATCTCGACGAGATCAACGAGATCGGGATCGTCGACCATATCAGTCTTATTGAGGAACACTGTCATGGCCGGAACACCAACCTGACGTGCCAGCAACACGTGTTCTCTGGTCTGGGGCATCGGGCCATCAGCAGCTGAAACTACCAAAATCGCCCCATCCATCTGTGCTGCACCGGTAATCATGTTCTTTACGTAATCCGCGTGACCCGGTGCATCTATGTGAGCGTAGTGTCTATTCTCCGTTTCGTACTCCACGTGCCTGACAGCAATCGTGATACCTCTTTCCTGCTCTTCCGGAGCGTTGTCGATATCCTGAAATTCCTTGCTATCCGCCATTCCCTGATTGGCAAGGACCTTGGTCATGGCAGAAGTAAGAGTCGTCTTCCCGTGATCAATATGTCCAATAGTCCCAATATTCAGGTGCGGCTTATCCCGCTCGAAATGTTCTTTTGCCATCGTGT
>CAZDMI010000025.1:0-15012 GCA_964506635.1 uncultured Thermotogae bacterium
AGTTTCGTCAAACGCTTCTTCCATCTTGATTTTTTCTTCCATCAAACGACCACCTGTTGATTTAGTTTTTGACAAATCCGACTTGACTTAAATTAATTGATCTACCGACTTTGCCATAAGTTACAATATGATAACCTTTTTTTCTCTTTGAATCAACAGCCAAAATGAGATAAAATTGGTTTTCTAGTAGGTTTGAAAACTTTTCGATTGCCGTCAAAGTTCGTTTATCTTTTCCATCAAAACGAGGGATAGATCCTGATAGTCCGGTTCATCTTCGTTCTCCTGTTTTGCCCTGTTTGATTTCCGGGTTGCATCCTTGAGTTCCTGGAGGTCCAGAGGGCTTCCAATTACTAACCTGGCGGGCGTAGAGAAGAACGGATATTCCAGGGGGCTCCTTTCGACTTCAATTTTTACCGGTAAAAATATTCTGTTAGTTTTTTCGGCCAGCCTAACGGTACCGCTTTTTGGCGGCGACCCATCAGATGTAGTGCCTTCCGGAAAAATACAGAGTAATCCTTTTTTTCTGAAAGCAGTAAGCATTTTCTTCAGGTCTTCCTTGCCAAAGTTGTCCCTGTCTATAGTAGCGGAATACCACTTGACCGGGAATCTAAAAACCGGATTGCTCAAAAGTCCTTTTCTGGCAATGAAGTGCACCTGACGGATCGGGCCAAAAATAAGTCCGATCAAAGGCGGATCCCAGTAACTGGTATGGGATGAAGTTATCAACACGTTATCGGTATTCTCCGGGATGTTCGACTCCCCCTCAACCCTCAATTTAAAGAATATTTTTACCGCCAGATAGACCACCAGTATGATAAAGAGGTAAACCAGTTTTTGGAGGGTTTCTGTTATTTTCTCTTTCATGCTCTTGAGTTTTAAATGACTATTTATTCTTGATTAGTTCAACCATTTTGACCACGCGGTCCACTACTTCCTCCAGAGAGAGATCGGTTGTGTCGATGACTTCTGCATCTTCCGCCGGTCTCAAAGGAGCAACTTCCCTTTTTTGGTCTCGGTCGTCGCGCTTGGTAATTCCCGTTTCGATCTCACCTAAGTCCCGGTCAGAATTCAGTTGTTTCTTCCTCCTAAGCGCTCGTTCACTAGTTGATGCGGTAAGGAAGACTTTTGCTTCTGCGTCAGGGAGGACTTGGGTCCCAATGTCTCGACCCTCTGCGAGGACATCCTCTCCACTGGCAATCTCTAAAATCGTTTCGTTGACCAGGTCTCGTACTTCCGGTTTTTTTGCAAGTTTTGAGGCTTCTTCACCGATTTCCTCCGAATTCAGTTCATCGGTAAGCTTCTCACTCCCAAGCGATGGTATCGCTTCCAGGTTTTCACCCTTTTTAAGGGATAAATTTTCGTAGTCAAGCGAGTTGAGCTTTGCATAGGCTATGGCCCGATAAAGCTGTCCTGATTGAATAAAGACGAGTGAGAACTGCTCGGCGACGGCGCTCCCAACGCTCGTTTTGCCGACTCCTGCCGGTCCGTCAATCGTAACTTGCACCTTTACTCACCTTCGGTAATTAACTGTCCGTTTCCGGTCGGCCGGGTAATTTCCAGTTGCTGGTTACCGGGCAAAGCGCCTAACTTTTCCGTAATTTCCGCCTCAACTTCCTTTTGCCGGACCCCGGGTTTTGTCAACCCAAAAACCGAACTCCCACTTCCGGAAACCCCGAAATTACTAACTAAAGCGGTATCATCTAAAATGCTCAAATAGTCGGCTAGATCAGGGTTAAGCTGAATGGCTGGCTCCTGGAGGTCGTTCCTTACCTGGCGTTCTTTCCATTCCGTTCCGGCCCTCGTTTTTGAGCCCCCGGGATTCGATCCCGATACTGGATGATCCTTTATTTCGTCGTATTTGGCGTATACTTCCTTCGTGAGCTGGGAAAAGGATGGTGTAATGATCGGGACGAAACGATCCGAGTAAGGATTCTCTAACTGTCTAATATCGGTTCCCGCCCCCCTGCCAACGCAGTATCCACCGTAAAAAAAGAAAGGAATGTCGGCTCCGAAATCGCTCCCGATTTTAGCGAGTTGCTTCCTTGTGAGGTCGCAGTTCCAGAGTCGATTCAACCCAATTAAAGTGGTAGCCGCATCCGAGCTTCCGCCTCCGAGCCCTCCTCCTATCGGTATTCCCTTATCGAGGGTGATTTCTACCCCGGTACCCAGACCACAGATCTCCTTTAATCTTTTCGCGACTTTAAAACAGAGGTTATTTTCGCGCGGGATCTCTGCGTCCGTCACGATTCTTACTGCACCCTCTTGGACTTCCTCTAAAACGAGCCTGTCCGCAAGATTCACGCTCAGATAACTGACCTCCAGCTCGTGGTAACCGTTTTCCTTGAGTCCGGTAATTTTTAAGTAGGGGTTGACTTTGGCAAAGGATTTCGCAAATAACTTCAATGTCGTTTGCTCCTTGGTCCTACCCTGATCTCTCTATTCTTTATTCGTAGTTCGTAAAAACCATTATACCTGGCAAATAATTATACGACAAGAGCCCCCTGTAAATGGAACGCTGGAAGATAGCTTCGACCTTAATTATAATAAGAATGGAGGTAGCTGATTACTTTGAAATCAGGTTTTGTTCATTTACTGGGAAAGTCGAACGTGGGGAAATCTACGTTTATCAATCGAGTGATTGGGGATAAAGTTTCCATAACTTCCGATAAACCTCAGACGACCAGAAACCGGATCAAGTGTATACATAACAGGGACGATGCCCAGGTGGTATTTCTCGATACCCCTGGAGTGCATGAGCCCGAGAATTCGCTGGGAGATTATTTGGTCAACGAGGCCAAGAAAGGAATAAAGGGTTCGGATCTTTTGCTATACATGGTTGAACCATGGGAGGAAATCCCCCCGGGCGAAAAGTCTTATTTGAAAAAGATAGCAGGCCAGGATGAGCCGGCAATACTCCTTGTCAACAAGGTCGATGTTCATTCCCCCGCCGAAATCGCAAAAACGCTAGAAGCTTACGAAAAAGAGGACGTTTTTGAAAAGTATATACCAATTTCCGCTCTGACCGGAGACGGGGTGGATATCGCTATGGAAGAAATCGTGAGCTATCTGCCGGAGGGAAGAAAGCTGTTTCCGGAGGAAACCACTACCGACAAACCTCTTAGCTTTCTGATGTCGGAAATCGTCCGGGAGAAGGTCTATGAACTTACCTATGAAGAATTACCCTATTCGGTGGAAACGAGGACCAAGTCGTACGAGGAGAGAGATGACAAGGATTTGATCGAAGTTTACGTGGACATTTTCGTCGTGAGGGGGTCGCAGAAAGGCATAATAATCGGTCAGGACGGTGAAAAGATAAAGCGGATCGGTCAAAGGGCCAGAGAAGACCTGGAGAGGCTTCTGGGAAACCAGGTTTATCTCGATTTGAAGGTCAAGGTAGCTAAGAACTGGAACAGTGATGAGGATTCGGTCGAATCCTTGACGGGCTTTGAGGGCGATTGAATTAAAAAAAGGAGGTAGAATGGAAGGTTCCAGGCTGGCAAAAAAGATTGATCACACAACACTTGGTGCTACTTCAACTGAAGAGGATGTTCGACGTGTATGCCGGGAAGCAGAGGAGTATGGATTTGCTTCTGTCTGTATTGAACCGCTATACGTACCTCTTGCTTCCGAACTTCTGGAGGGGGACGAAGTTCTTATTGATACCGTAATTGGTTTTCCCCATGGCACACATAAGAGAGGAGTAAAAGGTTTCGAAGCGCAGGTAGCTGTAGAGGACGGGGCCGACGAGCTGGACATGGTTGCCAACATTCCAGCCTTAAAAGAGGGGAATTACGAGCTGGTCGCCAGGGACATAATGGCAGTGACTGACGTTGCCGAGAAAAGTACGAGGGATGTAGTTGTAAAAGTCATACTTGAGACCTCGGAACTGAAAGAGGACGAGAAACGGGCCGGTTGCATCATAGCTGAAGCCAGCGGCGCCGATTTCGTAAAGACTTCCACCGGTTTCGGCTCCGGCGGGGCGACGATAGAGGACGTGAAATTGATGAGCCAGGTAGTATCCGAAAGGATGGGTGTAAAAGCAGCGGGAGGAATCGGCGACTACGAAGCGGCGATTGAAATGCTTGATGCCGGTGCGACCAGACTTGGGGCCAGCAGCGGAGTTAAGATAGTGGAAGGAGCCCCTGACAGTTAAATCAGGGTGGCTCAGGTATGGCAATAAAGAGGGTCAGGGCCCTCGTACTCAAAAAAATAGACTTCAAGGATAGTGACTACATAGTAACTCTATTTGGCCGGGAATCGGGCAAGTTTGCCGGTATAGCGAAAGGAGCAAGAAAGTCGGAAAGCAAATTTGGCGGGGTTTTTGACCTGTTAAATTATTCCGAAGTCGTTTATTACCAGGGTTCGGGGCTGAGTTTTTTTAGCGAAGGCGAGCTCATTAATTCGTGGGAAGGTTTAAGAACTGACCCCGAAGCCATAAATTCCGGTCTGAGGAGTGCGCGAACCATAGATAAGACATTTGAAGAAGGTGGGGTAGAAAGGGCCGTTTTCGATCTTTTTCAAACAACCCTGGTTTCTCTGGATGCTGATCAAAAGAAAGTACGAGTACTGGAGCTAGGATTTTACCTGAAATTATTCCGGTTTATGGGTTATGGTCCGGAGCTCAAAAGATGTGTCGAATGCGGTAAGCCACTGGAAGGAGAGCCCTCAAGTAGATTTTCGCCCGAAAGTGGGGGTGTTATTTGCTCCGAATGTGGGAATAATCAGGGGTTGGAGATATCCGGCGGATTAAGAAAAAAGCTTCTGAGGCTTCGATCCCTACCTCAGAACCAGGTAAGGCGACTTAAAGTTTCGCAAAGTCAGTTGAGAAGGAGTTTTACCCTGCTTGGCAGGTTTGGCAAGTACCATTTTGACCGGGTTCTGGTTCCAAAAGACTTGATGAATGGGGAATACCTCTAGAACCAATTCAGGAATTAGTTCCGTGCTATTTTGAATTAGCAAATTTGATGAGTTACTATAATTTTACCGTAGGTGAGTAAAATGAAAGTCAGAATAGAAGAAAGACATATGGAGCAAAGCGACCCTTTGCGGGATTACGCAATAACCAAGGCTGAGGACCTGCAGAGATTTTTCGACGGTATAATAAGCGTAGAGATCACGATGGACGTCGAAAAGGAGAGGAGGTCCGTTACCGTATTTGCTCACTTGATCAATAAAAAAGTAGTAAAAGCGTCCGCCGAGTCCGACGATATGTACGTATCAATTGATAGCGCGATGGACAAGGTTGAAAGACAGCTAAAAAAGTACAACGAAAAACTCAAGGATAAACACCGCGGAGAAGTAGACCTGAATGAGGGAGAAGAGGACGAAGCCGAAGACGATAACGAGAGAGAAATAATCAAAACCGATCTTTACGTAAAAAAACCGATGGCACCGGATGAAGCCGCTATGCAGCTCGATTCTTATAAACAGGAATTTTTGGTTTTTCAAAATTCGCAAAGCGACAAGTTAAACATCATATACCATCGAGACGATGGACAGTACGGGTTGATTGACCCGCAGGTTTAATTTTTGTTTTAATATAATTCCTGTCTCCTCTTACTGATAGGAGCAAAGCTCATGGCAGAGGCCGTCTCTCTCTATTCCGGTAGCCTTGCCAGCTCTGTTTCAACTGAACTGGCCGTAAATTACGGGGAACTGGACCGGGTCGTAATACTCACTCTTCGTTCCCCTTTTTTCGATGGATTTGAACAGGTAAAGAAAATTGCTGAGGGACTCTGGCCGGATAGTAGATTCAGGAGTAAATCCATAAAAAAGGAAACTGACCGGATAGGGGCCTTCGACGGTAGCTGTGAGAACGGGGCCGGCTCTTACTGTCATAGGTGCCAGAAAATATTACTCGAGACCGGGCGAGATTTTGTTTCCCAGATAGGTGCCGATTTTCTGATTTCAGGTGAAGTGGTTACGGAGAGCGTCGAGGATGTAATAGAACTCGATAGGGAAATCGGCCTGGAGAGGTTGGTTTATCGCCCTCTGTCCACCCGAAAGTTACCGGATTCACTTCCTGAAGAAGGGGGGTGGATGCCTGTCGAGTCCGATTTGACGCCGGAACGAATAGAAGAAGTTCATAATGAACTGAGGTCACGGCTCAACGGAGATGGACTCGAGTTCCTTTCGACAGAGGAAAGGTGCAAGTTGACGCGTAGTCGGTACAGGAAAAGACTCAAGGATCTCATGCGGGAGAATAGTTTCAACGTCAACGACTTAAACCTGCTTGATTTCGACGACTACT
Organism: uncultured Thermotogae bacterium; assembly: GCA_964506635.1. Classification (GTDB taxonomy): domain Bacteria; phylum Bipolaricaulota; class Bipolaricaulia; order M55B111; family M55B111; genus JAGXLP01. The sequence goes on from CAZDMI010000025.1 coordinate 6,251, forward strand.
TTAAGATTCCTCCGGATACCAAGGTGGTGCTGGGCAGTGGCCCGGAAGGTAAACGAAAACTTCATAATTACTTTCTTCCGAAGGACCTGAGATTCTATCTCCCGAGCCGGGAAGGGCCCATGGCCCTTGTGAGATCCCGCTGGAAGAGCAGGCCGGAAAATCAGCTGGGAGAGGTCGTTAGGTTGGCTGCCGGAATCATCGCCAGAAAAGGAGAGGTTGATGAAAAGGACAAAGTGGATGTGAACTACCGATTTGAACACGAAAACGAGACTTACAGTATACAGGTTAGCCCGCTCAACGGTAATCGATTAAATGATTTTAGGTTGTGATTAACAAATTTTGCGAGATAAACGGATGAAACGAAAAAAGAAGTTACTCGAAGAGTTGAACCAGGAGCAAAGAGCTGCGGTAACTCATCACGAAGGTCCTCTGCTGGTGCTTTCCGGGGCTGGGAGCGGTAAGACCAGAGTCATTACCCACAGGATAGCTTACCTCATCGATGAGTACGGTGTAAATCCGGAAAATATATTGGGATTAACTTTTACCAACAAGGCTGCCGAAGAGATGAACGAGAGGCTGGATGAACTTCTCGGACACCAGATTGGAGAAAGTTCGCCCTGGCTGGGCACGTTTCATGCTCTCGGTGCGGAGTTTCTCAGGCGGTATATAGGGAAGCTGGATCGGGGCTACGACCGGTCGTTTACGATTTACGACGACTCGGATCAGAAAGAGGCAGTAAAAGAAGTAATGGCGGACCTCGATATATCGACGGAGGAATTCCAACCAGGGATGATTGCCTCACTGATTGACGACGCAAAGAACGATTTAATAGGTCCGGACGAGTACCGATCCGAGAAGGCGGGAGAGATCGATGATTACATGTTAAGGACTGTAAGTAGAATTTACGGCAACTATCAGGATAAACTGGAGGAATGGAACGGGCTTGATTTCGGCGATCTGATCAGAATTCCGACGGAGCTGCTGGAGGACGATTTTGAGCCGGTTCGGTCCTGGAAAGAGAGGTTCAAGTTTATTCTCGTTGACGAGTACCAGGATACCAACCACGCGCAGTACGTGCTGGCAAACCAGCTGGCCCTCCCGGAGGAGAATATATGCGTGGTCGGGGACGACGACCAGGCCATTTTTGGCTGGAGGGGGGCGGACGTAAGCAACATCCTTGAGTTCGAAGAGGATTATCCCGGAGCGAAGGTAGTAAACCTTTCGAAGAACTACCGCTCGAGGAAGCCCATTTTACGGGCCGCAAATGGTGTGATAAAGAACAATAATCTCAGGAAGAAAAAAGAGATGGAGCCGGATAGAGGGGAGGGTGAATCACTATACCTCTACAATGCGTCAGACCAGGAGGAGGAAGCGGAATTTCTCGCTCGCAGAATCAGGAAGCTCTGGAACGACGGTGTTAAACTGGGCGAAATAGCGATACTCTACAGGGTCAATCCTTTATCCCGAGGGATAGAAAAAAAGCTCGTTGAAAAAAACATTCCCTACGAGATAGTAAGGGGGACGAGGTTCTACGAGCGAAAGGAAATAAAGGACGTCCTGGCTTACCTGAGGGTCATCTGTAATCCGGACGACGACCTCCATTTACTGAGAATCATAAATACTCCCAAACGTGGCATAGGCAAGAAAACTCAGGAGAGCGTGAGGATTCATGCCAGGGAAAAGGGTAAGTCGGTATGGAGTTCCCTAAAATTATCCGAAAAGCCGGCGGATTTATCCGGAAGACAGTGGTCTCGCCTTAAGTCCTTCACGCAATTGATCGACAATTTTCGCGAGCGCAGAGGAAAGGTAGAGCTGGTTGATTTCGTCAACGAAATTATTTCGGACCTCGAATATTTTTCTTACCTTGACAAACAGTACGATCCCAGTTCCGCCGAAGACAGGCGGAATAACGTTAGGGAATTGGTAGGACAGCTGAAAGAAATGGACTCCGAAGAGCTCGAACTGGAGGATTTCCTGGAAAACATCGCCCTCGAGTCCGACGTGGACGAGTTCGAGGACAGGCGGGATAAGGTTTCCCTGCTCACCCTGCATTCGGCAAAAGGACTGGAATTTGGTTACGTGTTTCTGGCGGCCATGGAGGACGGTCTTTTACCCCATAAGCGGTCCATAGACGAGGGAAGCCTCGAAGAAGAAAGGAGGCTTTGTTACGTTGGGTTGACCCGAGCTAAAGAAAGGGTCCTTATAAGCTACACTGACAACAGGTTTCTTTACGGGCAGCAGTACAACAACGTCCCTTCTAGGTTCCTTCAAGAGATCCCGGACGAAGAACTGGAGTTAGTTGAGGAAGACCAAACGGGGTTGGATGGAGAAAAGGAGAAATCCAGGACCTATAGCCACGAAGGCAGTGGCTGGAAGGACTACCTCGAATGAGTTGAAATAACGTATTCCTTCCTTATAATTGGTGAGCAGTTTGTATTAAATCAAGGCTTTTATGTTTCTTTATCTTATCCAGTTCAATTTAGCCAACCAAAATCTAGTAAGGATAGGGTCTTTACTTAAATGAATATAAACCCGAAACTTGTAGTGGTCGATTCTGGGACTAACGTAACCTGGCGAATGGTTAGGTAAGACCGGTTTTATGGAAGTTGGAGGGAGATATGCCATTATATAAATACCGCTGTACTGAATGCGAAGATACTTTTAAGGTTTTGCAGAAGAATGGTAACAAGGACGAACTACCGGAGTGCCCTGAGTGCGGAAGTTCGGAAGTCGAGAGGATGATATCCAGCGTTGGTATACGTTTTAAGGGGAACGGTTTTTACCGTACTGATTACGACAGTAACTCAAATTACAAGGACAATGGCGGAAAAAAAGGTAAAGATGGGAACGGTGAAAAAACCGAAAGTAAGAGTGGGAAAGAGGTAGAGGGGTCCAGTTCGGGTGAGGGGTAAAGAATTTAATTCGGGATCGACAGGAAGAACGAATTTTTAACGGTTTGCCAGGTGGATTTTATAAAAATGGTTTTTGCCGGATTGGTTGTACGGCAAGTGAGGGGGTAATTCTTTTTTGGCTTTTTGCCTCCATCTATTATCGATCTAGTTGGCGCCCGAAAGCGGGGTTTAGTTCAGCTGAGGGCGTTAATCCTTCCATTTTCCTTGGAGTCCTTGTAAAGCATATAAATCTGTTTGTTCGCGGGCGATGATCTTAATTCAAGTACCGTTATCTACATTTTGTTTGTAACAATTCGTGATCTCTAGTTCAGGGTAACTATTTATTACTGTTACTCCTGGCCGAAGTGGTGAGTATCATCAGTTGAAATGGTTGGTCTATCATTGTAAGAGGTGATTATGGATGTTGTCGGGTGACGATATCGAAGAAGTAAAATTAATGTTTGCTTCGCCCGAGGAGATAAGAAACTGGTCGCATGGCGAAGTAACTGAGTCAGAAACGATAAATTACAGAACGCATAAGCCCGAGAAGGGCGGATTGTACGCGGAGGAAATATTTGGCCCGGAAGAGGATTACAAGTGTGCCTGCGGTAAGTACGAAGGTAAGAAGTACGAAGGCATCACCTGCGAAAAGTGCGGGGTTCTCGTAACTGATTCTTCCGTGAGACGGAAGAATATGGGCCATATAGAACTGGCTAGCCCGGTTATTCACTTTTGGTTTCTGAAAGGTATCTCGAGCCCGTTAAGCAAGTTACTGGATATCAAAAAGAAAACTCTCCGTAAGATAGCTTATTACGAAGCCGAAACGACGCTGGAGGATATTTCCATAGTTACTTCCTCCGACGGGGATAAGCTGAGAGAGGGTGAAAGGCTGTATAGCTCGGAGCTGGAAATTCTGTCCCGTTATCTGGACTTCGAAACGGAAAACGGGATGGTAATAAACGAGGCTCCGAAGATAACAGCTGGCCAGTCCGGCGAGGTCGAAATAGAGCACAAGAAGCTTCAGAACGACGAGGGTATTGTCCTTGTAAAAATTGGAGACGAGGAATACCCGGTTGCCGAAGACGTAATTCTGGAAGTCGGGGACGGGGAAGAAGTAGAAGAAGGAGACCTTATTGCCGAAACGCCGGTGGGGGAAATTTGCTCTGAAACTTTCCTGGATATGGCTAAATCCCGTTACGGTGACGAAATAGAGTCCGAACCCGCGGAAGAGGAAATCGACAACCTCGCCTTCCTGGTTACTTCGGTTGAGGACGAGGAGGTCCCGCTTGAAGTCGGCGAAAAAATATCGCAGCTGGGCAAAAAGGCCTATGAGAGGTTATACCCGACGGGATTTGCGGCCTATACCGGTGCTAAGGGTATAAAGGGGCTTCTAGAGAATATAGACCTGGAAGAGTTGAGCTCCAGGATGAGTGATCGTCTCGAAAAGGAGACTTCCAAGACCGCAAAGAACAAGCTTTCAAAGAGATTAAGCGTAGTTGAGAAGCTCAGGGATTCCGGCAATGCTTCCGACGACATAGCTCTTGAAGCTATACCAGTTTTACCGCCCGATCTGCGTCCGATAGTTCACCTTGAAGGTGGCAAGTTTGCCACTACCGATCTGAACGATCTCTATCGCAGAATCATAAACCGAAATAATAGGCTGAAGCGTCTCGAGGATATGGGAGCGCCTGAGGTTATCCTTCGGAACGAACGTCGAATGCTGCAGGAGTCCGTGGATGCATTGATCCATAACGAAAAGAAAAATACGCCCATACAGGGTAAGGACGACCGCCCGCTTAAGTCCCTCTCGGACAGAATATCTGGGAAGCACGGACGGCTGCGCCGAAACCTCCTCGGGAGAAGGGTGGATTACTCCGGTCGGGCCGTGATAGTGGTTGACCCGGACCTGAAGCTCTGGGAGTGCGGAGTCCCGAAAAAGATGGCCCTCGAGTTATTCAAACCCTTTGTTACTAGGTATTTGGACGATACGACGTATTCGGACTACAACGAGGTAATGAACAAGGCAATGGCAGGAGACATGCCGGAGATCTGGGATTATCTGGAGGAACTGCTCCAGGAAAGACCGGTTTTGCTCAATCGTGCCCCGACGCTCCACCGGCTCGGTATTGAAGCCTTCGAGCCGAAGCTAGTTGAAGGTGACGCGATACACATACATCCTCACGTTTGCCCTCCTTACAACGCTGACTTCGATGGTGACCAGATGGCGATTCATTTGCCTTTAACCAGGGAGGCCGTGGACGAGTCCCGGGACATAATGCTCTCTTCGAAAAACCTGCTTTCTCCGGCATACGGCGGTCCTCTGACCAAGCCAACGCAGGACCAGATTTATGCTTATTATTATCTGACCGAGATAGATGAAGACGGCAAGGGCGAGGGAAAGTTCTTCTCCAGCCTGCGGGAAGCAAAGCGGGCACACGAGAACGACGTTATTAGCCTGCATGCCCCGGTAAAAATCAGGATAGATGACGAAATCAAGGAAACTACGCTGGGTCGAGCCAAGTTGAACGAACTGTTCCCCCGCGATCTCAGGGATTACGACAAGCGGTTTGAATCTTCCGATATCTCGGAAGTGCTCATGCGGGTTTACGAGGAATACGGAAACGAAAGGGTAGTCAGTCTTCTGGATGACCTGAAGGAACTGGGTTTTTCCGAGGCGACACAGTCCGCGTTAACGATATCGACAAAGGACTGTATTGAGCCCGAGGAGAAGTCCATGATTCTGGAGGAGGCTAATGAGAGAGTCAACGAAGTCAACGAGATGTTTGATAAGGGTCTGGCTTCGGAAGACGAGAGGTCCTCTACAATCGTTGACGTCTGGAACGAGACCGTCGATAGCGTAGAGGATGCCACCATGGAGAACTACGCCCGCCATAAGTTCAATCCGCTTCAAATGATGGTGGGTTCCGGCGCCAGAGGTAGTGCAGATCAGGTAAAACAGCTGGCAGGCATGCGTGGATTGATGGCGGATCCCTCCGGTGACGTAATAGAAATGCCGGTTAAATCTAACTTTAGAGAGGGTCTAGATATGATGGAATACTTCATATCCACCCACGGTGGCCGAAAGGGAACGGCTGATACAGCTCTGAAGACTGCTGATTCGGGCTATCTTACAAGGCGACTCGTCGAAGCAGTGTCCAATATAGTGGTCCGGGAAGAGGATTGCGGTACGAACAGGGGACTCGAAATCGATCCGCTCAGATATGACGGTGGCGAACTGATGGAAGGCATCGAGGATAGAGTCTACGGCAAGACGCTGGCCGAGCCCGTAGTTGACCCAGAAGATGGTTCGGTTATTGGTGAGGAAGGCGAACTCGTTGAAAAAGAGCTGGCGAAATCGCTGGCGAAAAAGCAGGTGACCGTCAACGTTTCCGAACTCGACGATGAGAGCCGTGAACGCCTGGTGGGGACCAATATTATCAATGATGTAAAGGATCCTGAAACCGGTAACGTCCTGGTGAGTCGGGACGAGACCCTCGGTAGGTTTGAGCTGGATAGGCTCGAGGAAAACGAGGTAGAGGAGATTGAGGTAAGGCCTAATATAGTTGTCAGGTCTCCCGTCACCTGTGAAACCGAGAAAGGTATTTGTAAAAAATGTTACGGAATGGATATGTCGGAGCACGAAATGGTCGACGTTGGGATGGCTGCCGGAATCGTGGCCGCCCAATCAATCGGTGAACCCGGAACACAGCTTACAATGAGGACTTTCCACTCGGGTGGAGTTGCGGGTGAGGACATCACGCAGGGTCTACCCAGAGCTGAAGAGCTCTTCGAGGCGAGGAAGACCACCAAGAGTGCTCAGGCAACGATAACGGATATTGAAGGTCACGTTAGCGAGATGAGGGATACGGAAGAAGGGAAGTTAATAGAGATTGAGGGCGAACCCCAGTCGCTTCCAGTACCTTCGGCACTCTGTCTCGTAGAACCGGAAGAAGAAGTCAATCTTTCCGAGATAGTCGACAATACCAGTCCTCACGCTGGCACGGTAAGGTTCGTCAGCGAAGACGGTCAGCCCACCATGTACCTTCTTATGAGCAGGACGGATACGTTTTACGAGTTGCCGGACGGCCTGGATATCGAAATAGAGAACGAAACTTACGTGGAAAAGGGCGATGTACTGGCCGATGAGATCAAACTCCAACAGGTACATGCCAAAAAGAGTGGGACGGTAGAGCGAATAGACGAGGAGAGAAATATCATTACCCTCGTCGATGAGGAAGATAACTTTATCGACCACCTAATTCCGCCCATTGCCAAGCCCCTTGTGGAAGAGGGTGAAGGGGTTGAAAAGGGCGAAGAGCTGATTGACGTCAAGAGCTCGGATAAGCTAACTGCGGACAAATCCGGTTTGCTCGTAAAGACGGAAAACGCTCTCGTTATATTCCAGCCGGAAGACGGAAGGAAGAGGATTCCGCTTTCGGAAGCAATGGTTCCCGAAGTGGCCGACGGCGAAAAAGTCAAGAAAGGCAAAACTCTGTTTACACTTGATCGGCCGAAGGATAGAAAGCTAATCGTCGAATCCATAGGTGAAGAGGGAGATTTTGCCAGAGTGAACTACCGGTACAGGGAACAGGCCGAGGTTACCCACTCGCCGGTCGTTGAATCAGGAGACAAAGTCAAACCGGGCGAGCAGCTTTCCAAAGGTGTTATTCCGCCCCACAATCTACTCGAAAAAGCCGGAATGGAGAGAACTTACGAGTACCTGCTTACGGAAATCCAGAAAGTCTACAAGAGCCAGGGAGTAGATATCAACGATACGCACGTCGAAATCATAATAGCGCAGATGCTCAATAACGTAATCGTTACTGACAGGGGTGACTCCGACCTAACTCAGAACGAACTTATCACTCTTGAGGAGTTCCGTAACGTCGTCAGCAGACTCAGAAGAAAGAACGAGGAAATCAGAGAACGGAGCAGGGAGATTATAGGTGAAGAGGCAGCTGATGAGGTTTACAGTGGCGGTCACCTGATTGCAAGGGAAGGGGAACGAATCACGGATAAGCTCTTAGAGCACGCCAGGAGGTCGGGAGTCGAAGAACTTCCTCTATTAATTGATGGTGAAATCGTCAAACCAAGAATTCTCGAATACAAGCTTCCGGAAGGAGACAGGCAACTGCTCAGGATTTCGAAATCGGCGTTAAAGACGAAGGGGTGGCTATCAGCCGCATCCTTCCAGAGAACGACGTCTACCTTAACCGATGCTGCTTTAAGCGGTCAATCCGATGAGTTGAAGGGGCTAAAGCCAAACATAATTGTTGGAAAGAAGGTCTCCGTTGGGACCGGATTTGAACCCAGGTCAGATGGTGCGGAGGCGGAAGGTGAAAATGAAGAGGAGGAGGAAAAGCTGACCCCCGTGAAATCCAGCTCAGCTTGACAACAATTGGGGGCTAGCTTATAATTGCTGGCACTTAAAGGAGTGGTGACAAAAAGTTATGCCGACGATTAATCAGCTGGTCAGAAAAGGAAGGTCATCGAAAAAGAAGAAGACTAGTTCACGTGCGCTTGACGGATGCCCGCAGAAGAGGGGCGTCGTTACCAGGGTATATACTCGAACCCCGAAAAAGCCTAATTCTGCCTTGAGAAAGGTTGCCAGGGTTAGGTTGAGCAACGGCAAAGAAGTTACTGCCTATATACCCGGCGAAGGACACGAGCTTCAGGAACACGCAGTTGTTCTCGTCCGTGGGGGTAGAGTTAAGGATTTGCCTGGCGTAAGATACCATATCGTTAGAGGTGCTTACGACGTAACTGGTGTTGAAGGTAGAAAGCAAGGTCGTTCTAAGTACGGAACCAAAAAGTCGAGTTAGGAGGAAGCTCAATGGCACTGCCAGGACGTGACGTAAAACCGGACATAAA
>CAZDMI010000026.1:0-14931 GCA_964506635.1 uncultured Thermotogae bacterium
ATATGAATAAACTTTATTTATACCGAGGTGGCAAAAAAGTGGAAATCAAAAAAGTCAAGAAACGCGATGGGTCAGTAGTTGATTTTAACCAAAACAAAATTAGAGATGCTATACTGAAGGCAGCTCAGGCCGCAGGATCCGAAGCGATCCAGAAAGCGGACGCTTTAGCGGAGAAAGTAAGGAGCGATCTTCAGGAAATATACGGTGGTGAAGGGCTCGGACAGGAAGAATTTCCTGAGGTGGAGGATATTCAGGACACGGTAGAAAAGGTCCTGATTGAAGAAGGTCATTATACCACGGCCAAAAAGTACATTCTGTATCGCCAGGAACACAGACAGCAAAGGCGTGAAAAGGAACAACTGTTAAACGAGACCAAGATAGGAAGTGTAGGTAAAAAATTTAGCGTAAAGGCATTAAAAGTTCTGGCCTCCCGATACTTGCTCAGGGACAACGAGGGAGAGATAGTAGAAACTCCCGGGGAGTTATTCGAACGCGTCGCGACTAACGTCACGATACCCGACCTCCTGAGAGACGAGAGGGTTTTCGAAAAGTCCGGCGGAAACCAACTGGATCCAAAAACCGGGGAATATCTTGATGCATTCAGGGAATACGAAAACAGGTACGGTTTTGCCGACCACGAGATAAACGAATGGACATTCAAGGCCATGGGGGAACTGTATAACGAACTGGCCGAAAACGGTCAGATGAAGGTCGACTTCCCGAATTTTCTCGATCTTATGGACGATGGTTACTTCGATAAATACCACGAGCAGTGGGAGACTTACTTCGACATGATGACCAGCCAGAAGTTTCTGCCCAATAGTCCAACCCTGATGAACTCTGGAACCAGGCTAGGGCAATTGAGCGCATGTTTTGTTCTGCCGATGGAAGACGACATGGGCAGAATAATGGATGCTTCCAAGGACGCCGCCCTGATCTTCCAGAGCGGAGGCGGGGTAGGGATCAACTACTCCGACCTGAGACCGGAAGGAGATATAGTAGCTTCGACCTCCGGCGTTGCCTCCGGGCCGATATCATTTATGAGAATCATTGATACGGTTACCGACGTAGTTAAACAGGGGGGAAAGCGACGCGGGGCCAACATGGGAATAATCAATATAGACCACCCCGACGTCAAGGAGTTCATCAACGTCAAGCAAACTGAGGGCAAGCTGGAAAACTTTAATATTTCCGTCGGCACTAAAGAGAAATTCTGGGAAGCTTTGACAAATGGGAACAAATCCGGTTTCGAACTGTTAAACCCGAGAACCGGAGAGGCAGTTGCAAAAGAGAAACCAAAAGCCATTCTGGAACTGATTTCTCACTCCGCCTGGGAATCCGCCGATCCCGGAATGATATTCTTTGACCGGATCAACGAGTACAACGTGTTGGAGCCGGCAAAGGGTAGGATCAGCGGGACGAACCCCTGTGGAGAACAGCCCCTTTACGATTACGAATCATGTAACCTTGGTTCGATCAACCTGCATAACTTAATCGATGAGGACGGTTTCGATTGGGAAGAATACAGGGAAACGATCAGAAACGCTACCCGTTTCCTCGACAATATTCTGGATATGAATAGCTTCCCGTTACAAAAAATTGAAGAGGCAACAAAAGCGACGCGAAAAGTTGGTCTTGGGGTCATGGGGCTTTCCGACCTCATGTACGACCGGGAAATCCAGTACAACTCCGAAGAAGGTTTCAGAACCATGGAGGACCTGGCTGAAACCCTGACCTATTACTCTCTGGACGAATCCGTCGAACTCGCACGGGAAAGAGGTGTATTCCCGCTTTACGACGAAACGGGCTACCCCGACGGTGAAATACCCGTAGCCGGTTATTACGAGAAGGATAACCACAACCAGGACTGGAATGCCCTAACGGATAAAATTCAGGAAAACGGCGTAAGGAACGGAATGACAACCACGATAGCACCTACGGGCAGTATTTCCATGATAGCGGATACTTCACACGGAATAGAGCCGGAGTTCTCGCTCGCTTACGAAAAGAACGTAACGGCAGGTGACTTCTACTACGCCAACGAGGTCTTCGAGGAGAAGTTAAAGGAAGAGGGTATCTATAGCGAGGAATTGCTGGAAAAGATCAACAGGAATTACGGTAGCGTTGCCGGCCTGGACGAGATTCCCGACAGGTTGAAGGAAGTATTTATAACCGCGCTGGACGTTCACTATACCGACCACCTGATGGCTCAGGCTTCATGGCAGGACTGGGTAACGGCCTCGATATCCAAAACCATCAACATGCCAAACAGCGTCACTCCGGACGACATACTTAATTCTTTCTTGCTTGCACATAAACTGGGGCTCAAGGGCCTTACTGTTTACAGGGACGGCTCGAAACAACGTCAAGTTCTCAACATGGACGGCGAAAAATCCGGCGAGCGGAACCTGGTACCGAGTGATTACGTGAAAAGTTACCTGGAGGAGGAGTTCTCCGGCGAGACGGAAGGGGAGCAGTTCTGGGAGCCACAAAACTTCTACAGTTCCCTGCAAAACGATAAGGGAACCACCAAGGACATGCTGGAGGACGAGGGGCCTCATCCACTTGATCAGGTCGACCCGCTGGACGAGTGCCCTGAATGCGGAGGCAAGGTAGTTCACGAAGGTGGATGCAACAAGTGCGTCGAGTGCGGATGGAGCACCTGTTCCATTAGTTAATTCGATTAGAATAACGAACCGGGAATTCCGCCTCTTCAGCCGGAATTCCCGGTTTTACCTAAAAACCTTCCCCTGAAACCTGCTACCCGGGGAATTATTTCAACTTTTGCCCTGCTCTAACCAAAAATCACAGGACATCCGGCAGTTCACGAACGACGTAAGTGGGTTGCAAATCACTCTTTTCCAGGCTCTCTTCGGTTTCCACCCCACTCAAAACAAGTACCGAGTCCATACCTGCTCGCTCGGCCAGCAAGATGTCGGTTTCGAGCCTGTCGCCGAGGACCAGGCAGTCTTCCGGGCTGGAAACCCCGGCTACCTCCATCGCGATATCGGCTGCCACCTTCGAGGGTTTGCCAACTATTCTTTCCGGTTCAAAGCCCATTCCTCTGATGGCACCAACTGACGCACCGGCGCCGGGCGACTCGCCATCCGGAGTAGGGAACGTACTGTCGGAGTTCGTCGCGAAAAAAGTCGCGCCACCGTTTAAACCGGTAAGAGCCCTGTCCAGCTTTTCATATGACAGACCCCTATCCATGCCCGCCGCCACGATTTCAGACTTCTCCGGTTCCGTAATTTCGTGACCAAGCTCCCGTAGCTCCAAGTCTAACCCTTCTTCACCGAGGGTAAATACGGAGAGCGTCCCCTTTTCTTCCCTGAGAAATTTAGCCAGGACGAATGCGCTGTTTATAACCCTGCCCGACGGGAGTCTTACGCCAATATCCTTCAAGTTCTCCGCAAATTTTTTTCTGCTTCGTGTCGAGTTATTCGAAAGCACGAATACTTCCCCGCGGGAGTTCAACTCGTTCACGGCATCAACTGCCCCGGGAATCGGGCTACCTGACATTACAATTACCCCGTCCATATCCACAAATAGTACTTCGTAATTGCTTAAATCGACTTTTTCCAATTGCTCTCGATCATACCTCCTATTGCTTTAAAAGAAATTGACCATAACCTTGACTATCATAACCGTCCCAATGGCTATTTTAAGAACCGAACCAAACAATTTCCCTAAAACCACACCAACGCCACTCTTCATTGCTTTTTCAAAGTCGTTCTTAACCACTAGTTCGGTCAAAAACGCCCCGAGAAACGCTCCAAGAAACGCCCCGACCAGGTTGCCAACCACCGGTAAAGGTAGCCCGGCTATCGCGCCGGAAATTCCCCCAACAAAGGACGCAACGAGACCTGGTTTTGAAGCCCCGTACTGCTTCCCTCCGATTAAACTAAATAACCAATCCAGCGCCTCGCCAAGAACCGCCAACCCAAAAAAAACAAGAGCAAGGTAAAGAGTGACAAGCTCCCAGCCGGTCAGCAACCCAACGATAAACGACGCACCAACCACAACGAAGGTTCCTGGAATCCCCAGCGGGATCAGAGCCAGGCCGGCCAGAGAAACCAGCAAGAAAAACACCACTGCAAGGACGTTCATTTTTATTCACCCTTCAAATACTCTTCTCAGCCAACTCCAGGTTTCAATACATAAACCTGAACAGAGCAATAAACCCCGGAATGGTCAAAGCTGCCACCAGGTAACTATAAAACAGACCCTGTTTTAGCAATCCAGTATTTTCCCCGTAATGACTACCGATAACCGCCAGGTTGGTGGCCGGCGGTGTTGCCGCTTCGAGCAGTATCACGAACGAAAGCAGCTCCGGAGGGCGAAAGAAATATATACCAGTCAGGGCAAGCCCTGGATAGACGATCAGCTTGATCAAAACCAGCAAACCTATAGCTCTGGGATAACTACGATCAGTACTCTCAACCCGGGCCAACATTCCCCCCAGAACGATCATTATTAGCGGGACGGTTACATCGCCAGCATAAGAAGCCGTTTCAATTGCCAGTTCCGGAATGAACGCGTCCCATCCGGCGAATATTAAACCAAGTGAGATCAGCGTCGCCAGAAAAGGTGGTGAACTCAGGACGTTTTTAAAAAATTTCATCGGCTTAACCGCCCTGCCGGATAGCAAACCGACACCTACCGACCAGAGATTGGGAGTCATTCCAAGCGTGAAGAGGAAGATTAGCTGGTATGCTTTGGGTTGCTGTGAAGCTGCAACTAGTGCTGCAACCAGAGCAAGCGGTAGGTATCCGGTATTGGGAAAACCAAGCAGTGCCCCGAACTGTCTCCTTTCCGGCCACTTGAGATATTTAGAAACAAGGAGTCCAAAACCGATACCGGATACAACCAAAATTGCCATACCTAGAGGGTACATCCACCAATTAGGTATCTCGCCAAGCTTAGAACTGCCGAGAAAATTGGAAAATATTAGCGCGGGAAGCGTGAAATAAATGACTACTTTACTCAGGTCATCAAAGCCTTCCTCGGAGATCAAATCCGTTTTCGACAGAAAAAAACCGGCAAATCCAAGGAAGAAAACTTTTAATAAAGCGCGTCCGACGGTGAGAAAAGAAGTTAAAAACTGATTCAAATCCGGATCCCCCTGGAATCGATTATTTGTGTCATCTGGTAGAGCTAATTTGCCCAAAAACCCAGGTTTGATTATAGTTAGAAAGGTTCCAGTATTCTAACCAGTTTTAAAAAAAGGAGGGTAACTTGCTCAGCAAACTAGAGGAAGCTTTAAAGGTAAGCAAAGGTGAATTCACGGAAATCAGGCTGGAGAAGGAGGAACGAACCGGGGTAAAGTACGAAAAGGAAAACTTGATAAACCTCGATTCCTCCGAAGAAGTGGGCGGGATAGTCAGAACGCTGGTCAACGGTGGATGGGGCATATCGACCTTCAACTCTCTAGAAGACCTTAGGGATAAAGTGAAACAGGCAAATAAAATAGGTAAATCTACCGCTTCCGCCATAAGTGAACCGGTCGAGCTTTCACCCGTCGAGCCCCGGGAAGAAAAATTTACGGGGGATCAGGAAAGGGATTTTCGGGAAGTCTCACTGGAAGAAAAGCGGGATATAGCCAGAAGTTACAATGAATCGATGCTGAATCACGACGAAAGGATAGAATCCACAAAAGCCGCCTACGGGGATTCTTATCGCGAATTAACCTACGTGAACTCGGAAGGGACGAGAATATACCAGGAAATTCCGGACGTCACCCTCTCCCTGGTGGCCGTCGCGAGGGGCGAAGGGGACAACGTCCAGACCGCACACGATAGCGTGGGCCGGGCAGGAGGATTTAACCGGGTCCAGGATAGGGAACATATGGCCGAGGAAGTGGCGGAGCGGGCGGTTTCTCTACTTGCCGCGGAACCGGTTAAAGGTGGAAATTATACCGTTCTGCTCAACCCGAAGCTGGCCGGGGTATTCATACACGAGGCTTTCGGACATTTATGTGAAGCGGATCACGTATATAAAAACGATAGGTTGAAAGAGATAATGGAAATCGGCAGGGAATTTGGGCCGGAAAACTTAAACGTGGTTGACGAGGGTTTCATTCCCGGAAAAAGAGGTAACCTGCGATTTGACGACGAGGGTGTTCCAAGAGAAAAAACGTACCTGATTAAGAACGGAAAACTCAAAAACTTTCTCCACTCCAGGGAAACGGCAAAGAGAATGGATCAGGAACCAACCGGAAACGCCAGAGCTATTTCTTACCGATACGAACCGATCGTCCGAATGACAAATACCTACATCGAAGCAGGCGAAAAGTCGTTTGATGAGTTAATCAAGTCGATTGACCACGGAATATACGCACAGGACGCCTTCGGCGGTCAAACCCAACTGGAACAGTTCACTTTCAGCGCCGGGTACGGTCACGTGATAGAGGACGGAGAAATCGGACCTATGGTGCGGGACGTGGTATTGACCGGAAACATTTTTGAGTCCTTAGCCAATATATCGGGAATAGGTAACGATCTTGATATCATTGGCTCCGCCGGCGGTTGCGGCAAGGGAGGGCAGATGCCCTTACCCGTAACGGATGGGTCACCTCATCTACGAATCGAGGACGTAACCATAGGAGGCCGATAATGGAACTTTTAAAAGATGCCCAAAAACGCGCCGATAGCGCCGAGGTCTACGAAGTTGAAAGCCATTCTATCCCGGTACAGTTTGAATCCGGTGAACTGGAATCCTTAAAGAAGGTTGAAACCAGGGGCGCTGCTTTAAGGCTCATAAATGATGGGAAACTTGGCTTCTCAACGACCACAAATTTGGACGATTCGTCAGAAGTGGTAAATAGAGCGGTGGAAACGGCGAAATTGGGTGACGATGCCGGTTTCGAATTTCCTGGAGAAGGAAGCACCAAATCGATTAAAACCTTAGATTCAGAAGTCGCGGGGTTAACTTCGGCTGATTTGATGGAACACGGCAGAAAGGCAATCCAATCCATCAAGGAGTTCGATAGCGAAGTAGAAGTCAACGTCGATGTCAACCGCTCGGTAAACAAAGTAAGAATCGCGAACAGCGAGGGACTAGAAGTCGAAGAAAAGCAATCAAGGGTTTCGTTGGCCGTCGAACTCAAGGACGTAAGTGAGAACGATATATTTAGTTTCCATGAAAGAGAAGTGGCCCAGAAACTGGAAGACTTTAAGCCGGAAGAGGCAGTAGAACTCGCGATACAGAAGCTTAAGTGGGCGAGAAACGAGGCGAAAATTAGCAGTGGTTCGTTTCCCGTAGTATTTACCCCCAAAGGGACACTGGTAATTCTGTTACCGCTTCTTGCCGGCTTCAACGGCAAAAACGTCTTTCAGGGGACCTCACCGCTGGACGAAAGCCTTGGAGAGCGCCTATTTTCGGAAAAACTTTCCATAGCGGATCACGGCTCAATCGAAGGATCTCCATCCAGGAGAAGTTTTGATGACGAAGGCCTACCGGTCGAAAGGACACCCCTGGTGGAATCCGGGATAATAAAAAACTTCCTCTACGACCTCCAGACTGCCGGACTTGCTTCAGCTGAACCCACTGGAAACGGTTTAAAAGGTGGATTGATTAGCGGTGGTGACTTCCGATCACCCCCGAGCATTAGCCCGACTTCGTTACTTATCGACACGGGCGACAGAACTTTCGGGAAGATGATTGCCGAAATAGACAGCGGACTGGTGGTGGACCAGGTGCTCGGCCTTGGTCAAGGCAACCCTCTGTCGGGAGAGTTCTCCAACAACGTGTCAGTAGCTTACCGAGTCAAGGAAGGTGAAATAGTCGGAAAGGTAAAAAATACGATGATCGCTGGAAACGTCTACGATTTACTGGAAAGCGGAGTAGGTTTCGGCAGGGAGGCGGACTGGATCGGCGGTGGTCTGAGAACTCCCCCAATCACTGTGGACGGCGTTAACGTGGTACAAAAGGGCTAACCTCGCAATTGAACTAAATAAGGGACTCCTTTACCATTTCCCGCAAGGAGGAGTGATGATGACAAGAGAACTTGGAAGTTCGGATTTAAGAAGAACGTGTTCACCGGATGACTTTTCCTTTGAAACTACTGAGGATTTGAATCCACTTAAGGAGATAATTGGTCAGGACAGAGCACTGGACGCAATCGAACTGGGACTTGGAGTCAAGGACGACGAGAACCGGTATAACATCTACGTGGCAGGTCAACCTGGAACTGGGAAGAACTCGGCAATCAATAAGTACCTGAATAGAGCCAGCAAAGAAGAGAAGCCACCTCCGGATATTTGTTACGTACACAACTTTGAAAACCCGGATAGACCACAGTATATCAAGCTGGAAGCCGGCAAGGGTTGCGAGTTCCGTGAGGACATGGACGAGTTAATTGAACACATCGAGGACGGCGTATCCGATTCTTTTGAAACAGGTGAGTACAAGCAGAGAAAAGAGGCCATTGATAACGAGTTCAATCAGGAAAAACAGATGCTCTTCGAGGAACTGGAAGATGAAGCCTCGGAAAGGGGTTTCATTCTTCAGCGAACTCCTTTTGGTCTTAATACCGTACCAAAGGGAGAGAACGGTGAGCCGATGGACCAGCAGCAGTTCAGCGAGCTCGAGGACGATCGCCGGGAGAAACTGGAGGACGAACAGGAGGAGCTGCAGGATCTAATCCAGGAAACGATGCAAAAAGTCATGGAGGCCGAGGAGGAGAGGGACGAAAAGATACAGAACCTGAAAAAAGAGGCCATATCATTCCTTCTCGATCCGATGCTCCGGAAACTCCAGGAAAAGTACAAGGATAACGAAAAAGCAGTCGATTACCTCCACGCCGTCAAAGAAGATATTCTGGATAACATAGACGACTTTACAAACCAGAACTCGGGCAAACAGCCGGCCGGGATGGCACAGCTGGCTTCGGGCCAGGATCAGTTCGTCAAATATCGGGTCAACGTGTTGGTTAACAACGAAGAAACGGAAGGTGCTCCGGTAGAAGTTGAGGACAACGCCACTTATCCGAACCTGTTCGGAGCCGTTGAAAAGCAGGCCCAGTTCGGTATGATGTCCACGGACTTTACCATGGTCAAGCCGGGAGCACTACACAGGGCAAACGGCGGCTATCTCGTATTAAAGGCAAAAAACCTCTTTCGCTACGGTTTGAGCTGGGAAGGATTAAAAACAGCACTAAACCAGGGAGAAATCAAGATAGAAGATCCGGCGCAAATGCTTGGTTATGCATCGACAAAGGGATTACAGCCGGAGCCAATCCCGCTCGATATTAAAGTTGTGCTAATAGGAAATCGGAGAATCTACAACATCCTGAACAACTTCGAAGAGGACTTTCAGAAGCTATTCAACGTCAAGTCGGACTTCGATAACGAAATGGACTGGGAAGAACCAAAAGAACATAAAATTGCTCGGTTCATAAACGACCAGGCCGAGAATAACTCCGAAGTGAAACACTTCGACTCTTCTGGTGTAGCAAAAGTAGTCGAGTATACCTCCGAGATGGCCAGAGACAAGGAAAAGCTTTCGACGAAATTCAGCGAGATCACCGAACTCGTAAAGGAATCCAGCTACTGGGCGAAAAAGGATGGAGATGAATCCGTAGATAGTGACCATGTAAAAAAGGCCATGGAAGAAAAGTTCGAAAGAAGAGGGCTCTTCAAGGACAAAATTCAGGAGTACATCGACAGGGGAAAAATATTTATAGACATTAAGGGTGAAGAGGTCGGCCAGATAACCGGCCTGTCGGTCCTAGATACCGGCGACTTCACCTTTGGAAAACCAGCAAGGATTACCGCCAACGTATACGCGGGGAAGGAGGGCGTAGTCAATATTGACCGAGAAGCGGACCTCTCTGGTAACACCCATACCAAAGGCGTGATGATCCTGAAGGGATACCTCGGGCAGAAGTTCGCTTACGACAAGCCTTTATCGCTGACGGCTAATCTCGCGTTCGAACAGAGTTACTCGAAGATAGATGGGGACAGCGCTTCCAGCACTGAACTCTACGCGATAATTTCCAGACTTGCCGACCTCGAAATCAACCAGGGAATCGCAGTTACAGGTTCCGTCAACCAAAAAGGCGAAATTCAGCCGATAGGCGGAGCAAAGGAGAAGGTCGAAGGTTTCTACGAAGTCTGCAAGCAGCAGGGTCTTACCGGCGACCAGGGAGTAATTCTTCCCGAGGAAAACGTTGACAATTTGATGCTAAAAGACGAAGTAATTGACTCCGTCGAGGCAGGCGAATTCCATATTTATCCGGTAAAAACAGTGAGCGAAGGACTGGAAATACTAACTGACACGCCCGCCGGTGCCGAGTTAAAGGACGGAGAATACGAGGATGGTACTGTCTTTGCTCGAGCCGACGCCAAGATAAGAGAGATACACGAAGCTCTTAACTCAAACGGAGAGGAAGACGAAGACCAGGATTAAATCAAGGAAGTTCAGATTTAAAGAGTACTTCAAAACCCCGCCGTAACTGGCGGGGTTTTACTATTTTAGTTACTTCCCTCCCGGGCTCTCAAGAGCTTGCCAGAGAGCGCTATAGTTAGATGTCGGGTTCCAGACGAGATACCCTTCTACGCCCACCCTTTCCAGCGCCCTGAGCTCCGCTCGGATGTATTCGACCAAACTTACCCCGGAAGGCATCGCCCTATCAAAACCCTGAATAAACGGTCTGAACTCACCTGAAACACGTTCCATCCCCGTTTCCATCGAGAGTTCTATTAGCTTGCCCGGGTTATAAACCAGATCGGGATTGGTGTAGTGGGAAGGATAAATCATTGGTGACAGGAAGTCCGTCGGTTCATCCAGGTACTCCAGGTTTTGTCCGATAGGATCCTTATTCTTGCTGTTCCAATCCCACATGGTTCTTCCGTATACGTCAGCCGACAGGTTTACCTGAGACGGCAACGACCTTCTCATTTTCTCGACGAAATTCGCTATTATCCTGCTCCTTTTTTTGTAGTTGCCGCCTATCTCGCCCGGGCCGTCCGAGTAACGAATGTAATCAAGCTGGATTTCATCAAAACCGAATTCGGCGACTTCCTTCGCCAGCTCGATGTTGTACCTTTGAGCCATCGAGTCGGAGGGGTCCGCCCAGTTTCCCCCGCTGCAGCAGTGATCCGCAAGGACGGGGTCCTTGAAACACGTCAATCTCGCAATAACGTAAACCCCGTTTTCATGGAGTTTTTTGATAATTTTTTTAAGCTCCAGCCGGCCCGTAACTGCTCCCATGCTTTTTGCCAGCTGGACATCCGAATCGTACGTAACCTCGCCGGAAACGTTTTTTACGTTTATCACGACCCCGTTCAACTCGTTCTCCTTTAACTTATTTATCCAGTTCTGAGTGTTTTTGACGTTAATAGCACGTGAATGGAGGTATACTCCCCTGACGGCGCGCGTTTTGCCCTGAGTTTTTCCGGAACCGGGTCTGGTAATGTTTACGAAAGTCCTCTGGTCAACCTCACCAGCACCTATCCAGAAGAGGGTAAACAGTACCAGGCTTCCGACGAAAAGTTTTTTAGCTTTTTGCATTAACTTTTTCCTCTCCTATATCGTTCCAAGGATTTAAATGATCCCCCGAGAGGCCGAACCCCACAAGGAAAGCTGTCACCAGATGGACTAAAATCCGTCTCAAGTTTTCCACATAATTATTCCGGATTATCGAAAAATCGTTCCTAAATTTACCGGTCTCGGCTCCGTTTGCAAGCCAACAAGGTGGAAGGGCATAATTGTTTGTTAACCCTGTTCGATCCCAGGGTATCGTTAATCCTTCAATGAAATTTTTGAGTCGGAGTCAAAAGCAGCTAACTTCATCACGGGAGGAAAAATTGACCCAGGAAGAAAAAGATTTGAACGGCCTAACTGAATTTATATTTGAACTCGGGCAATTAAAAAGGACGCCACGAACTGGCTGGCTCAAGCTGGGGATCAAAGACCCGGAAACTGTCGCGGAACATTCTTTCAGCACCGCGGCCATAGGTTTTCTCCTTGCCGAGATGGAAGGGCTCGACCCCTATCAGGTGGCTGGTTACTGTCTCTTTCATGACGTTGCAGAGACGAGGACGGGAGACCTGGATTGGCTGGCGCAAAAGTATCTTGACAGAGGGAACTACCTTTCGTCCGATGTGATCAAGGATCAAATAGCAAAGCTTCCGGACCAAATAAAGACCTCCATGGAAGAGTTGTACGAGGACCCGGAAGAGGGGGGCGAGATTAACAAATTGGCACGAGATGCGGATCTTTTGGACCTAATCTTTCAGGCAATAGTCTATGTAAAAAGTGGTAACGACGGTGCTAAAGAATGGTTTGACAATACGATCCCATTGCTCAAAACGGATTCGGCCCGGGAAATAGCAGATAACCTGCAAGAGCGGGACAAAGACGGAACCCTGAACGAACTCATCCGCTGGTGGAAAGGCGCCAAGATCAACTCAGACCGAGATAATTGATCAATTCCGCCAGTATCTCATCAACCTTACTCTTGTTCGCGTCGGAAAGCTCGTCGTTTTTACCCAGTTTTCCCAGCTGCCTGATCTCATCCACGACGGAAGCCGGCAGACCTTCCGGCGGCCGGGGGACGTCTTCTATCTTCCCGAGCAGGAACTCCGAAGCATCGGAAAGGTTTTTCGGTTGGACCGCGGCGACTTCGCTGGAGCTTTTCACCGCAAGGCTGGAAACCAGAAATCCTGCGTAAAAATTCCATTGGTCACCCGATTCAAAGTTTTCGTTAACCCAGCTGATAACGGGGAAACCGAGTAGATAATCCAGCGGACGGTCAAAACTTATACCTGCCGGGCTGATCACCTTCGACCTCAACCTGAGCTCGTCCAGTTTTCCGACAAAACCACCGCCGAGTTCCAGCTTTCCTGCAGTTTCCAGTGGATCCGAAAGTTCCGACTCAACCGACTTCAGGCCGTTTTGGTAGACCGTAACTTTTTCCCCGTTGGTCACCAGGGCCACGTGCGTCCAGGTATTTGCAGTTAGTTCCGTACCGGAAACGGACCCCTGAGGCAACTCCACTACCAGACCGTTATCCCGCAGAACCAGACTCCAGTCAGAAATTTCGAGCAGGGTACCCGAGACGTTATCGACGGGGTTTACCCATAACTCGACTGTGAAGTTTTCCGACCCAGTCTTGAGCGATTTCTCCGTGATATCCACGGTTGCCCTGGCTCCCCCGTCCGGAAATTCCAGAAAAGGGTAAGACTGGGACCGTGCCTCTTCGCTGATCGATCCTATTTCTGTACCAGAAAGTACAACTGAGGAACCAACCTGACGAAAACTCCAGTACCCCAGCTGAATTGACCAGAGAGAACGGCTTTTCGCTGCACTTAACTTATCACCCAGCGGTTTTACCCTGTTAACTGCTTTCTGAGGAAAACCGGTATCCTTAAGCGAGCTTTTGAGCCGGTTCAAGGCGCCGGTTAACTCTTCTTCCCCCGACTGGCTCTCAGGGGTAACCACGCCAGAAGAAACCAGCCTCCAGCGAAGCAATACCTCGCCGAGCGAAAAACCTAGACTAGCCTGGTCCGAACCGGTTGCTTGACGCCCGTGTAAGGAGACGAAAGAGAGAACCAACAATAAACTCAATCCAATCAGAAACAAACCCCTACTCTTTATTTTCACCCTTATCACCACAATTTTGCTATAAGATTATTTGGATAATTCAATCCTGTCGCCAAACCTGAAAGTCCAATCGCCGGAAGAATACTTATTGCCGGATAAATTCAGCGCTCGCCTCCACTCATCGTCCGATACGCTACCACTTACGGGTGTCATGTCAAGCCTTCTCGCAAACTCCTCTCGCAGGCTCCGAATTAACTCTTCCTTCCCGACTTTACCCTTACCGAGCTCTCTCAGATTTGATACGGCGGAAGGTTTGGAAGGGAGCTGATGATTTATTTGATCGTAATAACCCTGCTGTGCCCGCAACAGGGTCTCCATCGAGCGCATTACCTCCCCGTCTTCAAGCAGGAGAGTACCGTGATGAAGCAAACCCCAGCGCCTTGATTGGGCCGTGCCCCCTATTTTTTCTCTTCCGACGAACAAACCGTTTGGTTTAACCCTAACCGGAATACCTAAGTTTTCCAGGGTGGAAGCAACGGGCCTGGACAGCCTGATGGATTCTTCTCTGACTCCACCTGACCCGGCCTCAGGTAGGTAAAGGGAATAATTTAAGTTATTTTCATGGTGAAGAACTGTGCCACCACCGCTCGGTCGCCTGACAACAGGGAGTTCCAGCTCACGACACATTGTAAGATCCAGCTCTTCTCCGGCAGCCTGTGACCTTCCAACTATGGCCGCGCTCTCGTTTCGCCAGAACCTGAGCGTCGGCGGTGCTGTTCCGGAAGCAACCGACCTACCTATTGCTTCCTCCAGAGCGATGTTCACCGCAGGAGCCCTCAATTCCAGATCCTGAATCGTTCTCAACAATTTTTTACTCCCCACAGGGCTCCACCTAACCCTCTATTGCCTTCAGGTATGTCTCTTTAGCCTTATAAGAACTTCTAACGAATGGACCGGATACTACCCCCGAAAAGCCAAGATCTCTTGCTATTTCCCCCAGCTCCGTGAACTCGGAAGTTTCCCAGAATTTCTCTACCGATAGCTGGTCTTCCGAAGGTCTGAGGTACTGGCCCAGAGTGACTATATCGACACCGACCTCTCTCAGGTCCTCCATGGCGCCTATTACCTCGTTCCTTTCTTCCCCAAGACCCAGCATTATCGAGGACTTCGTTACCAGATCGGGATCGAATTCCTTAATTTTTTCCAGGACGGAAAGCGAGAGCCGGTAACCTGCCCTGGGGTCCCGAACCTCCGGAGTCAGCCTTTCCACAGTTTCTATGTTGTGGCCAACCACTTCCATGCCGCTTTCCGCGATCAGCTGGAGCAAAGAATCGTCGCCGGAAAAATCAGGTATAAGGCCTTCTACCAGGGGTGAATCGGGAA